>NZ_CP098812.1:2835791-3150879 GCF_036825535.1 Parasalinivibrio latis
GCTTCCATCGTAATCAACGCGGTTCCCTTGAGCGGGCGGAATCGCACCATATTCAGGCTGGTTGGCACGTACAGGGTATTTTGGTACTCACCAAACTTCACCATCTGCACGCCGTTAATCGACACTTCGGCAGTTTTGCGCAGCATGTTAAACAGGCTGATGCGCATATGGCGAGAGAAACGCTCGTTGATAAGCTCCAGGGTCGGCATTCGACCACGGACAATTCGATCCTGAGAGGAAAAATCAAAGCTGACAGCCGATGTCCCATCGGGGGATTCGACGACCTCTTCTTCCTCGTCATCATCTACGCCATGAAGGAGCGCATCAATTTCGTCTTGGCTTAGTAAGTCTGTCACAATGCACCTATTGCATTACAAAGTCGGTGAAAAGTACCCTTTCCACCACGCTTTTTTCCACTACTTTTTGCATGGCAGCCTTGACCGCATCAGCTGCCTGCTTCCGGACTTCAAGTTGTCCCGGAGCAGTACGGAGTTGCTCTACGGTTGCAGCGGCAAGGGATGTCAGCAATGTGTGCTCAATCAAAGGCATGTTATCCATTGCCAGCTTTTCATTTTCGTCTCCGCGAACCATCAACTGTATTTTGACCTGAACCATTCGTTGCCGCTTTTTCCCGGAAACGTTAAAAATGAAAGGTTCTGGTATGTTGATATAGTTTGCGGGAAGAATTACCTCTTCAGCCGGAGCCGCAGAAACTGTTGTCATGTCTGAGGAATCACTCCCCATCAGAAAGAAAAATGCTGCTCCTCCGCCCCCGCCGAGCAATATAACGACAGCAAGGATGATAATAATCAGCTTTTTCTTGCCACCACCCTGGGGTTGCTGCTCGTCATCGGTATCTGCCATAGAAGAAATCCTCTTTTCCTTATGCTCACACGGGTTAACTGCTTACTGTTAAGTGTATGGTTAAATGCCGTTTTTTCCCATCAGGCAGTTAAACTAATTACGCTGTTACGCATAATAGTCCACCCGGTCACGTGAGGAAGAAACAAACCAGTTACTCCCTGCTGAAGCATCATCCGGCAAGGCGTCAGCGGAGCTGTCACCACCTCGCCCAAAACCGGAGCCTGACCCACCGTTTCCTTGCTGTTGAGATGCCATCTGTCCATGCTGCTGAGCCTGTTGTTGGGCTTGCTGCTGTGCCTGTCGACCAAAGTCCTGTTGGTCTACCGAACTTTGAGCCAGTTGAAGACCCTGCTGGTGGAGCATTTCACGCAGCCTTGGCATAGCATGCTCAACAAGATCCCGCACATGATGGCTGCTTACCGTAAACTGGACAGTCGCCTGATCGTTGTTAATCCCCATCTTGATATGTATGCGTCCCAACTCGGGTGGGTCCAAACGAATATCAACCTGCTTGAGGTTCTTCGACAACATGACATTAACCCGGTCAGCAAGCTGGTTGGATGCCATATCCGGGTCTTTATGAAGAACGAGTGGAGGCTGGGCATTTGCCGTGTCGCCTTTGCCCTGCATCAACGGAGATGAAAGCTGCGCAGTGTAATGTGGTAAACCGGCCTGATTGTACTCAGTTCCCGGCTTGATTGCTGCCTTTTCTGATTCCGTCGCTGAAAGGGCCTGCAAAGCCGCTTCCATACCTTTCACTTTTCCACCAGAGGCCATGATATTACGCAGTTGTTCTGGCGACAGAGTCGGAGCCTGGGCCGCCATACCCGTCAGGAGTGCAGCCTGGGAAAGCGGTGTCGAAGCCTGGGAATTAGGTTGTACGGAAGCAGAATTGCCTGAATCAGTGCCTGTAGCGTGGGCGGGAGTCCCCCACTGAAGAGTCTGGGCCACAGATACCTGGTCGGAAGCAGCCTTAGGTGCAACCTGAGAACCTGGCATTTCACCCTTGGCAAGCACTTCTGATTTAACCGAATAGTCTGCTACACCTTCCTGGGGTATAGTCCCGACACCGACTCCCTGGTTGTACGCCCCTTCACCAGAAACAGAATGCCCCACTGCTGTGGGTGTTGAAGACAAAGCTGTCACTGTCGGTGTATCAATCGTTGGCAACCCAGAGTCAGTGTCACCGGTTATTTCAGCCTTACCTGGCTTTTGGCTTTTCACCAGAACCGCATCAGATTTTTCCTGGGAACCCTCCGAGCTTTTCTGCAGAGCTACATCTGAATTTAACTGTGGATTCACTTCAGTACCGTCAGATGGCAGTACTGACTGCTGCCCTGCGCCAGCATCAATCTTCCCGACAACAACGTCTGGGTCAGTCGCTGCGGGCTCGCCATCAAGATCGACAACCTGAACCAAATTGCCGTTGGCATCAAACACCAATTCTGCATCGCCACGGTCACCGGCTTTTGCCAATGCCAATGTCGCTTCTTCCGGGCTTATTGCATTGAGCGGCAAGGTTTTGCCTTCTGCCCCAACATCAACATTGCCCTCAGAGACGCCTTTAAGCGTTGAATTGGCTTGATTGAGTTCGTTAAGCAGTGCGCCACCTTCTTCTGCGACTTTCTGTAGGCTGTCGGGTGAATCCGTTGGTAAATGATCTTGATTTGAAGAAGAAAGCAGTTCAGAAGCAGTCTCGTCCTGTTCCGTCTCTGATTGTGCAGAAGAACCTGAACTTTCTTCAGCGCCTGGCTCGCCACCATCAAGTTTTTTGAGGGAAAGCTCCGCATCCTCAACTCCGGCACTTGAAGTATCAGGTGTTTCCCCGGCCTTCAGTGCTTTTTCTGAGGCTACATTTTTGACATCAGAGAGTTCTGCATACTTTGCTGAGAATTCGCCATCATCCCCTCCTTCGGGAGCATCGGTTTTTGCCTGCTCTGCAGCTTTTGCTTTGCTGAACATTTGCGGCATAAGGCGAATTTCAGATTGCGACATGGTCTCTACCTGCTTTTTTGTGGTGTATTTCTTCCAGACGAACAGACAGATAGTCTTTCTGGTTCGTCCGGCTTAACGCTTTGATATATGAAAAGCAAATATCACGCCATAGTGGTAAGGATTTTGAAGGAAATTTGGAGGACGGGCGAAAGTTACTATATTTCCATGATTTTTATAAGTTTCAGTATAAGTTCTGCCGGCGTGATGACAACGCAGCAAATTCATCCATCAGCTTTTGCTCTCTCTTTTCTGCCGCCATTGCCGCTTCTTTTTGACGCTTTTCTATCAGCCACTCGATAGATTTCCGTTGCTGGCGGCAAGCCAGCCAATGCTGACGGCTGTTTTCAAGGTTATCTTCGAACTGGACACCGGCATTACGCTGTTTAACCAGCGTTTCATCCAGTTGGTTAATAAACTTATTCAGGTGCCCGTAAGACGAGGCTGTCAGACCTCCCTTACCGCGCTCAGTCATTTGTCGGAAGTACTCCAGGCGATAGTTCTCAATTTGGCTAAGCTGCAACTTATAACTGTCCAACGCCTGTTGAGCAGCCAACATCGCGCGGCGGGCATTCTCTTCATCATCCACGGATTTTTGCAGCAGCAGGCTCATTGCATCTGCCATATCCCATTACCCCTGCAATGATGAGCGCAACATGTTGATACACATCTGGTAAGGCACGACATCTTTCATACCCTGTTGAAGATACATATCAAGTTTGGGCTTCAAGGAGAATGCCTGGTCGATAGCGGGATCCGTACCAGGTTTGTATGCACCGATTGATACCAGATCCTGATTTTTACGGCATACCGACAGTACCTGCCTTACCGCGCGGGACATAAGCATGTGTTCTTCATCCACAATCGCGGGCATTACACGGCTTACTGAACGTTCAACATCAATTGCCGGGTAGTGCCCGGCATCGGCCATCTCACGTGACAAGACTATGTGCCCATCCAGAATGGCCCGGGATGCATCCGCAATAGGATCCTGAAGGTCATCACCTTCTGTGAGAACAGTGAAAAATGCGGTGATCGACCCCTGTCCTTCACCACCATTCCCTGCCCTCTCTACCAGTGCTGGCAGTTTGGCAAATACTGACGGTGGGTAACCTTTGGTCGCGGGCGGCTCACCGACCGACAACGCAATCTCACGCTGGGCCTGTGCAAAGCGGGTAAGTGAATCCATCAACAGCAGTACATCCAGCCCCTGGTCTCGGAAATATTCTGCGATGGTAAGGGCAGTCTGGCACCCCTTCAGTCGCATCAATGGCGAAGCATCTGCCGGGGCAGCAACAACAACCGAGCGTGCCCGGCCTTCTTCACCCAAAATTTCGTCAATGAACTCCTTAACTTCGCGTCCACGTTCACCAATCAGCCCGACCACAACGACCTGTGCGGTTGTTCCCCGGGTCATCATCCCCAGCGTTACCGATTTACCGACACCAGAGCCGGCAAACAGGCCAATACGCTGTCCTTTTCCGACAGTTAACAAGCCATTAATTGCTTTGATTCCGACATCAAGAGGCTCTGAGATAGGTTTCCTGGCCAGTGGGTTGATTGAAGGGACAACAAAAGGGGCACGATCATCCGTGTAGATATCTCCCTTACCATCCAGGGGGTTACCTACACCATCTATCACCCGGCCCAGCAGTTGAGGGCCGACCGGAATACCAGATTCGCCATGAATAGGGGTTACCCTTGCCCCAGGCAGTACACCGGAGATTTGCTCGCTGGGCATAAGGAAAAGGCTTTCACCGGAGAAGCCAACCACTTCAGCTTCCATAAAGCCATTGAGCGTTTCAACCTTACAGAGGCTTCCAACCGGTGCCCGACAACCAATTGCCTCAAGCGTTAGGCCCACCACCCGGCGAAGCTTCCCGGATGCAACAGGCCGGGGGGCAAGGTTACTGGTCTTCAGGCTGTGAAGCCGGCTCTTCAGGTTGTTCATTAACTGTTTTCTTTACCTGGTTATTGCCAATAAATTGTGTGAGAAGGGATTTGACCCGCTCTTCCATCCGGTAATCCACACTGGAGTCATCACATACCAGGTGGACATCACCCCGATTCAGCGCAGGCTCAGCCATCATTTTCCACTGACGGTCTGCAATCCCTTGCTCGCCCAAGGCATCAAGCACTATCTGGTAGTCATCCGGATGGAGGGACACTTTTACCTGTCTGTCTGCCATTGGAAGAGACGACACGGCTGACCGAACTGTCTCAAGGATAACCTGTGGGTTTGTCGCCACTTCAACGGCAATCAGTTCCCGCGTCAGGGCAACCACCACATCAAGCAATGTACTTTCTACTTCACTGTCCACTGACTTCAAGGGTACTGACAGCTCTGCGACAGCTTTCTGTAAAGCCTCACAATGCTGCTTTATCTCTTCTTTTGCTGCTTCAAGGCCTTCGGCATGACCTGCTTCCCGGCCTTCTTCATGACCTTTGGCATAGCCTTCTTCATGACCGGTTTTCAGGCCTTCTTCATGCCCGGCACTACGGCCTTCAGCAAAGCCTTCGTCATAACCGCTTTGCTGGATAGCTTCCAACTGGCTTGCAGTGAGTGGCTGTGGAGCAGGTTCTTCCTCAATTTCTTCAAAAGCGTCCGGATGCCATGCCGGATCATAGTTCATTGCCGTCTGGCGTGGTGGTGCGTTTTTCTCGTCATAGTCAGGCAGGGACCACCGCTCTACAACATCCTGTTCATCATCCTCGACACGGAGATACCCGCGCTTGCGGCTGAGGGTCATACAGCCACCTCAACAACAATGTCAGGATTACAGGAATTCATCAGCACCACCGCTGCTAAGCATAATTTCACCGGCATCGGCCAGACGACGGGCAATGGACAGGATTTCTTTCTGTGCTGCTTCTACATCAGCCACACGGATTGGGCCCATAGCCTCGAGGTCGTCATTAAGCATTTCAGCCGCACGTTTGGACATATTGCGCAGGAACTTGTCGCGTAGTCCATCGTCTGCACCTTTCATCGCCTTGAGCAGGACATCTTGCGGGATATCACGCAGCATGGTCTGGATACCTCGGTCGTCCACATCGGCAAGGTTTTCGAAGACAAACATGAGGTCCTGGATCTGGGCTGCCAGCTCTTCATCACGTTCACGGATACCATCCATGAGGGCACCCTCAAGCTGGTTGTCCATGTAGTTCATAATATCTGCTGCAGCTTTCAGGCCACCAATCTTCGCTGCCTGGGCTCCTGCCTGACCGGCAAACTGTTTCTCCATGATCTCGTTCAATTCCTGCAATGCGGCTGGCTGGACTTCTTCCAGGTTGGATATACGCATCATCAGATCCAGCGCATCACGCTCTGCAAACTGCGTCAGGATTTCTGCAGACTGCTCCGGCTCCAGGTAGGAAAGTACAATCGTCTGAATCTGTGGGTGTTCGTTGATAATGATGCTTGCCACCTGACGCGGCTCCATCCATTTAAGTGCTTCAAGCCCTTTGGAGCCACTGCCCAGCAGAATCTGGTCAACAAGGTTGTTAGCTTTGTCTTCACCAAGCGCGGCTACAAGAGCATTGCGGACAAAGTCTTCGCTGCCGAGTCCGATGGAAGTAAAACGCTGGATTTCTTCCAGGAAGGTACGGTGTACTGCCGCCACTTTCTCCTGGCTGAGATCGGTCAGGGTGGCCATTGTGCCACCCACTTTTTGCACCTGCTTGGGTTCCAGGTGGCGGATAATACTTGCCGCATCTTGCTCAGTCAGGCTGAGCAGTAGAATGGATGCTTTTTCTACCCCAGAAAGTTGACTGATATCATAGGCTGCGCCATCAGTCTTTTCGTCATCACTTGCCATCTTCGCTCATCCAACTCTTCACTACCTGCGCTGCCAGATCCGGTTCGTTGGCCACCAGGGCTCTTACTGCCTTCAGCAGGTCTTCATCTTTATGCAGATCCGGAAGGTCAATATTGGAGCCGGTAAGGGCAAACGAGGAATTGGTGCCATCCAATTCGCCACCGATAAGCCCAATGTCATCATCCGGCTGCAATGGCCGTCCATCCGGGCCAAACAGTTCGCCATTGGCACCCACCGTACCGGCCGCATCCTCATACGGGTTGAGCAATTTCTTGAGGGCAGGACGGACAAGTACCAACACCACCACAATAATAACCAGTGCTGCTGCCAGCCAGCGGACCCAATCGTTGAAATTTTCATGTTCCCAGATAGGCACATCGCCATCGGCAACTTTTTCCGGTTCAACAAAGGGAACGGCAACCACTTCAAGGACATCACCACGCGCCTTGTCATAGCCAAGGCCGCCTGCCAGCAGGCGACGAATCTTCTCAAGCTCCGCTTCACTCAACGGCGATTTGGTGACAGCGCCGGTTTCCGGGTTGGTGTTTTCAATATAATTCAGTGCGACCGATACAGTCTGGCGTGCAATCGATCCGGTCTGTGCCCTGCGGTGGCTGATGGTAGTATCCAGCTCAAAATTTCGCGTCGCCTCACGGCTTACGGATTCAGCACCACCCAGTCCACCATTTTTCAGATCTTTTACGTCTTCAGGAATCGCTGAATCTGACGGCGGTTGGTTACTCAGAGCCCCGGCGATACCGCCCACTGTATCCCGGCTGTTGATATCTTCCCGGGTGTATTCGCTGCGTGTTGCGGGGGCTGCAGGGTCGTATGTTTTCCGGGTTTCTTCAAGTGCACTGAAGTCCATGCTGACATCCACCTGGGCGGTGTAGTTACCAATACCCAGTACCGGAATCAAAATAGAGTCAATCTTGTTGCGAAGCTGTTCTTCCTGTTGGCGCTCCAGTTCATATTCCTTGCGGCGCACTGCTGAGATTGGATCCTGTGAACCAGAGCTCAACAAACGGCCATGTTGGTCTGTCACCGTTACCCGGGTTGGTTTAAGTCCGGGAACGGCTGAAGACACCATATCAACAATGGAGTCCACTTCTTCCTGATCCAGGGTGTTTGCACTGCGCACGGTGAGGAAAACAGTTGCTGACGCCTCCTGATTATGCCGGACAAACACACTTTGTTTTGGCATCGCAAGCAACACACGGGCTTTCGATACCTTCCGCATTTCCTCAATGGCGGCAGCAAGCTGTCGCTCACGGCTCAATTTCAGGCGTTCACGCTCTACCTGTTGGGAAACGCCAAAGCCCATGTCGTTGAGAAGGATCTGGTCACCTTCATCAGTAGGCTGTCCAAGCCCGGCACGGGCAAGGTTAAGTTTGATTGCGTTGTACTGGTTTACAGGTACACGGATGGTATTCCCATCCAGTTTGTAATCGATTTTGCTTTGATCAAGCTGATCCAGTACAGGTATCAGTTCGCTGGTTTCGTAAGTGCCAAGCGGGCGCAGTTCAGGTTCCTGCACCCAGAAAAAGAGCATAACGATAAGGGCAAGGCAGATTGCGACAGCCAGAACCAAAACGACCTGGCGAACCAGGTCAAGACCGCCAAGCAGCCCACCAGACGCAGCCTGCTCGTTCTGGTCTGGGTTCTGAACATCTGAGTCCATAACATCTGCAGGCAATGCCGCAGATTGGTTACTTACCGCCAGGTCTGTGTTTGAGTTCTCGTCTGCCACTATCTAACGCTCTCTTATACCGGCATATTCATTAATTCTTTGTATGCCTCGACCAGTTTGTTCCGTACTTGAACCGTGGCGTCAAATGCCACGCTGGATTTGTTTCGTGCAATCATGACATCGGCAAGGCTGACCGAACGATCCCCTTCATCAAAGCGGGTTGCCAGCTCGCCGGCACTTTTCTGGAGCCCATTGACGTTATTGACAGCCTGACCGAGGATATCTGAAAATTCCGCCGCCACTTGCTGCGCATTGGCAGGGGACGAAGAATTTCGGGCCTCTGCGGCCATCATTTGCATCTCCTGCTGCATTCCGGAAACTTTCATTTACTTCTCCTGTTGGCTCAAAACGCCTAGGGCGCTGTCAGTACATTGACGTTGGATCCCGGCTTTATACCTTTACCTAGGACGACAAGCAAATCCGAGGCCATATATCAGTGTAACAATCTGTCAGATTGCTGATTTGTTAACCCGGAATGTCTATTCCTGCATCCCGCATCTTAGCGAGTTTGTAACGCAATGTCCGTGGACTGATGCCCAGTTTTTCTGCAACATCTTTACGTCTGCCATTACAGGCGTTCAGGGTCTCCAGAATGATGGAAAACTCCTGCTCGCGTAATTCGCCACCTAAACTTTCCGGGGCAGAAATACCCTCAGGCGGACGATTAAACCCGGAAGTTGCCGGCTGTTGGTAAGATGTAGGTTGTGTTAGGGAAATGTGCTGCTGCAGGCTCCCGGCATCATGCCAGTCATGGCCTTCCAGCAAAATATCCTGTGCGGTAACAGACTCTCCATCACATAAAATCAACGCCCGCTGGATGACATTATCCAGTTCGCGGACGTTACCTGGCCAATGGTACCCGACTAGCTTATCAATTGCACTCTCTTGCATAGAAGGAACAGCTCTTCCTTGCTGTGTACAGTGCCTTCCTACCAAGTGATGGGCTAGCGGGGCAATGTCACCCAAGCGCTCGCAAAGAGGCGGCCAGGTCAATGGGAAGACATTCAGGCGGTAATAGAGGTCTTCGCGAAACTCTCCATCGGTTACATATTGTTTAAGGTCCCGGTTACTGGTTGCCAGTACCCGAACATCCAGTTGTATAGCCTTCCGGCTACCCAGACGCTCTACCTCGCGCTCCTGCAACACACGTAAAAGCTTGGCTTGAAGGCTGAGGTCCATTTCACTGATCTCATCAAGCAAAATTGTGCCGCCCTGTGCCTGCTCAAATTTGCCGGGACAAGCTTGTATTGCACCGGTAAACGCCCCTTTTTCGTAGCCGAACAGGGTAGCTTCAAGCATGTTTTCGGGAATGGCAGCGCAGTTAATCGCGACAAACGGGCCATTGGATCGGTTGGAATGTTCGTGAATATAGCGGGCCATCACTTCCTTACCAGAACCACTTGGCCCCAGTACCATCACATTGGCGTCGGTCTTAGCCACACGATCTGCCAGAGACATCAAAGCAAGGCTTTTGGGATCGGCCACTACAGCATCAGAAGAAGCGGTTTTCGCTGGTGCATAACGGCTCACCATATTCATCAGCACTTCCGGAGCAAATGGTTTTGCCATGTAGTCGATGGCACCTTCCTTCATCGCCGACACCGCATCTTCTATATTGGCATAGGCAGTCATCAGGAGAACCGGAAGGTTCGGCCAATTAAGCTTAATATTACGGAGCAAACCAAGGCCATCCATTCCCGCCATCTGTACATCTGATACCACAAGATCGACCGGTTCGGACTTCAACGTTAACAGAGCCTGTTCAGCACTGTCTGCTTCCAGCCACTGGTAACCGGCCAGTGCCAGTGTATCAACCAGTGCTTCACGCAGACCTTCGTCATCCTCTACAACCAGTACTTTGCTCTGATTCATGGTGTTCCTCCGGGTGTGCTTTCTGACGATTTATCACTTGTATCGCAAACGGGCAGACACAAGGTAAAACATGCGCCCTTCCCCAGTTCGGATTGGACGCTGAGCCGCCCCTTGTGGGCATGGCAAACCATTTGGACGACAGCAAGCCCAAGACCGGTACCTTGCTGGCGCGTTGTATAAAAAGGCTCAAGAATCTTTGCCTGCAAATCCGCAGGGATACCCGGACCGTTATCAATCACAGAGATAAAAACCTGATCATCGATCTTACGGGCATCCAAAACGATTCGGCACCCTTTCCCCGCAGCCTGAACAGCATTAAGAATCAGGTTGCTCATTGCACTGGCGAGTGCATTGGCATTTCCGAACAACGCAAGTTCTTCATCTTCAGCATTAACTTCAAAGTCAATGTCATTGCGGGAAATGGTGGTCTCCACCATGGGTTCAAACTCGTCAAGCAGGTTGCCAAGGCTAAATCTGGACACCACTTTGTTGTCCCCACCTTTGGCGAACAGGAGCATATCATTAACTTGCTTTTCCAGATCTTGCAGTCGGTCAATCAATTTGCCTTGAAATCGCTGGCGGGCGGGGGCGGGCAAATCCGCAGAGCCAAGGTGTGATGCATATAACATCGCACTGGAAAGGGGTGTGCGGACTTGGTGGGCCAATGAAGCCACCATACGTCCCAGTGATGAAAGTCGCTGGAGATCGCTGACGCGCGACTGAAGCAAACGTGTTTCAGTCATGTCTGTAATCATGATGAGCTGGCCAGAGTCAGAGGCTGAAATATCAAGTCTCACTTTGCGGCCATCTCGCAAGGAAACTTCGTGTCCGTCATCTTCTCGGGGAGCAAAAGAACGCTGAATTACTTCAAGCCAACGCTGGGTTTCCAGTGGCTCACCCAACAGTCGGTGAGCTTCCGGGTTGGCTTCGGCAACAACGCCCTTTGAATCAAGCAAAATCACGCCGGCAGGCATCACATCGAGCACTTGCTTGTATCGCAACATCTGTTGCTCTGGACTGCCGAGAGAAGAGTTGTAGGAACACTCCTGATTAGCGTATCCCGATTCCATAAACCTCTGGGGACCTATACTGTCAATATTTCTATAAACATCAAAATGCACAAAACATGCCACAGATAAGATGCTGAATTTAAAGATTTATTGTGAATGGAAAATAAAAAAGCGAAGCCATTTTTTTGACTTCGCCTTTGTAAGACAGATAAAACCAGCGAGATAAGCCTCAGTTACAGCTCGTCTTTATTGAGTCCGTACTTACGCATTTTTTCGACCAGGGTCGTCCGGCGGATACCCAACATATCAGCGGCTCGCGCAACCACACCGGCCTGCGCATCCAAAGCCTGACGGATCATATCTATCTCCAGATCTGCCAGCATTTCCTTGAGGTTTATCCCTTCCGGAGGCAAGGCATTTGATCCGAACGCAACGGCCATATCATCTTGCAACGGTGAAGGTGATGCAAACAGGTCCGCCAGTGCCTCTCGCTCAAGGATATCGCTGTCTATCGAGGTTTCCGGCTGGAATGAAGGTACAGCACTGTAACGGTATTTGCTGGGTAAATGGTTAACGTCTACTACCTGACCAGGATAGAGAATCACCAAGCGTTCAATCAAATTGGCCAGTTCCCGGACATTTCCCGGCCACTCATGCTCCATCAAAGATGTAATAGCACGAGGGGAAAAGTGAATTGGGCAACCGCCCTGGGCCTCAAGGCGCGCCATGAGCTCATGGACCAGCAAAGGGATATCTTCCAACCGGTCACGAAGCGGCGGCATCTCGATAGGGAATACATTGAGACGATAGAAAAGATCTTCCCTAAAAGTGCCTTCCGCTATCATTTCGTCCAGGTTTCGGTGAGTCGCAGCAACAACCCGGACATCAACTTTTATGGTTTTATTGCCGCCTACCCGCTCAAAACTGCGCTCTTGCAGCACACGCAGGAGCTTTACCTGCATTTGCATTGGCATATCGCCAATTTCATCCAGGAACAGTGTCCCGCCTTCAGCCAGTTCAAAACGCCCTTTACGTGCAGTAATCGCACCGGTAAAGGCACCTTTTTCATGACCAAACAGTTCACTCTCAAGAAGATCTGCAGGAATGGCACCACAGTTAACAGGAACAAAAGGCCCCTGTCCCCGGCTTGAATGGTAATGAATGTTACGAGCTACCACTTCCTTACCAGTACCTGACTCGCCCAGAATCAATACACTGGCTTCCGACGTGGCGACTTGCTCAACCAAACGGCGGACTTCACTGATTTTATCGCTACGGCCAACCATGCTACGAAATAGCGTGTTTTTTTGTGCCAATTGCGGAATGTCAAACGCTCGTTTACCGGAAAACTCCTGGCAATGCCTGAAGGCGTCGGAAAGTTGGGGGTAATTCAGAGGCAGTTCCAGCTCACCGACATAATTGCTCATTCCACTTAAAATCTGGTCGTGTACAGAAAGGGCAATAACGGGAATGTGGCTGTTGATAGCGAGGTTATCCAGAAGCTCGCTAAGCTTTTTTTGAGAATGGATATGTCCAATCAGGCAAAGCGCCCAATTTTCTTCCCAGAGACTGTCACCCAAGTCGGCAGAAGAAGCTAGCCTGTAGTGTTCCCCGATAAAGTTAAGGATCACTCCAAGGTCATGACGAAATTGGGGGTCATCGTCGATTACCAGAACCTTTGCTAAACCATGCATCTTATAATCGTGTCTCTGCCTTAATACCCTGATACTTGTTGTTTAGCGCAGTGCTTAATTCGCGCGGCTGCAAAACAAAGCGCTATTGTAATTGATGCTCAGGATAAGGCAACCGAAGCCACACTAAGGTGTGACTCCAGTGCAAACACAATGCAATAAATACAAAATGTTAGGAAGGCTGAGGTTCTGCCACATGGTGGAATTCGGGTGGGATTTGGTCCCAGGCAGACTTAATTTCACGCAGAATGTCTATAACACCATCAATAGGTTCAGGATCATTCTGGACATTGGCCAGTGAAATCTGGCGGATCATGAAATCATATAGAGCATCAAGATTCTGGGCAATATCCCCGCCATCATCCATTGAAAGACAACCGCGTAAGTTGACGACTATATCCAATGCCTTGCCAAGGCGTTCGCCTTTTACTGCGAAGTTGTTCTGCAGCATGGCCGCCTTACCCTGAATCAGGCGCTCAATGGCACCACCCATCAGCATCTGAATCACCTTGTGCGGTGATGCAGCTGTCAGTTGGCTGTCTACTGAGACCTTCTTGTAGGCTTGCAGTGACCCTCTCATAATCGTCCTCACTTACTGGAACTTCTTGTATATCTCAACTGAACGTCGTCCCCGAACCAGCTTTCCCGCCTCTTTACCGGCCTCATCCCTTATGGTCGTGAACCGGGACAACAAAAATTTGGTTCTTTCTGTCGCGTCCTGCCACATATCAAAATCTGTAGTCGGCGAACATTGTATTTTTTGAATCAGCTCTTCCCTTTCGGATAAAAGCTCAGATAGCTGGTTATCGTCGATGTTTTCGCTGTCAATAATCTGAAGCAATTTCTGATCCAATTGTGACAACGCTTCATAAAGTTTTGCCGTCATCTATTACTGCCCGCCCGGCATCATGCTCATCATGGCACCTAACTGAGACTGCATGCGTGAAACGGCACTCTCCATCGCCCTGAACTTCGACAGAGTCTGGGACTCCAGCTGTTTCATTCGACGATCCAGAGTTTCCTGTTCATGGTTAAGGCGACGGCGTGTTTCTGTCAGTGTGTTTTCACGGTTCTGTATGGAACCGGAGTATCCAGTGAAGTTATGAATTACATCTTCGAGTTTCTTGGCAAACCCATCAGGCCCAGCAAAGAATGCCTCAAAATCCGGGAAGTTTTGCTGCAGTTGTTTTGACAGCATGTTGTCGTCGATTTCAAGGTTTCCCTCTCGGGTTGTGGAAATACCTATTTCACTCAGCGTCTTAAAGGATGACGTAACACCTTCAAGTGGGGAGGCAAACAATCGCCGTAGCTGACTGGTTGCACTTCGTAGCGTACTGTCCCCGGTGAGCGGCGCAGCTTGTTGGTTTTCCTGATCGTAACGGCTGAGGTTTTTGGATAGCTCATAATACCCGTTATAGGCGTCGACGAATTTCTTCAGTGATCCTTTTACCGCATCCTTGTCAAAATCAACATTAAATTTAACCGGTTTGTTAACCGTCAAATTTTCGACAGTTAAATCAACGCCTTTGATAACGTCTGAAAAGGTGTTGGTTGAACTGTTGGCAACCACCAGTCCATCAATACGGATCTGCGCATCACTGGCAGCCTGCATTTGCTGCATGGGATTGCTTACTGCACCTGAATCAAATGCCAATTGCTGGTAAGGACTGGCCAAACCGGCATTAACGACAACCTTAATTTCGTTTTGGGTGCCTTGCTTATCACTGGAAAATGTCAGCCGGGTACCATTTTCATCTTGAATTAAAGATGCCTGTACACCCGGGTTTGACGGAGCACTATTAATGGCTGCGACGACGTCCTCTAATTTTGCATTAGGGTTCGTAACGTCTACAGACATGCTCCGGTTACCAAGGCTTATCTCCAGGTTACCGGCACCAAAGACCTGATTTTCTGCAAAGGGGGAGGATACAAGTTTGTGTGAAGATGCCAGTTTCAGCACTTCAACGGAATAGCTACCGGGTGCGGCATCTTTGGACGCCTCGCCGGTAAGGATGTCTTCGTCTGAGGTAGAGGCTTTTCTGGCCGCAAAATTACCGTCAGCCCGGAAATCACTCATGAGCTGTTTCATGCTGTCTAGCGACTCTTTGAGCCGGCCATAAGCACTAATATGGGTTTCAACTTCAGCAAGTTTATTGTCAATACTCTTTTGGCGAGGCGCACGCTCTGCCTGTACCAATTTATTGACCATGCCGCTAATGTCCAGGCCTGTTGCCAGCCCCGAAGCACTTAAGCCCATATTTTTAACCTCTCACTAAACGGTTTCTGTTACCAGTCCGCTAGCGTGACCGGACAGCTGTTTTGCAAGCTCCAGTACTTCCTCTTCAGGAATCTGACGAATAACCTGACCACTCCGCTTTTCATAAACAGTAATAATGCTGCGGCCGGTGTCTTCATCAAGTTTGAAAGCTAACCCTTTGTTGAAAGACGAAACGAACTCATCGAGATGTTCCATCATTTTTTCCAACTGATCACGCTTCAGGGTGTCTACTTTTGCAATGTTTTCACTGGCTCGTACCGCGCGGTTCGATTCAGTCTTCATCGCCTGGTGCGCAGCGTTTCCTCCTTGCTGCGACGCCAATGCACCTTCAGCATTTGCTTTACCTCTAGCAACATTTGTACCACCAGAGTAGGCGTCACGCTGACCATGGGCTCCGGATGCATTCGAAGTGGCAGAATAAGATGAAATATCCATCGTAATCACCTCACAATCGCACAAGTTAGCGGGATATTATCCCGCTAACTGGATGTCGAATCTTACCTTAACCCAGTAAGCTCAACGCAGCTGATGGTGCTTGCTTCGCTTGCGCCAGGATAGACATACCTGATTGCTGCAGAATCTGAGACTTAGTCATTTGCGTAGTTTCCTTCGCAAAGTCAACGTCACGGATTCGGCTGTTAGACGCACTTACGTTTTCGTTAATGTTGTTCAGGTTACCGATAGTATGAGACAGACGGTTCTGTTTCGCACCTAAATCGGCGCGTTCTGAATCGATATACTGCAGAGCGTTGTCAATCAGGCCTACTGCTTTTTGTGCACCACCCACAGAAGTAACATCTACATCTTTGATAGTTTGTGCACTCTTGGAACCGACAGCAATACCCAGAGAAGTTGCAGCAGCACCACCAAACGCAACGGTTGCGTCAGAAGTAGTAACGATTTGCAGTTTGCCTTCTTCAGTAACAGATGCACTGAAGTTACCACCAGAGTTACCGTTAAGCAGTGTTGCCACTTCTTCGATATCGTCACCGGCCTTCAGGTTTACCGCGACAGTATTACCAGAAACAGTGATTGACAGAGTGTTCGCTGAAGCAGCCCAGCCAGCAGACGCACCGACAGTACCGGTGTAAACATCGCCGCCCATTTCTTTTTCATCAGCACGGATGTTTTTGAATTCCATCATTACTGCTTCACCTGCATCCGCACCCACTTGGAATGCACGGGTACCAAAGGTACCGTTCAGCAGTTTCTGGCCACCGAAAGAGGTAGTTTCAGCAATACGGTTCAATTCGTCCTGCAGAGCTACCACTTCTTCCTGGATAGCTTGGCGCTCATCAGTGCTGTTTACACCGTTAGCTGATTGCAGGGACAAGTCACGCATACGTTGCAGGATGCTGGTTGACTCTTCCATTGCACCTTCTGCAGTTTGTGACATAGAGATGCCATCGTTGGCGTTACGTACAGCAACGTCCAAACCACGGCTTTGTGAAATCAGTCGGTTAGAGATTTGCAGACCTGCTGCATCGTCTTTAGCGCTGTTAATACGGAAACCTGAAGACAGGCGTTCCATAGATTTATTCAGAGCATCTGTCGAGTTGTTCAGGTAGCGCTGAGCAGTCATCGCAGACACGTTAGTGTTCACTGTAATCGCCATAATGATCTCCTTTGTATCTCTAATTCGGCTTTGCCCAGCTCACCAGGAAAAACCAATTTTCTCTGTGTTACCTGATGTAGCGGCAAGGGTGGCAATAACTTTAAGAAAAATTTCGGCATTTTTTTGCCGCGTATTGCCTCTAATAACCGTTGCATTAACCTTATCGGCGATAACAAAGAAGACTTTACAAATATTTCAAAAAATACTTATAGCTAAGGAACATCCGTCATTTGGAACAAAAGAAAAGCGGCCTGAATCGGCCGCTTAAAGGAAATGGGTGCAACAGAAAAATCACTGAAGAAGGTTGAGCGCCGCCTGTGGCAACTGCTTAGCCTGCGCCAGTATAGATGTACTGGATTGTTGCAGGATCTGCTTCTTAGTAAGCTCTGTTGTTGTCTTGGCAAAGTCGGTATCCCGAATTCGGCTGTTTGAATCAGACACGTTTTCTTTGATGTTTGCCAAGTTACTGATGGTATGGGACAGACGGTTCTGTTTTGCACCCAGATCTGCTCGCTGACCATCAATATAACGAAGGGCTGAATCGATAACGCCTACTGCCATCTGCGCGCCACCAACCGTACTTACATCCAGATTTTGTGCTGTAATCTGAGTTCCTGCGCCTGTAGTCAGTCCCAGAGACGCGGCTAATGCACCACCAAAGGTGAGGTTACCCGTCAGGTTTGGCTCATCAACAAACACCTGAAGCTGGCCGTTCTCATCAACAGAGGCTTCCAGTTTGTCTGTCTGGCCGTTGATGTACGTCGCCAGTTCTTCAATATCATCCCCGGCTTTGGCGTTAACTGTCAGACTGATGGCTTCACCGGATTTTGTGGTAAAGCTCATGACCAGGGTTGCAGCAGAACCGGAAACACCCCAGTTTGCTGATTTGGCAACAGTACCAGCAAACTCAGCACCACCCATCCGGAAGTCATCGGCACGGATACTTGTGAGGCCCATAATGATTGCCTCACCGGAATCAGCACCAATTTGGAATGCGGTTTCACCGAATGATCCGTTCAAAAGCTTACGTCCACCAAACGACGTAGTTTCTGCGATACGGTTCAATTCGTCTTGCATTGCTTCCATCTCTTCCTGGATAGCTCCGCGCTCTGAATTACTGTTTACACCGTTAGCGGACTGCAAAGACAGATCGCGCATACGTTGGAGAATATTGGTTGATTCCTGCATCGCACCTTCGGCAGTCTGTGCAATTGAAATACCGTCATTGGCATTTCGCATTGCCACATCCAGGCCACGAGCCTGGGCGACCAATCGGTTTGAAATTTGAAGACCAGCTGCGTCATCTTTTGCACTGTTAATTCTGCTACCGGACGACAGTCTTTCCATTGCCGTATTGAGCTCACCTGTAGCCTTGTTCAGGTAACGCTGCGCAGTCATCGCAGACACGTTGGTGTTTACTGTTACACCCATTTTGCTCTCCTTTGACTTTCGCTTGTGTTCGCGAAACAGCCTACCCGCAACAAGCTGACAATGTGGTGCAGCGGGACCAGCTAGAACATCTATGTTAATCGGCCGGCAATGTATCGAGTTGTTAACGCCGGTAACCTTGCCGTTTCACAGTCATGAATACAATTACTGTGCCAATTATTAAATTACTTGTAGAAACAATGCATTGCCGTAAATTTAACTTTATTCGCAATGACAAAAGCGGCAACATTCCGCCCTGATGCCAACCACTTCCGGCTATGCGGCAATCTATTTGCCCAGCCATTTTATTTCTTTAGTGTAGTCATAAATAAGATCTTTTCAGGCACAATACTTGCCTGAACACGTTTCATTACCTATTCAATTCACCGGACTCCCCCCATGACTGAGAACTCTCACAAATTAACTCTTGAACAGGCATTTCAGCATGGTGTGTCGCTGTACCAACAAAACAGCAAGGCCGAAGCCCGAGCTGTTTTCGAAGAAATCCTTACGTTCGCCCCAGATGCTGTTCCTGTTTTGCAGGTGCTTGCTGTCCTTGATAGTGAACAAGGGTTGCTCAATAACGCAGAACAACGCCTACGTGCGGCAGCAGACATTGCCCGAGAGGATGACTCTGTCCTGTTCGATCTGGCCGTAGTGCTGAAAGAACAGGGTAAAAACCTTGAGGCCCTGGACTGGGTTGAGCTGCTTCTTTCCCGGAACCCCGGTCAGCAAGAACTGCTGGCAATGCGGCAATCTCTTACCGCAAAGACAGGTAATAAGGCCGAAAGCCGCCGGACGGCAAAAGCAGCAGAGACGGCTTCAAGCCAAAGGCAATCCATTGAGGATGAAATCCAGACAAGTCTTGATGCCGTTCGACAGCTTATCGATACAGATAACGTCACCCAGGCTGAAGCACTGCTGAAAGCAATATTGGCAATCGCCCCGTCGCACCCGGATGCACTGTTAGAGAAAGGAAAGATGCTGACCGCTTCCGGTGCACTTCCCGAAGCAAGACAGTCATTCCTGCTGGCACTGCAACATACAAAAAATAAAAGTGCTGCAACCAAGTTGCTTATTGATTGTGAAGTCGCGCTCACACTGTATAAGGAAGCCAGAAGCCACTGTATTGACGGGCTGAGGGAATCACCTGATGACGAGACTCTGCTACGTCGCCTCCTAAATATTTACTCAAGCGAGAAAAACTGGGCCAAGGTAAAAGAGACTGCAGATACGCTGTTGAAAATTAATCCGGCACAACCCCTTCTTCACTATATACGGGCAGAAGCGCGGTTTATGGATTTTCGGCAGCGCCAGAATTTCACTCCGACTTCCTTGGCAGAGTGTGAAAATACACTCACCAAAGCCCTGGCTAAAATTCCACCTGAGAAAACCAGTAAACTGAAAACCTTTATTGCAGAGCTCAAGTGGTATCAGGGGCATCCCGAAGAAGCACTTGCCTTAATCAAGGCTTATACCGATGCCAACCCAGACGATCACGAGGCGGCATTTAACCTGACATTTATCTACAAAACGCTGAAACAGTGGAAGGAACATTATGAAGCTAATGAGCGCGGCATAGCGGCTGGCCTGCGCTTAAAAGCAGCAGGGGCCACCCCGGTATGGGTACCCGGAGAAAACAATGACGACATCGTATTAGTCATGTCAGAACAAGGTGTGGGTGATGAAATCCGTTATTATCACAACCTGAGCTATGTGCTTGAACGCAGTAAAAAGGTCTTTGTTGGCTGCGAGCCACGCCTGATACCGGCGCTCTCTTGTGCCTATCCTGAAGCTCATTTCTTCGGAATTAAGCGCCAGCCAGGGGTGCCAATTCAACTACCGGAAAACGTCACGGCAGAGATAACACACTGGATTGCTGCCGGAAGCCTGGCGAAGATGGTATTTGATTCTTGCGGACAACATGTTTACAAAGACAGCTGGATTAATACTCCCTCGACGTTGCAATCTGCATGGCAAACAAAGATTTCTGCGCTTAAAGAACAGAGTGGAAATAAGCCTGTCATCGGACTTTGCTGGCGAAGCGGTCTGGCTGCCGCATCACGGAACTTCTATTACCTCAACATCAAAGATGTCATCGCACTGGTAAATTCGATTCCTGATGCAGTGTTTGTGAACCTGCAATACGGAGACTGCAAAGACGAACTCAGCAGGATCAAACGAGCCACAGGCAGGGATATCATTACTTTTGACGATCTCGATTTGAGGGATGACTTTGCCGGTACGGCAGCACTGATACAAAACCTGGATCTTGTCATCTCGGCTGGTACAGCTGTACACATGCTTACCAGTGCCACGGAGACCCCGTGTTTTGTATTCTTTTTCGGCAAACATGACTCCGACCCATTCAAGCCCGAACGCCTTCATACCAGCAGGGAGATCGGGTTTGTGTATCCTCCGCTCGTGCCCAACAAACTCGATGTTGTAAACGCTATTGCTGCTTCGGTGAAGCAATATATAAGTACCGGGAGCCTTGACCAGGCCCTTTCAATCAACCGGCATTAAGACGTGAAAAAGCCCGGCTAACCTGAGTCAGCCGGGCTTTTTATTCTGTTTTACGCTGTCACCACGTTAAATGTAGTTAAACAGGGTCAAATCTTTGGCTTTCGCAAAAGCCTGTTGGGATGCCTGAAGTGCAACCATATTTTCATTGAGATCAATAACTGCCTTCGAATAATCCAGGTCTTCAAGCGTACTCAGCGACTTGTTCAACACCAGTTTGTAATCTTTGTGCATATCTTCCTGGCGATCCAATGTTTGAAGACGTGAACCCACTTCAGACCGCGCTTTGTTAAGGTGCTTGAATGCGGCAGTAAACTCTTCGGTTGCCTGTTGCAACTCGGCGTTGGCTGAGGCGTCGTTGTTGTCGCGGTCAGTCAGCTCAATGGCTTTGCGGAAGGCATCAAACGGGTTCACTTTATCTTGCCGCGTTAAATCGACAGAATCTCCATCCAGCATTTCGCCCTCAAAACGGACATTCAGCGTGCCAAACTGAACCCCCGATTGAGGATCGTAGGGTGACGACTGTACAAGGCTGCCATTTTGGTACACCTCAGCCATCATGACGCCGTTATTGTCCTTAAAGCTGACGTTATACTGTGCATTATCGGCATCATTGGTATTGACTGCATTGGAGATCAACAGCAAGGATCCCTCTTTCAAATTGTAATCCGGCTGATAATCCCCATAGGGGTTATCTATTTCCAGAAACAGTTTGTCGCCCGGGTCACTGACAGCAATTTCCACCGCCGGTGCCACTTGAGCAGACCGGAAGTAGCTGTCCCCAACATACCGGACATTGTTCTGGGTATCACGGTAGAACGGTTGGGTACTGGCTTTTGTACCGGAAAAGAGGAAGTTTCCGGATTCATCTTTGGTGTTTACCAAGTTCATAAATCCGTCGAACAATCCTTCCAGATCCTGACGATGCGCGATGCGGTCTTCCTTGGACAATGAACCGTTGATAATTGCCATGGTTTTACGCTTGGCTGAATCCATAAGTTGCTCGGCTTCGCTGAGCGTTATCTCCTCACGGTTCTGTCGGTTACGTGCCAACGTGATGGAATCAACATACTGATCCAGCTGCTTGTCCTGTTGATGGAAATTCTGGATGTATACCGAGGCTAACGGGTCATCACCAGCGCTGCTCACTCTCTCGCCTGATGCAAGGTGACTTTGCGTATCCTGTACACGAACCTGCTGGCGCATGATGTCATTCGACACTGTCTGATAATTATGGAAACTGGCAAGCCTGCTAATCATTGTTCAATCTCCTAGCGGGTCGCGTTCAGAAGCTGTTCAAAAGCTTCATTTGCTGCAGACATAATGCGTGATGATGCCATGTACGCGTGTTGGAATTTCATCATGTTGGCAGCTTCTTCATCCAGGTTCACCCCTGAGACCTGCGCAACCCGGCTTTCGGCTTCCTGAAGCTCGACACCTGTGACTTCCCGCATACGTTGGAAACTGTTTTTCTGCATACCGACTTCCGTGTTCAGCCCTTCAAAAACATCGACGATAGTTGAACGGCCATTATTCATGAACTTTTGTGTCTGCAGCCTTTGCATCAGCATCAGGTTTCCATTGTCACCGTCTGCCGGGTTCAGGCTGACGGCAAATACATCTTCCGGCTCAGCACCGGCACTGAGTTCAAATACCGTACCGTTTACGTTTACCGGGCCCGCAGGTGGATAAGTCTGGGGAGCCACCAGTACACTGCCGTTTTTATCAAGTACCGCAAACTGGGTGGCGTCTGGTGATACAACAACCTGAAACTCGTTCTGGGCACCTTTTGCCGTAATTTTCAGCTCTGCGTTACCCAACAGGCGGGACGCTGAACTGATAACGCTCTGGGTGGCAATTTGCTCACCATGGTCCATAGTAACCCGGATTTCATTGGCAGCATGGCGGACAGGACGGATATAGACTTTTTCATTGGGAGACAAACCAGCATCAACCTGTACGCGCAAACCATCCACCTCAAAACTTGGTGGTGTCCCGGTTGGTGCAACTGTCAGCTTGTTCCCATCCGGTTTAGTCAATGAGTAGCTGGATCCGTCAAATGTCAGGGCATAATCGCCACTTTTCAGCGCACGCAAATCATCAATATATACTTTGATATCGGCCGTTGAGTCGCCACGTTTAATCACGCGATTTGCCGCTATATTGTCGTTATTGAAGTCGGTAAACATATTTCGCCCAACTTCGCCGTTCAAATCAAAGCCCTGATTCTGAAGCCCATTCAAAGACTGGGCAAAACCAACAGCAATACGGCCAAGCTCGTCCTGTACCATGGGGATAGTTTTATCCCGGTACTCAAACAGCGATCCCAGCTTACCGCCAACATCCGCCTTGGAAATTGCCTTTACACTCTTACCTTCCACCAACGCGAGCTGTGTCCGAGTGCTGTCCGGGCTGCCATCCAGCGTTGTGAGTGTGCTCGATTGCGTACCTGACACCAGCATATGCCCGTTGCCAATCATAACGTTGTACAGGCCATCATTTTCCCGGGGAGTAACGGTGACTTTGGTATATTCAGACAACTCTTTTATCAATCGGTCATGGCGATCCATCAAGTCATTACTGTGACCCTGAGTTCGAATCATGGTGTGGTGCACTTCCACCAGCTCTTCGCCGATTTGGTTAATCCGCTGAGTCATCGCATGGATTTGTTCGGTTGTATCAAACGACTGCTGCTGGACTATGTGATGAATATCGTTCAAAGCCGCCGCACTGAGCTTGGCTTTCTCCAGGACTACTTTCCTTGCACCCATGTCATTGGGTGTATCCGCAAGGGTTTTCACTGCACCGAAAAAATCATTGATATTTTGAGGAATTTTCCCCGCTGAGTTTGCCATTACATCATTCAGCAATGCGAGTTGTGTATCGCGGTCAGCAGCATAATTGTGGGTCGTGGTTGCCAGGTTCATTTCATTGACGGCAAATTTGTCATAGTTGCGGTTAACCGCAACAGCCCGTACACCGGTCCCCCAGTTTTGATCTGCCCAATACTGCGGAGCATTGGTTGCCTGCTCAACCATCTGCCGGCTGTAACCCTCAGTGTTGACATTACTGATGTTATGGCCGGTTGTATTGAGCTGGCGCTGCGCTGTGAGAACACCCTGCGCGCCCAGGTTGAGAAGATCAAACCCCATTATTCCTCCGGGTTATACGGTTTGCCGCCAAGCGGCAAACATCAAGCTACCCAGGATAAATGCAATTATCGAGCCACTAGTTTATATCGATACTTTTCAATAGGATAAGAACAGAAAAACAGAGAAAGACAAGAAGGAGGCAATGCTTTGCCTAAATAAAAAATGCCGCTTACTGCGGCATGATTTTCTTCACTTTATCAAACACCCGCATCACTTTATCCGGGTAGTTAGGATCAGTAGCGTAGCCCGCTTGGTGCAAGCCATGGATAAATTCGCTGGGATCACCGGCAGATTTCAATGCATTGCCGTAGCGGGGATTGTTGTGAAGGAAGGCAACATAATCATCAAAACTGTCTTGGTAGGAATCATAAGAGCGGAATGCTGCAGTTTCCTGCACCGGGATGCCGTCATAGACCTCAAGTGTACGGGTTGCCATTTTAGGGCCAGCCCAACGGGAATCGGCCTTGATATTGAAAAGATTGTGACTGAAACGCCCGGCGTTGTTGATCACCTTGTTGCCCCAGCCCGTTTCCAGTGCTGCTTGTGCAAGGATGATTGCAGGGTCTGCACCTAATGCACGGGCTGCTTTTTTAGCATATGGGCTCATACTGGCAACAAAAGCCTCCGGAGATTCAAAGCTCTCACTTTGTTTTACCGGGTGGACCGTATTTTCCAACGGAGCACGCATCAGCCTGCGCAGACGTTGCACTTCTGCCAAGGCGTTCTCAGCAGCCTCTGATGCATGAGCTTCTTTAACGGGAAGCCGCAACGCACTGTCTACTGCTGCGGTACGCATTACTGCCTGTGGATGTTTTTCTTTGTCACCCGAAAGCTGCTGCACAATCAGGTCTGCCAACCCCAGGGATCCTTCCTTGCTCAGGTTAGATGCCAGTTGTTCATCTGCCATCTGCTCATAGAATTTACTGGTGCGGTTATCAACAAGATCGGATTCAAACACCTTGTTGGCATTTCGCATCGATTTAAACAGCATCTGGGTAAACAGCGCCTCAAACTGCTTTGCGGCGGCATGAAGGGCGGCTTTCTCGTCATCACCACCTTTTTGCGCCTGTTGGCGCAAGGTATCAAGTGAAGCCAGATCCTGGATAAATCCGATATCAGCAGGTGATTTCACAGTCAGGCTCCTTAAATAACGATCAATTGCCCTTCAATGGCTCCAGCCTGTTTAAGCGCCTGTAAAATAGCCATCAAATCTGAAGGGGCAGCGCCGACGCTGTTTACTGCTCGTACAAGGTCATCAAGGGTTGCCCCTGGCTGGAAGTTAAACATCCGGCCTTTCTCTTCTTTAACCTGTACATCCGAATCCGGAACCACAACCGTATTTCCACCGGCAAGTGCATTTGGCTGACTGACTTTAAGGTTTTCTTTTATGGAAACGGTCATTCCGCCGTGGGTAATAGCAGCCGGTTTGAGGTGGACATGCTGGCCAACCACAATAGTACCGGTGCGGGAGTTTACAATAATCTTGGCACTGCCTTCTGCCGGGTTGAACTCGAGATTTTCTATTGTCGATAGGAATGCGACTCGCTGGCCAACATCCCGTGGAGCTCGAACACGTACAGAGGTAGAGTCAGTTGCAGAAGCCATGTCAGGGCCAAGGAACTGGTTTATAGCATCAGCCATACGCTGGGCAGTCGTGAAATCCGGCTGCTGTAGGTTAAATGTGAGGTAATCGCCGCGCGCAAACGGGTTAGGAATCTCCTGCTCTACCGTTGCCCCGCCGCTAATCCGGCCTACTGTAGGGGTATTGCCGATCAGCTTGGAGCCATCAGCACCTTCTGCACTAAAGCCACCAACAATCAAGCTGCCTTGTGCAACAGCGTAAATTTTCCCATCCAGGCCTTTGAGGAAAGTCTGCAGCAGTTCACCACCACGCAAGCTTTTGGCAGTGCCAATTGATGAGACGGTCACATCAATTTTTTGCCCCTGCTTGGCAAAGGCCGGAATTTCTGCGTTTACTACAACAGCGGCAACGTTCTTGGTTTTAGGTTTGGTACCAGGTGGCAACTGAATGCCGAAATTTTTGAGCAGAGAGTTGAAGCTTTGGTCCATAAACGGAGAAGATGACTCACCGGTCCCCGGCAGTCCGACTACCAATCCATAACCTACCAGGCTGTTACTGCGTACACCGGCAATATCTGCCACATCCTTGATGCGCGCTGCATGCCCTGGAAGGGAAAAGAATATCAGTGCTGCCGCAATCGCCTTAGCCCAATTCATGTGTCAAAACTCCGCCTTTTTAAACCTGTTAGAGAGTCACATTAAAAAATCGTGCCAACCAGCCTTGCTCTTGCGTATCCTGACGGTCACCCGTACCGGAATACTGAATGCGGGCATTGGATATTCGGTTTGAGGCAATGGTATTGTCCGGCTGGATATCATCCGGGCGGATAGTGCCACTCAGGCGGATATACTCGTCACCGGTATTCAGTGTCAGCCATTTCTCGCCCCGGACCATCAGGTTGCCATTCGGCATAATATCGACAACCTCCACAGAAATAGAACCTGAGATACTGTTGCTTTGGTCTGCGCTCGAGGTCCCTGAGAATTTGTTGTCATTCTTAAGTGCGTAGGAAAGGTTGTATTCACCAATTTCCATCGCCTTGCCACCCAGTTCAAGCGGATCCATGCTCAAGTCATTTTTCTTGTTGAGATCAGAGCTGGCGCTCTTTTTCGCCTGGGTTTTCTCTTCCAGCATAACGGTCACAATGTCACCAATCAGGCGCGGCTTTGTATCGTCATAAAGGTTGTGGACTTGTTTGGAATTGAACAGAGACCCCGTTGCCGTTGCATAATGTTCCGGTTGGCGTTGCGGACGGATTGGCACCCATGCAGGATCCCCTGCCACGGCATCTTCACGCCGGCGAAGGGAATCAAGAATGCCACCACTTTGGGTGGTATTACCTTCAACTGCATCTGTGGTGGTGGTAGCCTGTTCAACATCGGAACCGACCTCTGGGGCAGCACAGCCATACATGACAACTGCGGCAAAGCATACCAGCACCTGTTTAGCCAAATAAGTTGGCTTGTTTGCTAACAGATTAATCATGTTATCGATTCCTTACAGTTGCTGGTTCACGTAGCTCAGCATCTGGTCAACAGCAGAAATTACTTTAGAGTTCATTTCATAAACGCGCTGCGCTTCGATCATATTGACCAATTCTTCAGTTACGTTGACGTTCGACGTTTCCAACATGGACTGACGAATTGCACCCATCCCATCAACACCAGGGACGCCTTCCTGAGGGTCACCGCTGGCACCGGTTGGTAAAAACAGGTTCTGGCCGATAGGCTCAAGGCCCCCCGGGTTGATGAAATCAGACAGGGTAATCTGGCCTAAGATAGCATCCTGCTGCTGGCCCCGAATACGTGCTGACACCTGCCCGTCCGTACCAATAGTAATTTTCACAGCATCATCCGGAACAACGATCTGTGGCTCCAGTGGATAACCTGAACCGGAGGTAACGATGGTGCCTTCATCGTTGAGAGTAAACTGGCCGTTGCGGGTATAGCCGATATTGCCGTCCGGCATCAGGATCTGGAAGAAACCATGTCCCTCAACCATCGCATCCAGTGAGTTATTGGTTGTCTGCACATTACCTTGGGTATGCACCTTCTGGGTTGCCACAACTTTAGAACCGGCACCCAACATCAAACCGCTTGGAAGCTCGGTATTCTGGGATGACTGACCGCCAGGCTGGTTAATGTTCTGGTAAAACAGGTCTTCAAATACAGCGCGGGCTTTCTTGTAGCCCACTGTCGAGGCGTTAGCCAAGTTGTTAGAAATGGTCGCAATGTTAGTCTGCTGTGCATCTAGACCGGTTTTACTTACCCAAAGTGCTGGTTGCATACCTTAACTCTCCAAAAATTCCGTTAGCCCAGACGCATCAGTGATGTAGATGCCTGATCCAGCTCTTCTGCGGTTTTCATTAATTTGACCTGCATTTCAAAGTGACGCTGCAGATCAATCAGGCTGGTCATCTCTTCAATAGGGTTCACATTGCTGCCTTCAAGAGCACCACTCAACAGTGTCACACTCGCATCTGCATCAAACACAGTACCCGGCTGAATCGGCTTGAAGACACCATTGTTATCTTTAAACAATTGTCGGTTGTCAGGGCGGACAAGTTTAATCCGTCCAATTTCCTCGATCGCTTCAGCCGGTGCTCCCTGTGGAAGCACTGAGACGGTACCGTCTTTACCTATTTCAATTTTGCTGATAGGCAATGGCACAATGATCGGTGCGTCATTGTCACCCAAAATCGATTGCCCATAGTCATTTTGCAGGATACCCGTCTGATCAATTTTAAGGTGCCCGGCGCGGGTATACCCTTCTTGCCCGGTACCATCCAGGACTGCAATCCAGCCATCCCCTTCGATCGCGACATCCAGATCACGGCCGGTTGTAATTGTAGAACCTTGACGAAAACTGTATCCCGGACGCTCAGTCATGCTGAAAACACGGGTCGGCAAACCTTCACCATACGCCTGCATTGAACGGGCTTGCTCCATATCCGCACGGAAGCCGGTAGTATTAGCATTGGCGAGGTTGTTGGCTCTGACCTGCAAAGCATACATATCTTGCTTTGCTCCACTCATCGCCAGGTATAAGGCACGATCCATATTCTTGCTCTCTCAAGATTCTCCAATCTTAATTAAGCAATAATTATACCAAGTATATATGATATTGATTTGACAGGGCTGCATGATGAAAGCCTCTGTATTTCAGGAAGGAAATTGCCGCTTGGCAAGCAAGCGGCAATCTAAACTGGCAAAAATTATCAGTTAGCGGATCTGCAGGATGGTTTGCTGCATCTGGTTACCCACTTCAAGCGCACGGGAGTTCGCCTGGAAGTTACGCTGAGCTGTAATAAGGTCAACCAGTTCCTGTGTCATATCGATGTTCGACTGCTCCAGGGTACCACTCTTTATCTGGCCAAATGATCCCTGCATCGCTTCGCCAAATACGGGGTCACCAGATACCTGGCTAACACGCCACTGTGTGTTACCCACCTGCTGAAGGCCTTGCTGGTCGGCCACACGAACCATGGCTACGCGACCCAGAGATACGTTTTCACCATTACTGTAAGTCGCAACGATGGTGCCCTTAGGGTCAATATCTACTTTTGCAAGGTAACCGGTAGTGGCACCGTCATCGGTAAATTTACGCAGTTCAAACGGCGCAGCGTATTGTGTCGGGTTATCAAAGTTGAACGTCAGAGTCTGGCTGACATCAGCACCATTCATTTCGATGCCTGCAGAAGCGAAGTCCTGAGTAACGATTGGGTTGCCACCGTTGATGTTATTTACAGAGCCGTCGGCATTAAAATCCATCGTGCTGCCGACCATCCCTGTAGCTGTGGATGCACCACCGCCATTTACATTCAGTGGTTTTTCACCATTTCCGTCAGATACAGTGTAAAACGAAGCCCAGCGGTTGGGAGCCGAATTATCCTTAACGTAGTAGGTGGTCATTTTGTATGCCTGACCAAGACTGTCGTAAATGGTAGTTGACGTTGCCTTGTTATAAGTATCAGGATCTTGCGGATTAAACTGGGTTACGTCCTTGCCACCAGCTCCCGCTGGAAGGTTCAGCCCAATTTCTACATTGGCTGATGCCCGGGGCTGTCCAAACTGATCCGGGACTTCCAGTGCCTTTGGCTCATAAGAGCCCACATCCCCGGTTTGCTGGTCAACGCCGTAACCAAGCAGGTATTGGCCATCTGCGTTGATGATAAAGTTATCTTTATCCAGATGGAACGCACCGTTTCGAGTAAGGTTATTGTCGGCAGTCTGGAGGCGATCATTGGCTATTGCAAAGTAACCATTACCGCTGATACGCAAGTCCATCGGGTTGTTGGTATAAATACTCGAACCTTCGTGAAACTGCTGGGCAACGACTGACGTCTGAACACCAGCACCGTTAGTGGTTTTGGCGTTTGAGAAGATAGACGTTGAGTATACATCACCAAATTCCGCACGGGACTCTTTAAAGCCATAAGTGTTAGCGTTGGCAATGTTGTTACTCGTAGTGTTCATGTCCTTTTGGGCTGCACCCAGACCACTTAATGCAATATTAAATGACATTGTGACTTCTCCTCACTTAACTTTTGCTGACATCGCCTACATCGGCGTTACCGACCTCGAGTACCTCAGCAAGCTTAACAGGCGAGGCGAAACCAGCGAGGTTGAGCATGACGTTTCCGTCACCTTTGCCCAAAAGCACACTGTTTACATGTGCATAGGTTGAAAGGTCAAATTCCTTGGCCTTTCCGTCGACCATACCGCCGACATTCAAATTATATTTACCCGGAGGCAATGGGTTGCCAGCATCGTCTGTGCCATCCCATTCAACACGATGGTCACCTGCGGGCTTCGCTCCCAAACCAAAAGTCTTAAGCAATTGTCCATGCTCATTTTCAACACGGACTATTAGATCGCTGACGGCTTGAGGCAGCTTGACCATGGCAGCCAGACCACCAGCACCTTTCATCGCAGAATTTCCGGCCACCAGGACGTCACGCCCAACAAGAGATGAAGCCTGTAGTGCCTGGCTGGATGTCATCGCTGAGTTCAACGAGCCAAATTGCTCATTCATCTTGCCAATGCCATCAACCGTTGCAAAAGATGCCATTTGGGCAATCATCTGGTCGTTACTAACAGGCTTAAACGGATCTTGCTGTGACAGCTGCTTGGTCAGGAGCGAAAGGAAATCCTCCTGATTGAGATCTTTTTGACCCGTTACGTTATCAGCTTCCTTCTGCAGCTTTTCTTGCTGCATTTTTTTGAGCTGATCGATGTAGGACAAGCTGCCTGCGCCAGTGCCTTCAATCCCGGCCATGCTTTAATCCTCCTGCCTTATTGGCCCATCTGAAGCGTGCGCAGCAACATCTGCTTGCTCGAATCAGCGACCTGGACATTTGTTTGGTATGCACGTGATGCAGAAATCATATTTGCCATTTCCTCCATCACATTGACGTTTGGTTTATAAATATAGCCTTGGTCATTCGCCATTGGATGATCCGGGTTATATTCGGCCAGCAAAGGTTTGGCACTTTCAACTACACCCAACACCTTTACCGGGATTGCATTCGGGTCACTGGTGAACCGATTAAGTTCTGCGGCAAATATTGGCTCGCGGGCCCGGTAAGTTTCTGCCGCACTGCTGCTGACGGAGTTTGCGTTAGCCAGGTTACTGGATGTTGTGTTCAGCCGAACAGACTCAGCACTCATCGCTGATCCTGTTACATTAAATACGTTAAACAGGCTCATCCATTACTCTCCTTTCAGCGCCTTGGTCATGTTCTTGAACTTACTGCCAAGAAAATCCAGTGATGCCTGATACTCCAGGGCGTTCTGCATGAACAGGTTTTGTTCTACTTGCATGTCAACGGTGTTGCCATCACCTGTATCCGGCTGGTCCGGCACTCGGTACATTTTTTCACCGCTAACCGTTGTGGAGGCAGCAATATGCCGACTGTTAGTCCTGCTGAGGCCAATGTTTGCCCCAGAGGTTGCCGCTGAAAGCGCACGTTTAAAGTCGAGATCTTGCGCCTTGTACCCAGGGGTATTTGCATTGGCAATATTGCTGGAAAGCACTTCAGCACGCTTTTCACGTACGCCGACTGTGTATTGGTGTACACCCAGTGCTTTATCAAATGAAATTGCCATTGGCCGCCTCCTTATATCACTTGAGATATTCAAGCAATTTCGATGCCAATGTTGAATCATGTTTTTTAGGCAACAAAAAAGCGGCAACTTTTGTGCCGCTTTTTCATTTGCCTGTATGGTCGGTAGGTTTACTTAAGCTTGTAAATAATGCCCGGATTACAACGGACCATCTCAAACTTGTCTGTCAGACCAGTCAGTGACTCTGAAGCCCCCAGCATTAGGTATCCACCGGGATTAAGGCTGGCTGCCATCTGGTTTAGCACCTTGGATTTAATGTCTGCCGAAAAGTAAATCAAAACATTTCTACAAAAGATGATATCGAACTTCCCAAGCAGAGAGTAACTTTCCAGCAAGTTCTGGTGTCGGAAATTGACCAGACGCTTTACGTTATCCATCACCTCCATCCTGCCATCACCCAAGTCTTTGAAAAATGTTCGCTTTCGCTCAGGGGACAGGCCTCGACCCAATGCCAGGCTGTCGTAAATTCCCGTGCGACAGTTGGCAAGCATTGTGGAGGAAATATCCGTCGCGGTAACTTGTACACTGCTGACAGAGCCAGGCTTTTTCGCCTGCGTTTCCAAAACCGTCATTGCTATTGAATAAGGTTCTTGGCCGGATGAACTGGCTGCAGACCATATTTTTATTGGACGACGTCCTTCTCCCAGTTCAGGTAAAAGCCTGTTTGCCAGAACTTCAAAAGGATATCCGTCACGAAACCAAAGGGTTTCATTGGTAGTCATAGCATCAACAGCAGCGACGCGTAAATCCCTGTTGCGTCCAGAGATAACCTGCGTGAGAAGTTCACCCAGAGAAGGGAGACCATGTCTCGATACAAGCGGACTCAAGCGGCTTCTAACCAGATACTGTTTACTGTCACCAAGAACAATACCGCATTGTGATTCGAGAAACCGGCAAAAATCCCGATATTGCTGATCGCTTATAGTTATATTTGTCATTTGGAACTCATTGTTAATATCAGCTCATCGCTGCGTCGAGTACAGCGGTACCCAATTCATCAGGGTCAAATTTTGCGATAAATGCATTGGCCCCAACACGCTGTACCATCGCTTCGTTGAACACACCACTGAGAGAGGAATGTAGAACTACGTGCAGCTGGCTTAAAGATGGATCCTTTCGGATTTCCGTTGTCAGTGTATATCCATCCATTTCAGGCATTTCGATATCTGAGATGACCATGGCGAGCTTGCTCTGTATATCACCCTCTTCGGCCATTTCTTTCAATATATTCAGTGCTTCGCGGCCATCTTTTGCCACAACCACTTCATAACCTACGCCTTCAACAGCCCGCTTAACTTGACGGCGAGCCACACTGGAATCATCTGCGATAAGAACCAGTTTTGGTTGTTCGGGCGGAACTTCCTGGATTTTGGCCTGTACGTCTTCACTGATTTCTTCATTAACCGGCGAGATTTCGTTGAGAATTTTCTCTACATCAAGGATCTCTACCAATTCACCGTCTATCTCAGTCACAGCGGTCAGGTAATTAGATTTACCGGTACCGTCAGGAGGCGGAAGTATATGCTCCCAGTTCATATTGACGATTCGTTCAACCGAAGAAACCAAAAATGCCTGCACTGTTCGGTTAAATTCTGAGATGATCACAAAACGGTTTTCAGGGTCATCAATCGGTCGGCCACCTGTTGCCAGGCTCATGTCAATGACCGACACTGTCTGGCCACGAATATGCGCAACACCCTTAACTAAAGGATGTAGGTTTGGCATCATAGTCAGTCGAGGACATTGAAGTACTTCTTTGACTTTAAATACGTTTATGCCATAACGTTGATTGCGCATTAGCTTAAAAGTCAGCAACTCAAGACGGTTTTGGCCCACAAGTTGCGTACGTTGGTTTACCGAGTCTAAAACGCCCGTCATACCTGAAACTCCATCGTCTATCAAAGGATTGGTAGCGTGGTGCCGGGCTCAGGATACCCAGTACCGTAACCTTGGTTTTTAAGCCCTGTCGTCTGACTGCGACACTTGTTTTACCTTCAAGGTAGTCTGTTGATTATGAACGTTCTTCGCAAAGCCTGCATTATTATCGGCACCTTTTTTTCTTCCTTGAGCCCAAATTGGGCCTTCGCTTACACCGACCCACTGCTGGCAGTACGTCAAGTTGCAGAGGATTTTGTCAGCGGTGTTGTAGAAAAACCAGCGCTTGGAAAACTGAGAATTGAAGCCGGTTACATCGATCCCAGACTACGCCTGACCATCTGTCCGACACAGTTGAACGCCACCATTCCCGGTAAACAAAAACTGAATTCTACCGTAACTGTCCAGGTAACCTGCCCCGACCACAACTGGCAGGTTTACGTCCCCGTAGCTATTAAGCTCTTCACACCGGTTGTCGTAGCAAAGCGGCCATTGGACCGCGGCATGATATTGCTGGCGGATGATTTATCCATCCAATTGGTAGAGAGCCGTTTACAGCGGGGCCAAAGTTTTGATGACATCAGTGACATTTCCGGGGCAAGGACAAAGAGATCCATTGGTATGGGTCAACCGATATCCGGGTTCGATATCTGCGTTGTTTGCCGAAATGATGAAGTCATTATCAATGCCAGCGGCGATGGGCTGAATATTATCACCAAAGGTACAGCGCTCAGTGATGGTGGGATTGGGGAACAAATTAAAGTTCGAAACAACCGTTCGCGCAGAATTGTCGATGCTATTGTGACGGGCATCGGCGAAGTATCGGTTAATTTTTAACAATATGCGGTTTATTTGCTAAAGTTGAGACAAGCGTGGCCGATATCACGGTTAACTAAGATCTAACCTCTTGCAAAGGCACCTTACTATGCCAGGAATTAATCAGCTTAGACCCGGCCAGACTTATGTGACATCCAAAACGAACCAGGATTCAGCACGGTCCGGCTCGGTGTCACGCGAGTCCCCAGAGAGCCCCCGCAGCAAAGGGGATTCCGTATCACTGAGCAGTGAAGGACGGGCTATTGGACAAATGCAGAATCAACTTGCAAGTGAGCCACAATTTGACTCGGCAAAAGTAGCCCGGATCAAACAGGCTATCGCTGACGGTTCTTATTCTATTGATGCAGACAAGCTGGCCTCGAACATCATGAAGTTTGAAGACGAGCTAAAAGATATTCGATAGTCGGTAAAAATTTAGTTCTGTAGACAGTATGACAAAAGAAACCATTACAGCACTTCTCACCAGGCAAACCGACAATATTGCCGGCTTGGTAGAGCTATTAAGAAAAGAAACTGAAGCCATCGCGTCCCGCGATTCCGGACGTATCCAGTTAGCAGCCAATGAGAAATTAGATCAAATCCTGAAAGTACAGGCTACTGACAAAGAACTGGCAACTGTTCCTGGTTTCAGGGAGCTACTTTCTGATCCTGACATTGCCGAAAAAGTGGGGGCTATCCAGTCAGCCATGGCTCAGTGCAAAGTACTGAATGAAGAAAATGGAAAAGCGCTTCAACGTGCTCAACTTAGCATGCATAAGCTTCGCAACTTGTTCCAGCAAGCGATGAAAGATCACGAAATGACCTACACTAACGAAGGGGTAGCGTCAGGCCGTAAAACATTGGGCACTAACATCAAAGCCTGATTTTCTGACTCTCCATACAAAAAACGGACTTGCTGCAACAGCAAATCCGCCTCGGTAATCTATTAGCAAACAAAGCTATTAATAGATAATCTGTTCGTTTCTGGGCACATTGTAAGATTCTCCAAAACTTTTCATTTTGGTCATCTTTTTCAGATCCAGACGCATTTCCGTTACGTAGCTGTCGCCAACCGGGTAGCTGCGCACAACCTCTGCGCCACGAATGATGCCATCGACAGCGCCGTTGCTCCGATCCTCTCCCAGACTTTGATCATCTACACCGGTCAGGCCACTGATTCTCAAGCCATACACCTGCTCGGCCAGTTCACGATAAGCCTCTACTTTTGAAGCACGCATCGCACGAACTCGTCTCTCTTCATCAGTATCACCACGCTGGGTACTGATCGATGCTGTACCAACTGCGGTGATAATCTCGTCCTTTCGCATTTCGGTCAGTGGCTGGCAGGCCGATACGAAAAGCACCAACAGTGTCATAAACCAAACTTTCATTCAGTTCTCCTAAGGTTTCAGCACAACGGTTTCGCGAGGGATTGTCTGGTCGTCATCACGGATAATGACCCCATTAGCCATACGAACTTTATTTAGGGTATCAATATCACGACCTATGCGGTCTGACGGCAAGAAGCCTTGCGCAGATGCCACAACAACACGAGACCTCAGGCCGATGATACGGGCATTGATCAACACGCCACCACTTTGCCTCAGCATGGTGCCAGTCAGGACAAAATCAACTTCCTGCTGGGAAGCCAACTGACGCCAGTCCCTGCTGAGGGAAAAATCACCGTCTTCCGTCACTTTAATCGTTCCGGTGGTTTTGTAATCCACTACGGTGTAGCCGCGTTTTTGCATCTGGTAAATAAACCCCTCGGTCACCGTGTTCCCAAGCCAGTTGGTTTCTTCCAGATGTTGCACGTCCACAAAAGAGGTAATGGCTACAGGCGTACGCGGTGTCAAATAGTTGTTGGACTCCACCAACTGCTCTGCCATGTTCTCGATAAAGAAGTCAATCGTATGACGCGGATTCATCTCAAGGGTATACCGCGTACCCGAATAAGGTTCTTTACCGTTATAAATTGGCTGGCCACATGACACGACAGATAACGCCAACAAAAGTACGATGCTGATTCTCATGCTTCCCGCTCCGCTCTCTGCGGCTGATTAAGTCTTGTTCTCTATGTTGAACAGACCAGATGTTTTTACGAAAAGGAACGCAAATTGCATTCAAAACAATATGTATTGGTACACTGTAGATGCGGCAAAACATATCGCTGCAATACAGTTAAGCAAATTCCATACCCATGAAGAGCAAAACAATGAAAAAATATCTCCTCACCCTGCTTTCCGGGATAGCTTTCATGACGGTAGCAACTCAGCCCGTGAGTGCAGCCTGGTATGAAGTGACTGGAGCCTCACCTGTATTGAAAAGCGAGGTAGATGCGCGTCAACGCGCAATGGAAGATGCATTGTATCAGGCCACTACTTTTTCAGGTGCCGACCTTGGCAGCCTAAAAGATCTTTACCCATACCTTAAAGATATCAAACGGGATTACCGGTTCAGCGGCAACGAAATAAGGCATATAGAGGTACTGAAACAAGAAATCTCCCGGGGAGTGTTTTACCTAAGGGCTCGCATTGATATCTACCCGGCGGCAAATGGTTGCCACATCAGCCAGTACCGTAAAGGCGTACTACTCAGCCGGTTTGATATTGTTTCCCCCCAACAGGCCAGCCTGGGAAGCATCTATCAATTTGGGGATGACTTTACCGTGCTGTTGAAGCGACAGCTTGAAACTGGGGCTCAAAGTTTTGTCGTTACAGGCATCACCGATGTAAATGTTAACCCCGGTCAGCCGCAGGAAGCCACCATGGTGGCTGAAGACAACGATGCGCAATTTATTGTGACAGGAGAGATCACTGACCTCTCAGCAACTCTAGAACAGAGAACTCTCGGCAAAGATCAGGTGAACCGGCAACTTGCTATTGTCATTAATGTTATTGATGGCCGAACCGGCGACGTGGTTTACACCCACAATTACCGGGATATTGCTCTTTGGCCGTTTGACAGGTTCAGTCAGGTAGATACGATGACTGCCCGTTTCTGGCAATCACCGTATGGGGATATGGCCCGCCGTATGAGCCGCACTATTCTTCTGGATCTGGAGTCAGCTCTCTCTTGCCGGGCAACTTACCCTTCCATTATTAACATTCGCGGTCAGAGTGCAGAAATTAACGTGGGTCGAATCCATGGCGCTAAACAGGGTGATGAATTACAACTTTGGCACAGCTCATCCTTTGTCGATCAAAACGGTATACCGAGAAGCAGGCTGGTAAAGAGTGATATGAACCTTCGGGTTACACGTGTATACGACACCACGTCTGAAGTCTTGGTTGAACAGCCAGAATTAGCAAATAGCATCCAAATTGGCGACTTGGTAACCAAACAGCTCAAGAAAAAATAGGAAGTAGTTAAAACTCCTCTTCTTTTCTGTATAATCGGCGACTGTGCTCCTATAGCTCAACAGGATAGAGCAGTCGCCTCCTAAGCGACCGATCGGGGTTCGAGTCCCTGTGGGAGCGCCATTTCTAACCTTCCCTTTTCGCACGATTGCATCAAACCCTCAGTCCTCACTTATATCGAACGTCTAACCGTTCTTGGTTTTTATTCGGCGATTTATTCAATGGCTAACCGATGAATTGTTTTCGGTGCCGGGTAGTACCAGTTCTTTCAATGCTCTTGTAAACATTAATGAGAATGAATAACGAGTTGACAGCATTCGCGCAAATCATCCGAATGATATTGGTTATTGGGTGTGCGTGGAACGAGGAAAGACGGAGTTGGATTTGATCAAATTGTAATCCGCCCAGCAAGAATTCCGGGCGGCTTGTGTAATTTGTTAACCGTTAATGTTGTCCATTGCCCAAAGCATAAATGCTTTTTTATCTTCAACAGGAAGATCGAGGAAAGCTTTTTTCAAAAGCTGGGTTTCAAAAGAGCCATCAGACTTAATTTCCGGACTCGTATTTGTTTTTACTGCAGGGGTGGCTTTTACAGTATTCGTTGAAACAACTGGCTTTTTATTTTCTGCAGCTTTGTTTACTGCCAACGCTTCAGCTTCAGTGTTGAAATTGTAGTTGTGTGCTTGGTTATATGTATCAAGCTCTTTTTCATAATTTCGGGTAATACCTTTTCCTGGCATCAGTACACCTTGGTGAACTGCAAACGTTTTTCCTACGCTATCTTTAACAACCACTTCAGGGTTAAGTTCAAACTCTTTGGCTTGATCTTGTCTAGTGATAATTTGTGAAGGTTCTACCAACAATTCTTTGTTATTTGCATCAAATGTTAATACCACAGGGTATGAACGGAATTTGTCAAACTCAGCCTGATGTTGAACCAATTTGGAAACACGAACCACGATTTGGTTCGTCCCGTTTTCCAGGTCAATTTCACTCCTTTTCCCCAGAGTAAAACCAAGCTCTTCCCCATTGATAATCATTGGTTCGAGGTCCTGGTGCAGCTTCACCGTAACCGCAGCGTAAGAACTCATAGAACCAAGAAGAATACCGGCAAGTGCCACGATTTTGATGAGCTTCATTATAATTTACCTCTTTTAGCAAAAAAGCGAGCATCCCAAGATGCTCGCTATATCGTTGTTTTTCCAACTCAAAGAATTAGAAGTAGTACTCAGCACCCAGCAGGACGTTAGTACCGTCACCTTCTTTGTCATCACCCTTCATATCGTAGCTACGGATGTCCATGTAGAGGTAGCTGCTAGGAAGCAGGTAACCCAGGCGACCGGTGATAGCGGTTGAACCGTCGTCATCACCCTTAGAAGAGTCTGAAGTTGCTGCATAACCTGCCTTCAGAACCCACTGACCGTTGATGATGTACTGAGCGGTTGCAGAGTAAGCATCCTGGTCGTTATCGGTGAGGTCATTTTGCATCGCTTTCCAAGCAGCTGTCAGAGTTACGTCACCCAGGAACAGGCTACCACCGACGATAGAGTAAGAAACATCGCCACCCTTTGCATCAGGGTCTGCAGGAGTACACTTAGTGCCATCTGGCTCAGCTGGATCAAGCTCACACTTAGCTGCTACAGGAGCATCGTATTTACCCTGACCATAGTAGCCTGCATGAACACTGAATACCTTGTTGGTGTAAGATGTAGCAAAGCTGTATACCATCGCATCGTTAGTAGTATCCATGCCACTCAGAGTAGCCTGGAAGTTGATACCGCCAAAGTTTGCAGAATCGAAACGAATAGTGTCGTTGGCACGGTCTTGGTAGCTGGCATCAATGGTGTTGTGCCAGTCAAATACGTTACCCAGACCAGGGTTTGAGTGTGGCCAGTCAACATAGTTGTACGCAGCTACCAGCTGGCGACCGAACTTCAGTTGACCAACGCCGTCGAAATCAAAACCGAACCAAGTATCACGGCCACCGAATGCACCCATGCCATCGCCGTTACCACCACGGTTCCAAGCGTTGCCAGTTTCCATTTGGTAGATAAAGTTAGGTTCGAAGTTGTCAAACTCAACAGTACCTTTGATACCGATACGTGATTCGATTTCAACGACGGTGTTGTTATCTTTTGCTTCTGGGTTGTTCAACTGCAGGCTACCTGCTGCTTGACCGTAAAGCTGTACAGCTTGGCCGTGCAGTTCGATTGCTGCGTTTGCAGAACCAGCCATCGCTGCTACTGCTACTGCTGCGCTCAGAAGTGAACGCTTAAACATTTTCTCCATGGATAACTCCTTAAAAAGTGTAAAAGTACCTGTCTGCTTTAGTGGCCGCCGAAGCGGACAGGATTGGTTAGAAGTTTGTGTTTAAATGCAGGTACAACTTTACCTACTTTTTTTATTTCGAAAAGATAGTGATGTGTAATTCTTGAGGTAGTTCAAATGATTGAATAAAAAATTTTATATTATTGATTTTAAAGGCATTTATTGAGATAGTTTTTGCTGATTTATAAATATCACAAATAATTTGTCCATTTTTTGCGACTAAAATCTCATTATAGAAAGGAACAAACCAAGGGGAATCTTTGTCTGTGTGTGGATGAGGTCACGAAAGAAGAGCTAGATGCAGAGAACGAACAGTAAAAGCGAGAAAACTATGCACGAAAAATCATCACCCACGCTTATTCGTTATGCTTCTCAAAGATTAAATTTCATTATTTCATAAAGATAAATTAACAGTTTTGTTTTTCAACTTTACGCATAGTATTGACACCTCTTTTTTCTCTTCATGAATTAATAAGATTTCGGTCACAAAAAAAGCCGGCATGCCGGCTTTTGGATTTTGCATTGATAGGAAATCTTTATTGCGCTTCACGCTCTGCGATAAATGCCAGCGCCATTTGGATTCGGGCAACAACACGCTCTTTGCCAACCAAGCACATTACAGCATCTACAGATGGGGATTGACCACCGCCGGTAACAGCAACACGCAGCGGCATACCGACTTTACCCATACCCACTTCCAGATCTGCACATGTATCAGCGATTACCTGGTGAAGGGCTTCAGTGCTCCACTCAGCCAGGGACTCAACCTTTGCCAGGGCGGTCTCAAGCGGCGCTTTTGCTACCGGACGCAAGTGCTTCTTGGCTGCGTCAGCATCGAAAGTTTCAAAATCCTGATAGAAGTAACCAACTTGATCAGCCAGTTCCACTAAAGTATTACAGCGTTCGCCAACCAGCTTGATAACTTCCTTTACATCCGGGCCGTTGGCTGTATCGATATTACGCTGGTCCAGATGCCACTGCAGGTAAGAGGCTACATATTCTGGGTCTGATGTTTTGATATAGTGGTTATTGAGCCACAACAGCTTTTCAGTGTTGAAAGCTGAAGCTGACTTGCTGATCTTGTCCAGGCTGAACAGTTTTGTCATCTCTTCGATAGAGAATACTTCCTGGTCACCGTGAGACCAACCCAGACGTACCAGGTAGTTGAGCAGCGCATTAGGCAGGTAACCGTCATCACGGTACTGCATCACGCTGACCGCACCATGGCGCTTTGACAGTTTGGTACCGTCATCACCAAGGATCATTGAACAGTGAGCAAACTCAGGCACCGGAGCACCCAACGCCTGATAGATATTGATCTGGCGCGGAGTATTGTTGATATGGTCTTCACCACGAATGACGTGGGTAATTTCCATATCCCAGTCGTCAACCACAACACAGAAGTTGTATGTCGGGCTGCCATCTGTACGACGGATGATAAGGTCATCCAGCTCGCTGTTCGAGATCTCGATACGTCCGCGGATGTGATCGTCAAATACAACACTTCCCTCAGTAGGGTTGCGGAAACGGATAACATGCGGGTCGCCGTCTTTAGCTCCTGCATTCGCTTCAACAATACGAGGATGCGCTGCGTCGTAACGAGGCTTTACACCGGCCGCCATTTGCTCTTCACGGATTTCATCCAGAAGCTCTTTGGGTGCGTAACACTTGTATGCCTTGTCCTCGGCCATCAACTGGTCGATCAGCTGGTTGTAACGATCAAAACGCTTGGTCTGATAGTACGGACCCTCATCCCAGTTCAGACCCAACCAATCCATGCCTTCGATGATGGCATCTACGGCTTCCTGAGTTGAACGTTCCAGGTCGGTATCTTCAATGCGCAGTACAAATTCGCCTTCCATATGCTTGGCAAACAACCAAGAATAGAGCGCGGTTCTTGCACCACCGATGTGAAGAAAGCCGGTTGGGCTCGGTGCAAAACGGGTTTTTACTTTCATCACTTATGTCCAAATAGTTTTGATCGCAGATGATTATATCTACACAAAAGAGCCGACAATTGTATCACTCAAATGAATCGGGACAATCTTCATCCCTGATGCTGAGCATGACAATTTCGGCTCTGGAGTAATTTAACGCTTAGTTGCCAGCCAGCAATGCCAACATTCCGTCCTCATCCAGGACTTCAATACCCAACTCCTGGGCTTTAGTCAGCTTGGAACCGGCAGCTTCCCCGGCAATAACCAGATCTGTTTTCTTGGATACACTGCCGGTCACTTTTGCCCCCAACGCCTGTAGTGCCGCCTTTGCATCACCACGGGACATTTGTGACAAGGTTCCTGTCAGGACAACTACTTTACCGTCAAGTGGTTGAGGTTTGTCTACGTCAGGCTCTTCAATTTCCGGCCAGTGAACACCTTTTTCCTGCAACTGTTTGATAACTTCCTGGTTATGCGTTTCAGCAAAGAAACCGATGATATGACGGGCTACAACTCCGCCAACGTCAGGAACAGCAACAAGTGCTTCTTCATCTGCTTCCATGATTGCGTCCAGCGTACGGAAGTAGTTAGACAGGTTTGCTGCTGTCGCTTCACCGACTTCGCGAATCCCGAGGGAATAAAGGAAGCGTGGCAGCGTGGTTTCTTTTGATTTTGCCAGCGCATCAATCACATTCTGGGCGGATTTTGGCCCCATGCGATCCAGAACTGTCACCTGTCCGGCTGTCAGTGAGAAAAGATCAGCAGGAGTGGCAATCATCTCTTTATCAACCAACTGCTCGATGATTTTGTCACCCAGTCCATCAACATCCAGTGCTTTACGGGAAGCGAAGTGCTTGATGGCTTCTTTGCGCTGGGCACCGCAAATCAAACCGCCAGTACAGCGGGCAACCGCTTCACCTTCTACACGTTCCACATGGCTGCCACAAACTGGGCAGGCCTCCGGAAACACAATCTCCCTTGCACCTTGTGGGCGACGGCTTTCAACAACGCCAACAATCTGGGGGATCACATCACCGGCACGGCGAATAATCACGCTGTCACCGATATGAACCCCAAGACGGGCAATTTCATCTCCGTTATGGAGCGTGGCATTGCTGACGGTCACACCTCCAACAAATACCGGATCAAGCTTGGCTACAGGCGTCACTGCGCCAGTACGGCCAACCTGGAACTCGACATCCTGCAAAACAGTGATTTCTTCCTGTGCCGGGAATTTATAGGCAATAGCCCAACGTGGAGCCCGGGCAACAAAGCCCAATTTCTCCTGCTGGTTAATGTCATTTACCTTATTTACAACACCATCAATCTCATAAGGCAATTCATCCCTTCGTGTGAGGATATCGCGGTAGTACTCCAGCAATGCAGTGAGGCCTTTCACCTGCCGGATTTCCGGGCTTACTGGCAGCCCCCACTCTTTCAGTTGTTGCAGACGCTCATATTGCCCCTCAGGCAAGGTAGTATCTACAACCCCGATACCGTATGCGTAGAACTGTAGCGGACGTTCAGCGGCAATTTTGGGGTCGAGTTGCCGCAGGCTGCCCGCTGCTGCATTTCGGGGGTTGGCAAAAGTTTTCTCACCTTTTTTCAGCGCCCTTTCATTCAGTGCATCAAAACCGGCCTTAGGCATAAACACTTCACCACGCACTTCAATACGAGAAGGAATACCCTCTCCGCGAAGCTTCAGCGGTATATTGCGGATAGTGCGAGCATTGTGGGTGATATTCTCGCCGGTCGAGCCATCGCCACGAGTCGCCGCGCGAATAAGCACACCATCTTCATACAAAAGGCTGACAGCAAGACCATCCAGCTTTGGCTCACAGCAATAAACCAACTCACTGGCATCTTTCAGGCGGTCAACAATACGCTTTTCAAAGGCAGACATGTCTTCATCACTGAAAGCGTTGTCCAGCGACAACATCGGCATTTCATGTTTCACACTCTCAAAACCGGCAAGAGGTTGCCCGCCTACCCTCTGGCTTGGCGAATCCGGAGATACCAATTCCGGGTTCTCCGCTTCAATGGCCAGCAGCTCCTGCATCAAACGGTCATATTCAGCGTCAGGAATTTCCGGCGCATCGTCGACGTAGTAACGATAGCCGTGATAATTCAGCTCATCTTTTAATTGTTGAAGTCTGTTCTGGATTTTTGCTGTCATCTTAGTTACCGGCTTGGTTGTGCCATAGTTACTGTCAGGTTGTGAGGGTCATTATCATACCTGATAAAGCCCATAACGGAAAAAGGGCCAGAAGGCCCTTCTCGTTAATTTCGTATTGGGTTAAGCGCTGAAATCCCGGATTCGCTGTTTGTAAGCATCAATCTTCTGTGGTGTCAGCATGGCCCTGCCCTCGTCAAGCACAAGACCTCCGAGCTCATCAGCAATTTGCTGGGCAGTTTGCAACATCAGCTTGAAATTCTGATCCGGCTCTCCATAACACGGCAACGTCATAAAGAACGAAACACCCGGTGTTTCATAACTATCTGGAGCGTTGATAATCAGGTTGCCAGGTTTGACCATGTTCGCGATGCTGAACAGTACCTTACCTGTCCCAGCCAAATCAGTATGGCGGTGGTAGATGTCCAGTTCTCCATAATGGAGGCCATGCTGTTCAAAGCTGTTAATCAAGTCAATGCCGGAAAAAACCTCGCCGTTTGATGCATGAACATGAAGCACCAGGACATCACTTTTCGGTTCCTCGGGCGCAACCTCAGGTTCAGGCTCTTCTGCTGACACTTCTTCTGAAGCCAAATCACCTTCACTGAACGTTTGAACTGAATCTTCCGTTAGTGTTTCCACGGTTTCAGCAGGTGGAGTTTTACGGGGTTCTTCTTTTTGCATGGGAGACGGAGACTGAATATCTTCCGGATCCAGCTTCAAAGAGGGAATATCATCGTCTTCGTGAATTGTTCCTGGCATATCAAATAGCGGATCGCTGTCCGGTTTTTCACCGAACGCCATGCCTGGTTCCTTCCGCTCCTGGCCAGATTTGGATTCAGGCTGGTTTACGACGCGGACTGCACCGATACCATCCTGATCAAAACCATCCTCAACGCCACGACTATCCTTCAGTTTACCCAAAGGCTTTTCGCTGAACTTGGTTCTTCTTTCTTTTCGGCTTGTCATAAAGCCATGCAGCAGCAGCGCGGCAATTGCCAACGCGCCGACAACGATCAGTACAAGGCGCAATTCCTGCATCGGGTATTCTCGATGTTCAGTGATTCAAACTTTCTGGGCCTGTCCAAGCCTTATGGCACAGATGACCGGACACCACACTATTCGGCTTACTGTACCAGAAGTTGAAAAAAAATTAATGCGTTCCTGTAGTTATTCTTGCTAAGCCAGTCAAAAAATCACAGCGATATAACAATGTGGTGATAAACCACGCAGTTTGGACATAGCTTGGGTATACCTTTACCATGCAGAAAAACTGTGCTTTAGCGTAATGGAGACTCCATGGTTAAACAGACCGGTTCCGGGCTGCACTATTTCAGTCGGGGCTTTTCACTGATTTTTACACCCGGCATCCGGCGGTTTGTGATTATTCCTTTAATAATCAATATACTGCTGCTTGGTGTGACTTTTTATTTTGCTCTTACCCGGATTGGGGAGTGGGTGGATGGACAACTGGCGCAACTGCCGACCTGGCTTGACTGGTTGAGCTATCCGCTGTGGGTTTTGATAGCACTTGGGTTGCTTGTCGTCTGCACTTACTTTTTCTCTACCATTGCAAACTGGATAGCCGCGCCGTTTAACGGATTGCTTGCTGAACATCTGGAAGCCAGGTTGACAAACACCCGCCCTCCGGATGATGGCGTGTTGGACATTGTCAAAGACCTTCCACGTGTGATGAAACGTGAATGGCAAAAGCTATGGTACTACCTTCCCAAAGCTATTGGATTGCTGATTCTTTTCTTTATCCCTGCGATAGGGCAAACACTTGGACCGGTATTGTGGTTCCTGTTTACCGCCTGGATGATGTCGGTTCAATATTGTGATTATGCCTTTGATAACCACAGGGTACCTTTTGCCACCATGAAAGGGGCTCTCAAAGAGGAAAAAGGCGTGACCTTCGGCTTCGGCGCACTTGTAACCCTGCTAACAATGACGCCAGTGCTTAACCTGATAGTGATGCCGGCAGCCGTATGCGGTGCAACGCTAATGTGGGTAGAACGTTATAAGGGTAATTTCGGGCGATATTAAAGAGTTACGCCCTGACAAACTGGTCTCAGCCTTAAATGTAAACAACCATTAATGACAATAACTTATAACCAACGGTTCCTTAGGTGTAGTCTAGGATAGGTATAAGCTTAATCGTGACATACATTTATGGCGTGACGAAGGAACGTTAAGATGGCAAAGATTTTTGAAGATAACACACTGACAATCGGTAACACTCCCCTGGTTCGCCTTAACCGCGTATCCAACGGAAAAGTTCTGGCTAAAATCGAAGCGCGTAACCCAAGCTTCAGCGTAAAGTGCCGTATCGGTGCCAACATGATTTGGGATGCTGAGAAATCTGGCAAACTGAAAGCAGGTGTTGAACTGGTTGAGCCAACCAGTGGTAACACGGGTATTGCACTGGCTTATGTCGCAGCAGCCCGTGGCTACAAATTAACACTTACCATGCCTGAGTCCATGAGCCTTGAGCGTCGTAAGCTATTAAAAGCACTCGGTGCAAACCTGGTTCTGACAGAAGCGCCAAAAGGTATGAAAGGGGCAATTGCAAAAGCCGAAGAAATTGTGGCTTCCGATCCTTCAAAATACCTGATGCTTCAACAGTTTGATAACCCGGCAAACCCAGAAATCCACGAAAAAACCACCGGCCCAGAGATCTGGGAAGATACCGATGGTGAAATCGATGTATTTATCGCCGGTGTTGGTACAGGTGGAACCCTTACCGGTGTGAGCCGCTATATTAAGGGAACCAAGGGCAAGGCAATCACGACTGTGGCAGTCGAGCCTTCAGAATCTCCTGTTATCAGCCAGACGGTTGAAGGTGCAGAAGTGCAACCCGCCCCTCACAAAATCCAGGGTATTGGTGCAGGCTTTGTTCCTAAAAACTTAGATCTCACTCTTGTTGACCGTGTAGTGCAGGTTTCTTCAGAAGAAGCCATGGCAATGGCGCGTCGCCTGATGGAAGAAGAAGGTATTCTGGCGGGCATCTCTTCCGGTGCAGCAGTTGTTGCAGCGAATAAAGTTGCCGAACTCCCTGAGTTTACTGATAAAAATATTGTTGTCATTCTGCCGAGCTCAAGCGAACGCTACCTGAGCTCCCCTCTGTTTGCCGATCTGTTCACCGAGAAAGAACTCACGCAATAACAGAGAGTTGCGAAAAAACACCTCATCATACAAATGACATAAAAGCCCCTTCTGGGGCTTTTTTGTTTGATTTTTCCTGCTACATCCAGTAAAAACGGTGACTGTTTATTTTAGGCACCGAAATAAAAAGTGTTTTGTCCCTGAGTCAGATGGGATGTGTTTAGAAAATGTCACAGAAATTTGACTTGGATTAAGCATCGGTGCCGATAACTTGGTTAGTTTACTACCATCGAATAGCAAATCATGGTTGTTCGGTTTAAGCTAACTAGGGATTTAATACATAAATTTAAAAAATTAGATCTATCGGGGTGAATAATGTTTCAGAAAGACGTAGTAATTACTGCAGAAAACGGTCTGCACACTCGTCCAGCGGCTCAGTTTGTTAAAGAAGCTAAAGGCTTCGACGCTGACATCACTGTGACTTCAAACGGCAAGAGCGCAAGCGCTAAGAGCCTGTTCAAGCTGCAAACTCTGGGCCTGACCAAAGGCACCAACGTGACCATTTCTGCAGAAGGCGCACAGGCTCAAGCAGCTGTTGAGCACCTGGTTAAACTGATGGACGAGCTGGAATAATCCAGCTCTTTTTTTCATCATTTCGCTTTCTGTTTTGAACAACGTAAGGTAACGCTATGATTTCAGGCATCCTGGCATCACCTGGTATCGCTTTTGGTAAAGCGCTACTTCTTCAAGAAGAAGAAGTCGTCATCAACAAGGGACAGGTCCCTGCCGATCAGCTGGAAAACGAAATCCAGCGCATGCTCGACGCAAGGGAAAAGGCTAAGGAGCAGCTGGAAGTAATCAAGCAAAAAGCGCTTGAGACCTTCGGTGAAGAAAAAGAGGCCATCTTTGAAGGCCACATCATGCTACTTGAAGATGAAGAGCTGGAAGAAGAAATCATAGCTTTCATCAAAGACAACAATGCATCAGCTGATCACGCGATCTATGCCGTTATCGAAGAGCAAGCTTCAACGCTGGAGTCTCTTGATGACGAATACCTGAAAGAGCGTGCGACTGACGTGCGTGATATCGGTATGCGTTTTGTTAAAAACGCGCTGGGCATCAACATGGTGTCTCTGTCCGACATCAACGAAGAAGTGATTCTGGTTGCTAACGACCTGACTCCTTCTGAAACTGCACAAATCAACCTGAACTACGTACTGGGCTTTATCACTGATATTGGCGGTCGTACTTCACATACCTCGATCATGGCTCGTTCACTGGAACTGCCAGCTATCGTAGGTACAAACGACATTACCAAGCGCGTTCACAACGGTGACATGCTGGTACTGGATGCGATCAACAACCAGATCGTCATCAACCCAAGCGACGAAGAGCTCGCGAAATTCAAGAAAATCCGTGACGACTACCAGTCTGAGAAAGAAGAGCTGGCAAAGCTGAAAGACCTGCCTGCTATCACTCTGGACGGCCACCAGGTAGAAGTTGTGGGTAACATCGGCACCGTAAAAGACTGTGACGGCATCAACCGTAACGGCGGTGAAGGTGTTGGCCTGTACCGTACTGAGTTCCTGTTTATGGACCGCAGTGCCCTGCCAACTGAAGAAGAGCAGTATCAGGCATACAAAGAAGTTGCAGAAGCGATGAACGGTTTGCCGATCATCATCCGTACCATGGATATCGGCGGTGACAAAGACCTGCCTTACATGGATCTGCCAAAAGAAATGAACCCATTCCTGGGTTGGCGTGCAGTCCGTATCAGCCTTGATCGTCGCGAAATCCTTCGAGACCAGCTGCGTGCGATCCTGCGAGCTTCTGCGCACGGTAAACTTCGCGTGATGTTCCCAATGATCATCTCGGTTGAAGAAATCCGTGAACTGAAGAAGGCTATCGAAGAGTACAAAGCTGAGCTGCGTGCAGAAGATATTGCCTTTGATGAGAGTCTGGAAATCGGTGTAATGGTGGAAACACCTGCAGCTGCAGCGATTGCCCACCACCTGGCAAAAGAAGTTAGCTTCTTTAGCATTGGTACAAACGACCTGACCCAGTATACTCTTGCAGTTGACCGTGGTAATGAGCTGATCTCACACCTGTACAATCCGCTTTCTCCTGCCGTGCTGTCTGTTATCAAGCAGGTAATTGACGCATCGCATAAAGAAGGTAAATGGACTGGTATGTGTGGTGAGCTTGCGGGTGATGAGCGCGCAACATTACTGCTGTTGGGTATGGGCCTTGATGAATTCAGTATGAGTGGCATCTCGATTCCTCGCATTAAGAAGATCATCCGCAACGCTAACTTTGCAGATGTGAAGGCGATGGCTGAAGAAGCATTGGAACTGCCAACCGCAGCTGAAATCGAAGCACTTGTAGATAAATTCATCGCAGAAAAGACCATCTGCTAATGCTACTATTTGTGGCAGATGACTAAATACGCTTAGGAGCATCAATATGGGTCTGTTTGACAAACTGAAGAAACTGGTTTCTGACGACAGCAACGACGCTGGCGCGATTGACATTATCGCCCCTCTGTCAGGCGAAATCGTAAACATCGAAGACGTGCCTGATGTTGTTTTCGCAGAGAAGATCGTTGGTGACGGTATCGCTATCAAACCAGCGGGCAACAAAATGGTTGCTCCTGTAAACGGTACTATCGGTAAGATCTTCGAGACCAACCACGCTTTCTCTATCGAGTCAGAAGACGGTGTAGAACTGTTTGTTCACTTCGGTATCGATACCGTTGAACTGAAAGGCGAAGGCTTCAAGCGTATCGCTGAAGAAGGTCAGTCTGTTAAGGCCGGTGACACCATCATCGAATTCGACCTGGCTCTGCTGGAAGAAAAAGCGAAGTCAACACTGACTCCAGTTGTTATCTCTAACATGGACGAAATCAAAGAGCTGCAAAAGCTGTCTGGTGCCGTTACTGTTGGCGAAACACCTGTAATCCGCGTGAAGAAGTAATTTTCTTCTCGGATAAGAAAAGGGCTCCTCGGAGCCCTTTTCTGTATCTGCATTTTATCGGTTCGCGTTATATAGCGGATAGCTGCTCCATTGACGGTGCGTAAAGATAAGCACCAGTCACCGCCTCCGTAAACATCAACATGGCATCTGTACTGCCATCACGCTCCCCATACATACTCGCCAGCATTTCACGGAAATTGTGCTGATTATTGCAGTAGGCAATAAACAGCAGGCCATGGTCACCGCTTACCGAGCCGTATGGCAGGCTGTGACGTAAAATCTTAAGTCCTTTCCCATTTTCTTTAATATCAACGCGACCAACATGAGATGTTGCTGGCACATCCTCAAGTTCGACTGAATCAGGCTTGGTACGTCCAATGATCTTTTCCTGTTTTTCAACACCCAGACGTTCCCATGCAGCCAGCTTATGAATAAATCGCTGCGTCATAACAAAGCTGCCACCGGCACACTTGCCATCTGCGATAATAGCAATGTTGCGGCGGTCCTCATCTGTTTTAGGGTTCTCTGTCCCGTCAACAAAACCTGTCATATCACGGGAATCCAGATAGCGGTATCCGTAAGTTTCATCCAATACTTCAACATCACGTGATACACCGGACATAAACTTGCGGAGTAAATAGAAATTCAGATCAAGACGGAGGGAGTGGATATGAACCAGAAAATCACTTTCTGTCGCAGGTGCTTGTACTTTCCCCGAGCCAAGTGGCTTAAACACCTCAAAATCTGATGGCATCTCACCACCGATTTCTTTCCAGAAAGATGGTGTGAATGAAACGGCAGCGCAAAGGTCAGCTCCCGGTTGTGAGGCGTTAACTTCTTCGACCAATGAGTGGAGTGCTTTCAGGTGTTCGCAGACTACTCTTTTATCACCGGTCACTTTAAAAAGGGTATAGAGAGCAAAAGGTCCAGCTTCAGGCAGGATGCCCGACTGCGGCGTTGCCATACTTATTCTCCTGTTAATGGCCTGGTCTCAGGTGATACTACGTGGTTAACCAACGTGTTTCTTTGCTTTTTATCATATAGCACAACAAAGCCAACACGTATTACACACGATATACAAAAAAACCGCAGCGTGTGCTGCGGTTCTTTTCAGGAAAAAAGGGCGGTTATACCGAGGTTACTTCAACCTTGAGGTGCATGTGTTCTCGAAGCTCAGAATCGTTGACATCAAATGACATTGGCTGATGTAAGCCTGTCCGGAATGTCGGGGAAGCAATGGTACGCCAGCTTCCATCATTACATTGCTCCTGAAACTGAAGGCAAATTTTCACCTGTTCCCCATCAAACTCAATGAGTTCAGCTTTACCAAGCAACCCAGGCAACTGGGAGCCGTCATTGGAAAACAATATTGTCTCCTCTCCCGGTAAAAGAGAGACAGAGGTAGAAGCTTCGTGAGTATGCCCATCACGGGAAAGGGCAAAAGCCACATCCAACTGCCAGTCTGCGACGGCAAAGGGACTGAGCATCATGCCAAATAGTGCCAGGCCTTTTTTCCAGTCATTCATTGTTTACTTTCCTGGGTCTGAACCTGTATCTGCAAATACTCGACGAAGCGTGCGGCTCCTCAACAAGTATATGAAGAACCAGAACGTAGCAACTAGAGCCAGCGCATGAGGCCACTCAAACGTCCAGTGGTAAGCCTCCAACGCTAAGATCTGCAGTACAAAATCTACACTTAATGCAGCGAACAAAATCCACTGCCCTGACCGCCACAATGTATTTATCCATGATTTATTGTAGTGACGGGCTCCCGCAAGCCAGGCAAGCAACAGTCCGGGTAAACCGACAACCAATCCGGTATATAGTGCCACTTGATGTGGGTAAAGCAGGTTTAACATATGTGAGCCGTGACTCCGGCTTACACCTGCCATCAACAACACTAACCAAGACCGGGACATGAATGCTACCATCAACCAAAACCAAACTGTTGGCTTCAGGTTGCCGTGCTTGTCCAGTCTATTGAAATCTAACTCGTTCACAGTGATTACTCTAAAAATATCAGTGCTCTTCTTATGGAGCCTTGAACGGGTCATTTCAATAGCAAATCTCAATGGACTGCATTGGGAACACGTCCAAATTCGCACTTAAGTCTTTATTGATAAAGGGATTAGAAAGAAATGTGCGCCTCAGCGCACAATTAGATTTCAGAATTTACAGCTAACATCACGAAATTGAATCATTTAGCCTTTGCCTGACATTGATTTGAATATCAATCCAAACTAACCGCAGTTCCACTGACGCTGACCATCATCATGCCGCCGTTGGCACCAACAACTTCATAATCCAGATCGATTCCGACAACTGCATTGGCCCCCAAAGCACGGGCTCGCTGCTCGAGCTCTTCAAAGGCAATCTCCCGTGCCCTCGACAGCTCTTGCTCATACGCACCTGATCGGCCACCAACAATGTCACGCACTGCTGCAAACAGATCTTTAAATACGTTGGCTCCCAGAATAGCCTCACCGACTACCACACCGTGGTAGTGAACAATCCGGCGACCTTCGACTGATGGTGTTGTGGTTAATATCATCGAGCGCTCCTTTGCTGTTTAATCCCCCAGTTCACTGGGTATAATGCCGTAAAACCATGACATAACAAATTAACATGAATAAAGACACAATCTCCCCCGAAACCCAGCAAGAAGCGATGAAAATCGCCAAAGCAACGCAGAAACCGGGACAGACCAAAGAGCAGACCAAACTGATAGCTCAGGGAATAGAAAAAGGAATCGCTCTGTATAAAAAACAACAAAAGGTAAAAGCACGGGAAAAAGACAAACTGCGTAAAAAACAAATAAGGGATAAGCGCGCTTCAGGTGAAGAGACAGCAGATACAATCGAACATGAAGTCACATTACAAAACAATAGCAGCATCTTGCCTTGGGTTTTACTGGCAATCAGTTGGGCGGTGTTCGTTGCGGTATTCATCCTGTTCAAGTAGGGAGAAAACATGGCTGTCAGGGATGTCATAAGATGCCAAACATTATGTCTGGCTGTACTCACAGTAACAGGATGTTCATCAGGAGAGGATATGGAAAGGATGAAAATCAATCAGCTTTGCAGCGACAAACCCAATTGCGTCTCTACCATTGAAAGCAGGGAGCAGTTCTCACTTTCCCCTTTTCGGCTGAAAACTAATGATATAAATGCAATTAAAGAAATTGCCCTTCGTCTTCCAGGTGCCCGCCTGGCTGAAGAAAGTGAAGGTTACCTGAGAATTGAATGCGTCAGCAAAATCATGCGTTTCGTGGATGACCTTGAGCTGAAAATCGATAACGGTAACCTTGTGGTGCGTTCTGAGTCCCGAGTCGGTTACTCCGATTTTGGTGTAAACCGCAAGCGTGCAGAAACACTGCGAACCGCTCTGAGAGAAGCCGGGATAACAGAGTGATTACTTTACTGACTTGGACAGGTCTTCGCGCCGTGAAAGTACCCAATCAAGCTTAAACGGCCCCCAGCTTTCGACCTTATAGTAACCGTCGTTGTGGCGGCGGCCATCCTGGACAAAGCTCAACTGGATGCCTAAACCAGGTAAAGATTTGATCACGTCCTGGATTGTACGGCGAGGCCACCCGGTCACCTCGACCAAACGTGGTACGTTTGGACGTTCTATATCCTGGACCAGATAGGCGAGATAAAGACGACGTGCAAAAACTGGATTCAGTTCCATTGATACCCCCATTAATACTGGAATAAATTCCATTATTGGCTCTGCTCTGGGGGAAATGTTGCGCTTGATCAAACGTCAGACCAATCCCACCTGACGAGTTGCCCAAAAAGAGACATATGCAACAATTTTAATGGGTTATACAACCCGTTGTTCGAGCCAAATTAAGAGGGAGTATGGTTTGCTGCAGCCTGTTTAGACTGTTTTGTTATCAAGCCTCCACCATAAAGCCCCGCCATCAGACCAACAACAAAAATTAATGGTTGGACTAAACCAGAACCCAAAGCGGTCAAAGCCGGACCTGGACAGATCCCCGCAAGTCCCCAGCCAATACCAAATAATGCCGCCCCCCCGACCAGTTTTAGGGTTATCTGTCTATGACCCGGTTGAGCAATATGGAATCCATTTAGTGCACAACTCCGACGGCGAATAACCAAATGGTACACTGGCGCAAATACGCCGATGGCGCCAACCATGACAAACGCCAGAGACGGGTCCCACTTACCGGTAACATCGAGGAATCCCTGCACTTTGCCTGGGTCAACCATTCCGGAGAAAACCATCCCTGTACCAAACAAAAAGCCACAACATAATGCAGAAGTTAGGGTTAAGGCATTGTTTTTATGAGAGGAGATCATAAGAAAAGCCCTCCATGACGGAGAAAAAACACCGTTACACCGGCAGTGAACATAAAGGTAACAGTCGCAACCAGAGAGCGAACTGAAAAACGGCCAATTCCACAGATACCGTGACCACTTGTACAGCCATTAGCTAAACTCGCCCCAAGCCCTACCAACAGGCCTGCAATAACAAGTATCCAAAATGATGGTGAAAAATGCCCGGTTAATGCACCGATTCTGTCCTGAAAGACAAATCCGGCGGACATCATCCCCAGTATAAACAGCACTCGCCACAACACGTCCTGCTGCACCGTTTTCATAATTCCTGCTGCTATACCGCTTATACCGGCAATGCGACCATTAACAAAAAGCAAAAGGGCCGCTGCGCCCCCTACCATCGCTCCGCCAAACAAAGCTGAAATGTACTCATTCATTTTTTATATCTGCCCTAAATTCCTCACACCAAGCCCCCTGTATAGCAGCCATCAGGGCTCTGACTTTTTTGTTGTCTACACGGTAGAAGACCGTTTGGGCTTCCTTTCGTGTTTCCACCATCCCTGCAGCCCGCAACACCTGAAGGTGCTGTGAAAACGCAGATTGGCTAAGCCTGCTGCTTTCCAACAGTTGAGAAACCGATGCTTCGCTTTCACACAGTTGGCACAAAACCATCAGGCGATCGGGGTGAGCCAGGACACGTAATGCATTCGCAGCGTCCTGCGCTTGTTCATATAACGCTTTCATCATCAACTCCAAAGCACTATTAGATTATTCTAATTTAACTATATCAAGTCAAATCTAATTTAGTTTTTACTAATTATAATACAAGTTTCTCCATTATGAGACCCAATTCGTACTCCAACACGAAGCCGGATTCATCGCAGCCCCACTACAATTCACATCCCGCGCATCAGTATCACAGGGCACGGTATATATGAATTGGTACTAACGCAGTAACTTGCTTTCGCCCCCATGCAATGTCACTCTTATCGCCTTGACATTGAAGGAAGAAGAAAGGAAACGTGATGGCGACGGTTTACGGCATAAAAAATTGCGACACCATCAAAAAAGCCCGTAAATGGCTCGAAGACAACGGTGTTACTTATACCTTTCATGATTACCGGGCTGATGGTCTCTCTGCAGAATTGATTAATACCTTTGTCGCAGAATTAGGTTGGGAAGCACTGGTAAATAAGCGTGGAACCACGTATCGCCAGCTCAGCGAAGAACAAAAAAATACGCTGAATGAAGAGAGTGCCAAAGCACTGCTGCTTGAATTTCCGGCTATGATTAAACGCCCGATACTGGTTACAGCTAACCAGTATCACCTTGGTTTTAAACCGGCACAATATGCCGACATCTTTGCATAAGAACTACCGAAAGGACGCTCCATGACAGAAAGTGCTGTATTGTCATTAGCCAAGGACCTGATTGGCCGTGAATCTGTGACACCGGAAGATGCAGGCTGCCAGACACTGATGTGTGAACGGCTGGAAAAACTGGGTTTTAACATAGAGTGGATGGTATTTGAGGATACTACCAACTTCTGGGCTCGACGTGGAACTGATGGCCCTCTCTTTGCTTTTGCCGGGCATACCGATGTAGTCCCGGCTGGCCCATTGGGGCAATGGCATACCCCACCTTTTGAGCCTACCGTAATCGACGGCCACCTTCACGGACGCGGCGCAGCAGATATGAAAGGCTCCCTTGCTGCCATGGTCGTCGCGGTTGAACGCTTTATCGATACCAATCCGGATCACAAAGGTTCCATTGGCTTTTTGATAACTTCTGACGAGGAAGGCCCATTCATTAACGGTACCACCCGGGTTGTTGACACTTTGATGGCTAGAAATGAGCTTATCGATATGTGTATCGTCGGTGAACCGTCCAGCACCCACACTGTCGGAGATGTGGTAAAAAATGGCCGCAGAGGATCTATCACTGGGGATCTGACAGTCAAGGGGATTCAAGGGCATGTTGCGTACCCGCACCTTGCAAGAAACCCTGTTCACCAGGCAATGCCGGCGCTGGCAGAGCTATGCGCTGTAACCTGGGACAACGGTAACGACTTCTTCCCTCCGACAAGTTTCCAAATCGCCAATATAAACGGTGGCACTGGCGCTTCCAACGTGATCCCCGGGGAGTGTCATATCCAGTTCAATTTCCGGTTCAGTACAGAGTCGACTGATGAAGATCTGAAGCGCCGGGTTCATTCCGTACTGGATGCGCACGGCCTGGAGTACGAGCTAAAGTGGACACTCAGCGGGCAGCCATTCCTGACAGATGCTGGCACCCTTGTCGATGCAGTTGTTGAAGCTATAGAGGAAACCACACATCAGAAACCGGATCTGTTAACGACAGGCGGTACTTCTGACGGCCGCTTTATTGCCAAAATGGGGGGGCAGGTTGTGGAACTCGGCCCGGTTAATGCCACTATCCACAAGGTCAATGAATGCGTCCGTGTTGCTGACCTCGAAATTCTGGCTGACATGTACCAAAAGGCACTCGAAAAAACGCTGGTTTAAGTATTTCCTTTACCAGGAACCAAGCCGGGTCTACATACCCGGCTTTTTATTGCTCCTAAGCATATGCGCACATATAAGCCATCTACACTGCCGTTTATAAGAGAAATTACTCGTACTGCAGGTATACTTGTGAGCATCCTCCTCCGCTGGAAAGGAAGCAAATATGGAGTTTTTAACCAACCCCTGGGTAATTATTGCCATTGTGCTGGCTGTGGTGATCAGCAACATTATGGCAGTGAAATATACAGCCAACGCCAAGTTCGGGATGAAGAAGAAAAAGCCCGAAGATGCCTTTGCCAGCAAAGAAAGACCACCGGCAACAAGCAAGAAAAAGTCTGGTTACGATGACGATGACGACGAACCTTCCGGGTTTATCTGACGGTATGAAAAACAAAAAGGCAGCGATAAAAAATCGCTGCCTTGATATTTTATGTACGTAGATTTTTTAACCGGCCAAACGACGCAATCGTTTGCTATAAAGAGTTAAAAAATTACAGCTTAAGACCGATACGATCAGCCACTTCAATATAAGCTTCAACAACGCCACCGAGCCCCTGGCGGAACCGGTCCTTATCCAGCTTCTTACGGGTTTCCTTGTCCCACAGACGGCAGCCATCGGGACTGAATTCGTCACCGAGGACAATCTCACCTTCATAGAGGCCAAACTCAAGCTTGTAATCAACCAGGATCATACCACCTTGATCAAACAGCCCTTTAAGCACATCGTTTACTTTGAAGGTCAGCTCTTTCATGCGCGCAAGGTGCTCGGCTTTGGCAAACCCCAGAGATTCACACAGTGACTCATTTACCATTGGGTCATGCAGCGCATCGTTTTTCAGGAACAACTCAAAAGTAGGCGGGGTCAGCTCGGTGCCTTCCTCAATACCCAGGCGGCGGCAAAGAGAGCCGGCAGCAACGTTGCGAATTACACACTCAACCGGAATCATCTCCAGCTTTTTCACCAGCGCTTCAGTATCGGACAACAGACGGTCCATCTGAGTCGGTATGCCGGCCTCTTCAAGCTTGGTCATAATAAAGTGGTTAAACTTATTGTTTACCTCACCTTTACGATCCAGTTGCTCTACCTTCTGGCCATCAAACGCAGACGTATCATTGCGGAATTCCAGCACAAAGCGCTGTTCATCGTCAGTCGCAAATACTGACTTAGCTTTTCCACGATACAACTCAGCTCGCTTTTCCATTCACCTTATTCTCCGTTTAAGGGAAGTCACATCCGTGACCCACAAACACATCCAAACTAACTCACATACAAAGAGAGGACACCTGGCGGCGTCCTCTCTGGCAAATCAACTTTGTGGTGACTGGCTAACTTCAATGGCGGCCGCAAGTGCCCGGCTTACCGCGCTCAGCGTCTCTTCCGGTAACGGCTTCCCATCAGAATCCGCGACACTGACCGATGTTCTGTTGGTCAGGTCACCCAATTGCAGGGTAAATTTCTTGCCGCCCATATCCAGCGGCTGAATACCCAGTTTTTCCCAAACTTCATCATCCGGACGGCTGTATTTCACTTCAACCGTACCTTGCGAGCGGTTGCGATCCTCTACTGTGAAGCCCAACTGGCCCAATACATCAGGCAATCGCTCCCAGAAAACTTCATACGGAGCACGGGCAATGATTACAGGCAGGCCGCCACGGTCTTTACCCATGCTGATTGGGATCTGCTTAACCAGTTTAAGTGCCTCCAGACGGGCATTTTCCCGCATCTGGTCGTCATACCCGGCAGTGATGAGGTTTGTCATCAACGCCGTGTAGCGGTCTCTATAAATTGCCTGGGGATCGCTCTGGCTGTTACCTTCACGCCAGCCGGTCATTGCAACACGCAAGCCTTTCAGTTCACCGCGGTCAAGCCGAGTGATCCGGTACTTGGCTGCGATTGAGTCATCATCCTCGTTTGACCAAACGTACCAGCCAGTATCCAACTCGTTGTTATCTACTGCTTCAACTGACACGCTGTCGTCTTTAAGTACTTTTGAAACAATAGGCCACAAGGTATCCATCTGGCCTGGCTGTGCAAGCCAAAGCGTCACACCGCGCTCATCAACATCTGCCCGTGCGCCGGGAATCAGTGCCAAAACCTGTTGGGGAGGTCGGATATCTACACCGCTTCCAACTGCACCGGTGGCATTCACGTCAGGGATTTCGTATGCGCGGTTAACAACAAACTCCTGCCCTGGCAAGGTATGCCAAGCCTCAAGTCCGGGTGTTTCCAGATAATCAAAATCATTTTGAGCCTGACGGCGCTGCGAAGCGCCGCCGGAACAAGCTGACAGGGCCGCAACAACAATGGCGCAGAGACCCAGCCTGTAGGATAACTTCATTGAAAGTCCTGTTTTCGAAATCTTAGAGCAAACCTGATTCTTTCAGTGCTTGCAGGACAACCGGACGCTCAGGTTCACTCAGTTCAGTCATCGGCAATCGCATCACACCACAGTCAATAAGGCCAAGCTCACGAGCGGCCCATTTTACTGGAATCGGGTTCGCTTCAACAAACAGCTTCTTATGCAGGGGCATCAGTCGGTTATTAATGATGCGTGCCTCTTCAAACTGACCGGAAAGCGCCAGCTTCATCATTTTTGCCATTTCGGCAGCAGCAATATTGTTTGTCACAGAGATAACGCCGTGACCACCAGCCTCAACAAAATCCAAGCCAGTAAAATCATCGCCGCTCAGTTGGACGAACTTGTCGCCACAAAGTTCACGTGTTTTTCCAACACGGGACACATCACCGGTTGCATCCTTAATACCAACGATATTGTTAAACTCTGCCAGACGGGCAACCGTCTCTGGCAGCAGGTCAACAGCAGTACGGCCAGGTACGTTATAAAGAATCTGAGGCAGGTCTGTAGACTCAGAAATAGCTTTAAAGTGTTGAAAAAGCCCTTCCTGGGTAGGTTTGTTGTAATAAGGCGTAACGCTAAGGCAGCCTGCAACACCGGTATCGGTAAACATTTTGGCAAAAGCAACGGCTTCATGGGTTGCATTTGCACCCGCACCAGCAATAACAGGAATACGACCGTCTGAGAATTCGAGGGTTTTCAGGACAATATTAACGTGCTCTTCAACGGTAACAGTTGCTGACTCTCCGGTAGTACCTACCGCCACAATCGCATCAGTCCCTGCTTCCACATGATATTCAACCAGTTTTTTTAAACCGTTGTAATCGATACTGCCGTGTTCGTCCATGGGCGTTATCAGCGCCGTAATGCTACCTGAAAACATGTCATTCTCCGCTTTTCTTCTAGACTGTCATGGTACTTTTGCGCCTGATTAAAAACAAGCAATAGCAACGCCATGGCACCCCCTAATTCGCTCTTTTTTTGCGGTTCTCAGGCAAAGGTGCGCGTGCTAACATCGAAAGAAAGTTTTCGTGCAGAGTAAACATGGATCAGTATCTTGTCCTCACTGCCCTGGGCAGAAACCGCCCGGGCATATTAAGCAAAATCACACAGTTGATTACCGAGTGTGGGTGTAACATCGAAGACAGCCGTCTGGCGATATTCGGCAGTGAGTTTACCCTGCTTATGATGCTGTCCGGCAGCCATAACTCCATTGCCAGGGTTGAGGTCTCCCTTCCCCTACTGGGAGCCGAACACGACTTGCTGACTATGATAAAACGCACCATCGGGCAGCAGCAGGAAAAAAACATCAGGCGCTGGGCAGAGATTTCAGCATCTGGGCCCGACAAACCCGGTCTTATCGATAACTTCACCCGCTTTTTTGCACAAAGGGATCTCAATATCTCCTCTCTGAGTGCGCGCTCCGAACCTGAGGGCACCGGCGCTGTGCAGCTCCAATTGCAGATGACTGTTGAACTGAGTGACGATGTGGATGAATCTACGCTGGGTGCAGATTTAGCAAAAATGTGTGAATCAATCTCAGTATCCAGTCATTTTCATATAGTCAGCTAGCCCGCTGAAAACAAGAACAACCAAACTCAGCCAACTTAAAAAGGAAAAAACATGCAGACTCTGACCGCAGGCATGCCGGCTCCGCAATTTTCATTACCAAACCAAGATGGAAACCCTGTATCACTTGCTGATTTCAAAGGGAAAAAAGTGCTGGCGTATTTTTACCCCAAAGCTATGACACCTGGCTGCACAGTCCAGGCTTGTGGCCTTCGTGACAGCAAATCCGAACTGGATGCACTGAACGTTGAGGTGCTGGGTATCAGTATTGACCCGGTTAAACGCCTGCCTAAATTTATCGAACGGGACAACCTGAACTTCACCTTACTGTCTGATGAAGACCATGCTGTAGCTGATCAGTTTGGCGTTTGGGGTGAAAAGAAATTTATGGGTAAAGTCTATGACGGTCTTCACCGCATCAGCTTTTTGATTAATGAAGAAGGTGTGATCGAAAAAGTTTTCAACAAGTTCAAAACCAAAGAGCACCACGAAGTGGTCCTGAGCTACCTGAAAGGCGAATAAGAACGTTATTCCCGGTGAAAATCCGTATGAGAGGCATAGCGCCTCTCATTTTTTATCAATACGATTTAGCCAGGCTCGCTGGGTAGCCTCTCTCCACAGCAAGTTTACACGCGGTAAATTCAATATCCCCTTCATCTAGTGCTCCAATCAAAGAGAGCTCTGGCCCCTCAAGGCCTTCTGGAAACGCCATATCCCAACCTGACTCAACGAGGTGGCGGGCGATTTTTTCTGCACAGACAATCGCTGAAGAGGCCTTGATGATTTCTGCCCGGACATAGTTCTTTCCGGCAAAGCTGATATCCGATGCGCGAAGCGTAATATCATTACCCGGTACCTGCTGCGCACCGAAAAGGGGTTTCCCGCCAGGTTTTGCCGATGCAAAACCTGGAACTAGTTCTGCCATGTGAACTATCGCCTGACGGGTCCGCTGTTGAACAACGTCATCATGCCAGCCAAGTGTCAGTTTCCGAGCCAGCCTATCCGGCAGCTCCGGTTGGGCACTTGTTTCTGAAGAGTAAACCCGCCCCCCATCAAACAGGGTAATATCTTCTGTCATCCCGTGAAGCTGAACCAAGCCATCGGGGTAAGGGGTAAACTGCGCCATTCCGGTTGGCGTCCCCCTTTCACCGTGGAAGATAACTTCCGGCCAGCTACCCGGTTGTTCCTGCCAGTTAGCCAGATAGGCGGACTTAAATTCCACCAACCGCTGGCGATGGACGCCCAAGGCATTGTCCCACTCCCCAGTCCGGTAACCACAGGCATTGACGACAAAATCGACCTGCTCGGTACGGGCACCCTCGGGCCCCTGTATTACCATGTCCCAGCTACCATTGTCCCTGAGCGTCAGATTGGTGAGGCGGTGACATGTGAGCAGTTCGCAGAAGGGGGTCTGCCCCAGGGCCATATTGGCAGAAGCAGCAATACGGAAAAGGCTGAGGCCATATTCCTGCACCATCACCCACGGGTATACAAACTTCGACAGATCCACACTTTTGGCAACCGGTATCAGCCAGTCTTCCTGCGAGACAGGAGAGTCCGGTATATCCCGAGACGCCAGCTCTTCCAACGCCTCCCGATCGTAAAGCCTGAAATAATCTTCCGGTTCACCCAATACACCATTTCGCGGGTCAGCATGAACTAACTCCCCGTAAGTTCGCTGCAACAGACGAAGACGGGGAAGCAGGCTGTCCACAGAGCCGCCATCCCGTAAAGGAATAGCGATAACGGTTGGGCGGTGGTTTAGGGCAAAAGGATAAGCCCTTGCGGTATCAACTGACTGTTTCAACAGTGCCAGGCACTGGGCATCATCAAGCTCACGGTACAGGTTCCCACCCGCATGGAGGTGACACATCGGCGGGCCATTGACCAGGCTTTCCCCTTGTTCCACCAGCACGGTTCGAACCCCCATCCCTGCGAGTCGAAGCGCAATAGTTGAACCCGCGACGCCACCGCCAACAATACCCACTTTTTTCATTCGCAATCCGCCACTCCAGCCAGCTTGCATGCCAAACACCCCATCGCAAACAGCAAAAGAGGGTCTGATGACCCTCTGAAAAGATGATTGATACACGGTTCAACAACCGATGTAAATATTTACAGTCGCCCGTCAGGCGATGGCATCTTCCTCGCCATCCGGGGACGGAATTGCGTTGATGACTGCTTTCACCAATGTAGCGAGTGGGATTGCAAAAAACACACCCCAGAACCCCCACAAACCACCAAACACCAGTACTGCCACAATAATCGCCACCGGGTGAAGGTTTACCGCCTCAGAAAACAGCACCGGTACCAGTACGTTGCCATCCAGTGCCTGAATAATTCCGTATGCGACCATTAGCCACCAGAAATCCGGGCTTACACCCCACTGGAAAAGCCCGACAACGGCGATAGGAATGGTTACAGCAGCCGCACCAATGTATGGAATCAATACCGAGAAACCGGTCAGTACACTGAGCAGAGCCGCATAGCGCAGATCCAATATCGCAAAGGTGACATAACTGACTGCTCCGACAATCACAATCTCGGTGACTTTACCGCGGATATAGTTAGATATCTGCTGGTTCATCTCTTCACCTACCTTGGTTGCGAGCTGACGCTCTTTTGGCAGGAATCGCTGGAACATCAGCAACATCTCCCGCTTATCCTTGAGCAGGAAAAACACCAGCAGGGGAACCAGGATCAGGTATACCGCAAGTGCGGCGAGGTTAACCAAGGACGAAAGTGAGCTTTTAACGACGGTTTCACCCAAACCAAGGACACGGGTTTGAATCGTATCTACCAGCGCCGCCACCATGTCCGGTTTAATCAGCTCCGGATAACGGTCTGGGAGGTGATCCAGGAAGCCCTGCAATCCGCTGAACATTTTTGGTGTATCGGACACAAGGTTGATCACCTGGTTCCAGATGGTTGGCAGTAAGCCGAGGATTGCCATCAACATAACGCCAACAAACAGCGTCAGCACAATCACCACTGAAGGTGTCCGGGGCAACCCGGTTTTCACCATACGGGCAACCGGCCACTCAAGCAGGTATGCAAGGACTATAGCGACAAGAAGGGGAGCGATAAGGTTGCCGAAAAAATAAATAATGGCGAACCCTACAGCAAGGATAGCGACAAGGCTGACTGTATTAGGGTCAGAGAAACGACGCTTATACCAACGGTTAAACATCTCAATCATAGTTAGAGCTCATAATCCTTTAGCGGGTAACTAAAAATTCTGTCAGGGTGCCACTTTGCCGCGTACTGACTTGATATCCTTTTCCCTGGAGGTACCGGGGTATATCAGAGACAGACCCGGCATCGGATACCAATATTCTGATGGTATGCCCAGGTTGTAGCTTTGCGGTTGCCTGTTTCGCTAATATCAGCGCCATTGGGCAGACCGTTTCAGACAAATCCAGTTGTTCTATTTCCATTATTCCTGGGCACTCGTTATCATCGTGAGCATTGTATAGGACTTTCTGTTTCGCCCCAAAGAAACCTCTGTCACGCTTTGTGGTCAAACTCCCTAAGTAGTGGAGAAAAACTGCCAAAGTGGCGAAAATCACAAAGGGATCACCTAACCTGCGATGTTAAAAAAGAAAGCGCTCGCCTATTTCCTGACCTCAACGCTTCTTCTGCCGTCATTTTCAGGGGTAGCCAATACTGTACAATCCAGCCTTCCGGATATTGGTACAACGGCAGCAGGGACACTCACCATTGACAAGGAGCTCGAATATGGCGATGCCTACATGCGAATGCTCCGGGCAAGCCGCCCCATCATAAATGATCCATTACTAAACGAATATGTCAGTTCGTTGGGTCACAGGCTGGTTGCCAATGCCAGTGATGTAAAAACCCCATTCCACTTTTTCCTTATCCGGAACAAAGAAATAAACGCATTTGCGTTTTTCGGCGGTTATGTCGCATTGCACACCGGATTGTTTCTCTATGCCCAGGATGAAAGTGAACTTGCTTCAGTAGTGGCCCACGAAATTGCCCACATTACCCAGCGACATCTTGCCAGGGCAATGGAAGATCAGGCCCGTAAGTCGCCACTCACTATCGCCGCACTTATCGGTTCCCTGATGCTGGCGGTTGCCGCACCCGAAGCGGGTATTGCCGCCGCACAGGCAACCACCGCAGCGTCTATCCAAAGCCGGATAAACTACACCCGAAGCAACGAACAGGAAGCAGACCGCATAGGCATTGATACACTTGCCCGTGCAGGTTTTAACCCTAAAGCCATGCCCGCGTTCTTCGGACGTATGCTGGAGCAGTATCGCTATGCCAGCAAGCCGCCGGAATTTTTGCTTACCCACCCGCTGCCGGAATCGCGCATTACGGAATCCCGGGCCCGAGCCCAGCAATACCCCTCGGTGATGCTTCCGCCATCAGAACCCTACCATTTGGCAAGGGCTCGCATAATCGCACGTTTCTCTGGTCTGGAGCCGGCTGCTGCACTGGACTGGTTTACCCGTCAGGAAAAAAAAGCCTCCCTGTCCGTAAAGCCTACACTGGAATACGGAAAAGCACTGGTTTACCTCGATACCCGCAAGCCAGAAAAAGCCGCGGCCATTCTGGATAAATTGATCAGGGCCGAGCCCGAAAACCGCTTCTTCCTTGATGCGATGACTGACCTGTACGTACAGAAAAAAGAGTATGCCAAGGCTTCAGAAATGCTGGAAAAAGCACTGAGGAATCAACCTGAAAACCGGGTTCTGGAGCTGAACCGGTATTACGTCATGATGGAAGCAGGAAAGTACCAGGATGCTATTTCTTTCCTGAACCGGTATACCCATAATTTCCCATCAGACATTTCTGCCTGGAGCATGCTGCAGGAAGCCTATGACCGTAGCGGAAAGCGCCCCGAGGCCCTGGCAGCACAAGGCGAACTCTTTGCACTCGCCGCCCAGTGGCCCAAAGCCATTAACAATTACATACAGGCCAGTCAGCTTGCCCCTATAGGCAGCCTTGATCAGGCACGTTATGATGCCCGTATAGACCAGTTGAGGGTCATGCAGCAGCGGTTTGAATCACTGCAGTAAACCGGGCGGGTCTGATACACAAAAATTGATTAAAAGAGGAAAGGGAATGTCAGTCGTTATTTATCACAACCCTCGTTGTTCCAAAAGCCGCCAGACGCTGGCGCTGATCGAAGAGAATGGCGTTGTACCGGAAGTTATCAAGTACCTCGAAACACCACCTGATGCTGATACCCTGAAGTCACTTATCAGTATGTTAGGTTATGATTCAGCCCGGGAGCTGATGCGTACCAAAGAAGACCTCTATAAAGAGCTAAAACTGGCAGATGAAACATCTGAAGAGGCACTTATCCAGGCCATGGTAGCGAACCCCAAACTGATTGAGCGCCCGGTTGTTGTGAACAATGGTAAAGCCGCAATGGGACGTCCGCCGGAAGCGGTTCTGGATATTCTGTAATGACGAAGATCCTGGTACTGTACTACAGCCGCCACGGTGGTACCCGCGCTCTGGCCCGCCACATTGCCCGGGGTATTGAGTCCACCGGTGCAGAGGCTGTGATAAGGACAGTACCGGATCTCCCCCGTTATGAGTCACTCCCAATTGCCGGGCCTGCGGCCCACACCCCCGATGGTGACCCCTTTATCACCAAGAACGACCTTAAATCCTGCGATGGCCTGGCCCTTGGCAGCCCGGTCAGGTTTGGAAACATGGCGGCACCGCTCAAACACTTCTTGGACGCCACCAGCGGTGAATGGCTGGCGGGCACATTGATAGGAAAACCGGCAGCAGTATTCACATCCGGCGGCAGCCTGCACGGCGGGCAGGAAAGTACCTTGCTCACCATGATGTTGCCCCTGTTGCACCACGGGATGGTTATAACAGGCCTGCCCTATTCCGAGACGGCACTCCATACCACATCTTCCGGCGGTTCCCCTTATGGCCCCGGACATGTAAGCGGTGATGGTAAGCTGCCACTCGACAACGATGAGAAAACCCTGGCTATAGCGTTAGGAACGCGGCTGGCAAACATTGGACGCAAACTTAAAGAGTCTTAGACATGGAAAACACTTCCCCGCGCTCCGGTACACTCCGGCCCGCGGTTTTACTGAGTTATTTTGCCCTTATCGCCTGGGTCGGTTTATGGCACGGCTGGCTTTCCCCACACGCACACGTCACTCCGTGGGCGGTTACCCTGGGCTGGCTTATCCCCCTGTTGTTGCCCCTGAAAGGCATTATCCAGGGAAATGCCTACACCCACGCCTGGGCCAACTTTGTCCTGATGTTTTATTTCCTCCACGCACTGACCATTTTATGGGTAGATGAAGGGGAACGCTGGCTGGCGTTGGTTGAACTGACGCTGACCTCCATCACTTTCCTTTGCAATATTTACTACGCGCGCTGGAAAGGCCAGGAGCAAGGCCTGAAGCTGAAAAAGCTCTCCCAGGTGGAAAAGGAGGAACGCGAGCGTTACGGAAGCTAGGGCGTTTTTGCCGAAAAAGAAAGGGGAAGCAATCAGCTTCCCCTTATAGTTTGCGCTTAATTTTAAGGTGTAGGCGTATTCGGCGTCTGGGTTGGGCCTTCGTCAGCCGGTACAGTTTCTGCACCGGTATCAGCCGGGGCTGCCGCAGACGGGAGGTCGTGGTGCGTCCACATAAATTTCAACATGGATTCCCCAGCCACGGATGGAACCGTCGGCTGAACCCCTCCTTCATCAGAAGTTGTCACGCCCTGCGTTTCTGATGCATCTGCATCTGGAGCGATGTTTCCATTCGCGGGTGTGCTTTCCCCAGAGGTCAGCGCTGGTGTCTCCTGCTTCACTGGCTGTTGTGTTTCAGCTTGTTCCGGCATGACAATTGCCGTTCCCAGAGAAGTAATCCGGCTGTCATTCTCCAGCTCATTAGTAAATACGCTTACAGGTGCCAGCAACACAAGTCTGAAACGGACTTCACCATTTTGGATACGGTCAATCGTCACCGAACCGACAGAATTCATCTGGGCCAGCAGTTTTTCAAGGGCAAAAAAGTCTCGCGCACTGTCCACCCCGTCAAAAGCAACAAGTTGCGAGCCTTCACTTTCACCGCCAAGAACCACCGAATTACGGCTTGCGTAGTAATCTGCCACGCTGTTGACCATTTGAGCAAAGGACTGGGCAACTGATCCGCTCGCACGGCCTTCCACCGGTTTTTGCTGACGTTTCGTGTCTGGAACCAGCGTCCAGCTAACGCCATTTGAGCGTACCCGTGCAATCAATATTCCCGCAGTCTCATAGCGTTTGCTTGCTTCGGTGACCGGGCCAAGGAACCCACCCCAGATGTCCGCTACATCCACAGCCGTCACATCCTGGAAATCTCCAACCGGAACCAGAACCGGCAACCCTCGGCGTTCTGCATCAGCCTTTAGTTCGCTGACAAGCGGTGAGTTGGATTGTTCCCAGACAATCTGGCGCCCGGACGGGGCATCCTGTACAACCCAGACAGTCAACTCAGGACGAGGCTCACTCCAAACAGGCGCTTTAGCCTGAACCAGCAGGTTATAGATCTGCTTGCTGTCATAAGTAACACTGAGTATATGCTGGCCATTTTCTTCACCAAAACCAATTTGGCTGATAAAGGCACTGTTGCCCAGGGCTTTCTTAATCACAGGATTGTCCGTGATATTACGCTGGCCTGATACCTTAACCAGTACCTGTTGTAACGCCTGTTGTTTGGCGAGTTGTTCATTGTCTGCGCTGTTCGCTTCATCTAGCACAACGCTGGCATGGTACAGGTTAGTAGCCCATCCTTTTACTGGCAGTAATGCCAGGGCCAGTATCACCAGGAAACCTCTCAACACCGGATAACCCCTATCTCAATTCGATTAGACAGTAAGACCTCGATCATAAGCTGTTCTACTGTAGGCGGCAATCATCACACTCTGTTTCTGCTAGATTTCACCTTTTTCTGCTTTCACGGATTTAATGCGAATAAATCCGCGAAAAATCAGGTTACTCATGTTAGGCAAACGTTTACTCGTGTGATAATATTCCGCGATTTTTTTGCATTATGGATGGGTGTTGCTATGTTCCAAGTCATGCAGGGTGCCCAGATGCTGTTCGTCGCCTTTGGCGCGCTGGTTCTGGTTCCCCTTCTTACCGGTCTCGATCCTAACGTTGCACTGTTCGGTGCAGGTATCGGAACTCTCATTTTCCAGGTTATCACCAAACGCTCTGTCCCCGTTTTTCTTGCCTCTTCTTTCGCATTTATTGCACCAATTATGTACGGCATTCAGGCGTGGGGTGTACCTTCAACTCTCGGTGGCCTGATGGCCGCGGGACTTGTGTATGTGGGCCTCGGGGCAATCATTAAGGTTCGTGGCGTTGTGTTTATCCACAAACTGTTGCCACCGGTTGTGGTCGGCCCGGTTATTATGGTTATCGGCCTTGGCCTGGCACCTGCGGCAGTTAATATGGCAGTGGGGAAAACCGGTGACGGTGCGGTCCAGTTGGTTGCTCACGATGCTGCACTTTGGATTTCAGCGGCTTCTCTGATTACCACTATCGCCGTATCTGTGTTCTCCAGAGGCTTCTTTAAGCTGGTACCAATCCTGTCAGGTATTATTGTCGGTTACGCCCTGAGCCTTGGCTTTGGTGTTGTCGATTTTACGCCGGTTATCCAGGCTTCATGGCTGGCACTGCCGAACTTCACTTTCCCTGAGTTCAACATTAACGCCATTCTGTTCATGATTCCTGTCGCCATTGCGCCTGCTGTTGAACACGTTGGTGATATGCTGGCTATCTCAAACGTAACGGGCAAAGACTACCTGAAAAAACCTGGTCTTCACCGCACCATCACCGGTGACGGGGTTGCTACCATGTTTGCCTCAATGTTTGGTGCACCACCAAACACGACTTACAGTGAAGTGACCGGCGCAGTTATGCTCACGAAGGCATTCAACCCAGCCATCATGACCTGGGCAGCAGTCACTGCCCTGGTGTTGGCATTTGTTGGAAAACTGGGGGCTATTCTCCAGACCATTCCGGTACCGGTAATGGGTGGCATCATGATCCTGCTGTTCGGCTCTATTGCAACAGTCGGCCTTAACACCATGATCCGCGCCCAAGTAGACCTCCACAAACCACGCAATCTGGCTATCGTGGCAGTAACCCTGGTATTTGGCATCGGCGGTATGGCCTTTGGTATCGGTGAGTTCAGCCTACAGGGTGTGAGCCTTTGCGGTATTGTTGCCATTGTGCTTAACCTGATCCTCCCGGATAACTTCGGTGAGACGCACGTAGTCGACAATGCACAAATGGAAGAAGAGAAATAATAAAATTCTGTTTTTCCACCCAAGGCCCCTGCATGTCAGGGGCCTTTTTGTTTCCGTTGCTAAACTTTACCCAAAGAACAAGGATAGCAATGGAGGCGACAATGTCAGATTCACATACAGGCGCAAGGATTGCAGACAACAAACCCGTCTTACTTAAGCTGGAAAAAAACAAAACCTACTATTTTTGTCGTTGTGGCCACTCGGCAAACCAACCACTGTGCGATGGCTCCCATGCCGGCACTGAGTTTTCTCCGACTATTTATACTGCAGACGAAACTGCCAATGCAGCTATCTGCGCCTGTAAACAGTCTGCCAGCTTTCCGATGTGTGATGGCAGCCATAACCGGATAGCCTCGGAAGATATTGGCAAACAGGCATAAAAAAAGCCCTGCTTTGCAGGGCCTCTTATTAAAAAATCTTTGCCAAATAGGATTACTTGGTACCGAAGATTTTGTCACCGGCATCGCCAAGACCCGGTACGATATAACCTTTATCGTTGAGCTTCTGGTCAATCGCAGCTGTGTACAGCTCGATATCAGGGTGAGCTTTTTCCAGTGCTTCAAGTCCTTCAGGCGCGGCAACCAGAACAAGAACCTTGATTTGGTTACAGCCTTTCTCTTTTAGCAGGTCGATAGTTGCAATCATGGAACCACCGGTTGCCAGCATCGGGTCAACAACCAGAGCCATACGCTCATCAATGTTGGATGCAAGTTTGTGGAAATATGGCACAGGCTCCAGGGTTTCTTCGTCACGGTAGATACCGACTACGGAGATACGGGCACTTGGAATATGCTCCAGTACTCCATCCATCATGCCAAGGCCGGCACGCAGGATAGGTACTACAGTCACTTTCTTGCCCTTGATCTGATCCACTTCTACCGGGCCATTCCAGCCTTCGATAGTGACAGTTTCAGTTTCAAAGTCAGCGGTTGCTTCGTAAGTCAGCAAGCTGCCAACCTCGGTTGCGAGCTCACGGAAACGTTTGGTGCTGATATCACCTTCACGCATCAGACCCAGCTTATGCTTAACCAGCGGGTGTTTGACCTCGACGACTTTCATCACTCACTCCTGCGAAAAAATAAAATCGCAGCATTATACACAATTAGTAGAGTGCTCGCATAACTACTCACTCGCAAGAAAACAAAGCGAAACAACTGTCATGAAATCGCCTTACGCAAACGTTTTCCTTAAGGCAAAACTCTTGTTAGAATGGCGCCGGCTTTTGGATACGTTGACGTGGTGAGGGATCCTCGTGAGTGGTAATAACACTTCTCTAAGTTACAAAGATGCTGGTGTGGACATTGATGCAGGAAACGCATTGGTAGACCGCATTAAAGGTGTAGTAAAACGTACCCGCCGCCCTGAAGTAATGGGTGGTATCGGTGGATTTGGCGCCCTTTGCCAACTGCCAACCAAATATAAAGAGCCAGTGCTGGTATCCGGCACTGATGGTGTGGGCACCAAGCTCCGCCTGGCCATGGACCTAGGCAAACATGACACTATCGGCATTGACCTGGTTGCCATGTGTGTCAATGACCTGATTGTTCAGGGTGCCGAACCCCTTTTCTTCCTTGATTATTACGCAACCGGAAAACTCAACGTAGATACCGCAGCCGATGTTGTTGCCGGAATTGGCGAAGGCTGTTTGCAGTCCGGTTGCGCACTCATTGGTGGTGAAACCGCAGAAATGCCGGGAATGTACCACGGTGAAGACTATGACCTCGCCGGTTTCTGTGTCGGCGTGGTGGAAAAAGCCGGTGTGATTGACGGCAGCAAAGTGGCTGACGGTGATGCGCTGATTGCACTTGGTTCAAGCGGCCCGCACTCTAACGGCTATTCCCTGGTTCGAAAGATTATTGAAGTTTCTGGTGCGGATCTTTCAGCAGACCTGGAAGGGCTGCCGCTGGCAGATCGCCTGCTTGCCCCAACTAAGATTTATGTGAAATCAGTGCTTAAACTGCTCGAGCAAACTGATGTTCATGCCATTTCCCATATTACCGGTGGTGGTTTCTGGGAAAACATCCCGCGCGTGCTTCCTGAAGGAACTAAAGCTGTTATTGACGGTAACAGCTGGCAATGGCCTGCTGTATTTAACTGGCTGCAAGACAACGGCAATGTTGAAACCCACGAAATGTACCGCACTTTCAACTGTGGTGTCGGATTGGTCATTGCCCTGCCTGCGTCAGAAGCAGAAAAAGCAGTCGCTATGCTGAATGGTGAAGGTGAACAAGCCTGGGTCATCGGACATATCGCTGCTGCGGCATCCGGTGACGAGCAGGTGGAAATTAACTGATACCATGAAAAACATCCTGGTTCTGGTTTCCGGCAACGGAACTAACCTGCAGGCGTTGATGGACGCCTGTGGGACATCAATCAAAGGTGCTCAAATCCGGGCGGTTATTTCGAACAAGGCTGATGCCTTTGGCCTTGAGCGTGCCCGTCAGGCCGGTGTTGAAGCAGTGGCTTTCCCTGTGGAGGGGCGTGATCGTGAATCCTACGATCTGGCTCTTTCTGAGGTTATTGACCGTTTCGAGCCGGATCTGATTATCCTCGCCGGGTTTATGCGTATTTTGACGCCGGGTTTTGTGCAGAAATATCTGGGCCGGATGCTTAATATCCACCCTTCCCTGTTGCCGAAATACACCGGTCTCAACACCCACCAGCGCGCAATTGATGCCGAAGACCTGGAGCATGGGGCTTCTGTCCACTTTGTGACGGAAGAACTCGACGGTGGCCCGGTTGTTCTTCAGGCCCGGGTGCCTGTTTTTGAAGGTGACACAGCCGAAGAATTGCAGGAAAGGGTTCAGGATCAGGAATACCGGATTTATCCGCTGGTAGCAAACTGGTTTGTCGATGGACGCCTTGAAATGCGGAATGGTACAGCGTGGCTCGACGGTAACGCTCTGCCCCAACAAGGCTACGCCAGCGAGTAAACGGATTACCATTTTGGTTCTAAAACAAAAAAACGCGCCAGGTCGGCGCGTTTTTTGTGCTTAATGCAATTATTGCGGCATTTCCATATCCGACTTGTCGGCAAACTGCTCGCGGTTACAAATCACCACTTCACCATAATGGAAAACGCAATACTCCCCGGCTGACATCTTGTACCAACTTTCATTGGTCGTCAGTGGCTGGGTGGCTATCACGGTTACCACATCATTAGGTGTGGTTTCCTTGTGGAAGTCGATAGTAACGTCTTCATCCAGTAGAGTGGCTTCACCAAACGGAGCCCGGCGGGTGATCCAGTGAAGGTTGTTACTGCAGTAGGTCATCAGGTAATCACCATCTGTCAGCAACATATTGAAAACACCCAACTCCCTCAGCTTATCGCAACGTGCGGCAATAAAGGCGTACAGTGTGGCGTCATCCGGCCTTTCGCGGAAAGCCTGCTCCAACTCATACAGCAACCAACAGAAAGCGCGCTCACTGTCGGTCTCTCCAACCGGCCAGAAACGGCCGACCTCAAGGTCTTCCCAGCCTGAAAGTTGGCCGTTATGGGCATAGGTCCAATAGCGTCCCCACAGTTCACGTGTAAACGGGTGGGTGTTAACCAGGTTTACATCTCCCCGGTTCGCCTGCCGGATGTGGCTTATCACCGAACAGCTTTTTATCGGGTAATCCTGAACCAGCCGGGCAATTTCTGAGCGGCAACTCGGGTTGGGATCCTTAAAGGTCCGGCACCCCTTGCCCTCATAGAACGTAATCCCCCAGCCATCCCGGTGCGGGCCGGTTTTACCGCCCCGCTGAACCAGCCCGGTAAAGCTGAAACAGATATCTGTTGGCACATTGGCGCTCATGCCAAGCAGCTCACACATGCTTCTCTTTCCTTGTTCTTGATACCTTGGCGTATATTACGCTGCCATTTCCTTTTCAACCAATTGAATAAGGATGTGGATGATTTTGATATGTACTTCCTGAATACGGTCTGCGTAGCCAAAGTGTGGTACACGAATCTCAATATCTGCCATACCGGCCATCTTGCCACCGTCTTTACCGGTCAGGGCAATTGATGTCATACCCTTTGCCTTAGCCGCTTCAATGGCTTTAATGATGTTACCGGAATTGCCGGAGGTTGACAGGCCAAACAACACATCGCCCTTCATGCCGACCGCTTCTACATAACGAGAGAATACATACTCATAGCCAAAGTCATTGCTCACGCAAGACAAGTGGCTTGGGTCAGAAATTGCAATGGCAGGGTAACCGGGGCGGTTTTCACGGTAACGGCCGGTAAGCTCCTCAGCAAAGTGCATAGCGTCACAGTGTGAACCACCGTTACCGCAAGACAGCACCTTTCCGCCGGCTTTAAAGCTGTCAGCCAACAGTTTTGCGGCCTTTTCAATTTGGGCAATGTTGTTTTCGTCACTCAGAAAATGGTTCAGCACATCCGCCGCTTCATTCAGCTCGGCTCGAATAAGATCCTGATACATTGATTGGTCTCTCGATAGGGAGTGGAGGCAGTACACTGCCGTCATTGTTATTCAATTGACAGCAGTGTACCGAGAAAGCGCATCACCTGTCGACTGGGCGACGGGGACATTGTGAATTAGTTGGAACTAGCGGGATCAGACATGCGCTGCATGACGCAATTCCACCGGTACTTCATCAGCCAGTACAACGTTTGGACGTGACGTCAGGCCAACACGCTCAACCTTGTTTCGCAGAGCCGGTACCAGGCCTACCAGGTATACTTTCTTCTCACCCAGAAGGTTCAGGCACTGCTCGAGGTAATGCAGTGCTGAAATGTCGATAGACACCACATCAGACATATCCACGACGACTGTTTCATGGGCTGAAGAATCATGTGCCACTTGCTCAAAGACTTTCTCTGATGCGCCAAAGTAAAGTACGCCACCAAGACGGTGAACAGAGATGGAAGGCAACAGGTCATCATGTTGGTGGGTACGGGCTTCGACAGCACGCTGACGGCGTACCTTGCGGTAGACCAGCAGACCAATAGCCAGAACCATACCGACAACCACGGCAACAACCATGTCGAATACGACAGTCAGTGTGAAGCAGCTAACCAGTACTGCCACATCGTAACGTGGCGCCAGTTTTACCATACGCACGAAGTGTGGGGCTTCAGACATGTTCCACGCCACCATGATCAGCAAGCCAGCCAGTGCACTCATTGGTACATAAGAAAGTACCGGGGAAAGTGCAATCATCGCCGCCAGCACGAACACAGCGTGAATCATGGAGGCAACACGTGAGTTTGCACCGGCACGGATGTTGGTCGCGGTACGGGCAATTGCTGCTGTTGCAGGAATACCGGCAAAGAATGGCGCAATGATGTTACCGATACCCTGGCCAATCAGCTCGCGGTTCGGGTTATGGCGAGTCTTGGTCATACCGTCTGCAACCACAGCACACAGCAGGGACTCAATTGAACCCAGAAGCGCAATAGCAATAGCTGATGGCAGCAAATCCAGAACGGTATCCAGGTTCAGGCCATTTTCACCCCATGGCAGGGCGAAAGATGGTGGTGCAGGTGGAATGCCCTGGCCGGTTACACCATTGAGTGTGTAATGGAACTTCTCACCCAATGTCGTCACGTGAGACAAACCGCCTACGTGGTTAATAACCAGTGCGATACCTGTACCCACCAGCAGGGCAATCAGGTGTGGTGGTACTGCACGCTTCTTACGGGACCAAAGGATAAACGCAACGATACTGGCAACACCCACCAGCGCGTCACTCCAGATCAGGGTTGGTCCAGCCTGGAAATAGACTTCCACTTTCTCAATAAAGTGAATTGGGGATGACGCAAGGGTCAGACCCAGCAGATCTTTCAACTGCAGGAATGCGATAACGAAACCGATACCGGCTGTAAAGCCAACGGTCACAGGGAGCGGCACATAGCGAACCAACTGCCCCAGGCGCAGTACCCCCATCAAAAGCAGAATCACGCCGGACATCACTGTGGCTATCAGCAAGCCACTCAAACCATACTGCTGGACAATAGGGAGAAGAATTACAACAAATGCTGCAGTAGGGCCTGAAACGTTAAACCGTGAACCGCCAAGCAGGGCGATTAAGAAACCCGCTACGATAACGGTATAGAGGCCATGTTGCGGAGGCACGCCCGCCGCAATGGCAAGAGCCATACCCAGAGGAATGGCAACAACACCGACGGTTATCCCAGCAATGAAGTCAGATCGAAATGCAGACGCGCCGTAGCCGGCCAGCTGCGTCCGCCATTTGGTGGCAAAACTGTTCAACTTACACCTCAAAAATTTGGATCGCGAAGACCTCGGCTGCAGCAAAGTCCATTGCTTCCGGCGGGCAACTGTCTGTCTGTCGGAGATAACCTGCAGGGAGGTCAAGAATGATAGGCACCCTTTTTGGCAAGGGTGGAGTGCATATTGTAATTGTATGTCAATTGAGCGCAAGCCAAACATACAGCAAGACTGATCTTCCTCAATCCTGTCTGGTCGATGGTCTCATTTTTACGAACAACTTTTCTTCTTCCTCCATTTTTTCTTGCATCGAGTTTTACATTCTATTAAAAACTCAATTACAATTATAACTGGTTAGACCTCTTACCATTATATGGATTTGTTGCAAGATAAGGAGAATTACGCCATGGCAACAACCCTGTTTTTACTTACAGCGCTGGTACTGATGGGAGCTCTCGCCTATCACCGCGCAAGCCTGAAGCTGGTCACGGTGGCAGCAACCGGCGTGATGATTGCCGGGTCATTGCTCAGCATTGTCGGCCAAATCAGCTGGCTGGTGTTTATCGCCTTGGCCATTCCACTCAACATCCCGGCTTTCCGCCAGGCCTGGTTCAGCAAACATGCCCTGAAAGCGTTCAAGTCTGTGATGCCTGAAATGTCTTCTACCGAAAAAGAAGCCATTGATGCCGGCACCATCTGGTGGGAAGCAGATCTGTTCCGCGGCAACCCGGACTGGAAAAAAATGCACGATATCCCGGCTCCCAGGTTGACGGCTGAAGAGAAGGCCTTCCTGGATGGCCCGGTCAGTGAAGTTTGCCGCATGGCAAACGACTACCAAATCACCCATGAGCTGGCTGACCTGCCTCCTGAGATCTGGCAATACCTCAAGGACAACAAATTTTTCGCCATGATTATCAAAAAGGAATATGGCGGCCTGGATTTTTCAGCCTACGCACAGTCACTGGTCCTGCAAAAACTGACCGGCGTTTCCGGGGTGCTTTCCTCTACCGTAGGCGTGCCGAACTCACTCGGCCCTGGTGAATTGCTCCAGCATTACGGAACCATTGAGCAGAAAAACCACTACCTCCCCCGCCTCGCTGCTGGTAAGGAAATCCCATGTTTTGCCCTTACCAGTCCAGAAGCAGGTTCAGATGCAGGCTCAATCCCGGATTACGGAGTGGTTTGTAAAGGGATATGGGAAGGCGAAGAAGTTGTCGGTATGCGTCTGACCTGGAACAAACGCTATATCACCCTGGCACCCATTGCTACAGTCCTTGGCCTGGCATTTAAGCTTCAGGATCCAGACGGCCTCCTGGGTGAAGAAGAAGATGTCGGTATCACCTGTGCCCTTATCCCAACAGATCTTGACGGTGTTAAAATCGGCCGTCGCCACTTCCCGCTCAACGTGCCTTTCCAGAACGGCCCTACCCAGGGTGAAGATATTTTCGTCCCGCTTGATTTCATAATCGGTGGTCCCAAAATGGCCGGCCAGGGATGGCGTATGCTGGTTGAATGCCTGTCTGTCGGCCGTGGGATTACACTGCCGTCCAACTCAACCGGAGGACTGAAAACAGCTGCTATGGGTACCGGGGCCTACGCCCGTATTCGCCGTCAATTCAAGCTCCCTATTGGGAAAATGGAAGGTATTGAAGAACCACTGGCGCGGTTGGCCGGTAATGCCTATGTCATGGATGCTGCAAGTGAGTTTACGGTCAGCGGTATCGATCTCGGAGAAAAACCGTCTGTTATCTCAGCAATTGTTAAATACCACTGCACCCACCGCGGTCAACAGGGCATTATTGATGCCATGGACATCGTTGGAGGCAAGGGAATCTGTATAGGACCGAAAAACTTCCTTGCCCGCGGCTACCAGGGTGCCCCAATTGCCATCACCGTAGAAGGTGCAAACATCCTGACCCGCTCAATGATCATCTTCGGACAGGGGGCAATCCGCTGCCACCCTTACGTGCTTACCGAGATGGAGTCTGCCTACCTTGATAACAAGCAAAAAGCCCTTGAACAGTTTGATGGTGCACTGTTTGGGCATATCGGGTTTGTCTTTAGCAATGTTGCCCGTTCTTTATGGCAGGGCCTGACTGACGGGTACGGATCCTCTTCACCTCGCAACGACGAAACCAAACGCTACTACCAGCAGCTTAACCGCTACAGTGCAAACCTGGCACTGCTGGCAGACATGTCGATGGCAGTGCTTGGCGGCAGCCTGAAACGCCGAGAGCGCCTGTCCGCACGTCTTGGCGATGTACTTAGCCAGCTGTACCTCAGCTCAGCCACACTCAAACGCTGGGTAGACGAAGGCTCCCACAGTGAAGATTTGCCTATGGTTCACTGGGGCTTGCAAGATTCTCTCTACCAGGCTGAAGTGGCACTGGACACTTTCCTCAAAAACTTCCCTAACAAGTTTATCGGCGGTGCTCTTCGCTTGATCGTTTTCCCTCTCGGGACTAAGCGCAGCCAGCCTTCCGATGTGCTGGACGGGCAAGTGGCCCGCATTATCCAGGAACCGGGTGAAACGCGCTCCCGTATCGGCCGCGGCCAGTTCCTGGAAGCATCTGCTCACAATGCAGTAGGGCGCATTGAAAAAGCATTGACTGACATTTTGGCAGTTGAGCCCATTTATGAGCGTATTTGCCGCGAAACCGGTGAAAAAATGCCGTTCATGTTCCTGGACAAAGTAGCAGACAAAGGCCTTGCGGCGGGGGTAATCAGCCAAGAGGAAGCAGAGTTGTTGCGCCAGGCCGAGGAGGAAAGACTTTACACCATTAACGTCGATGACTTTGACCCGGCAGAACTGGCTGCATCAATTACTGACAGAAGAAACCCACTTTCTACTGCTGCATAAACGCCGCAAAGGGAAAGGGTCCAATTGATATATAGCCACACAAAAGGGGGGAAGCAAAAGCTTCCCCCCCTTTTTTACTTTAACAACCCCTTCCAGGGATTAGCTGACTAAGATTTCTTTTCACTGTCCGGCGGAGGGACCGACAGATTGTTCTCTTCGTCTTCTGCCGCTTCTTTTTTCTTGCGACGCCAGCGCAGGAAGAACATCACGCCGAAAAACAGCAACAGGATAACCACGTTACCGGCCACAATCATAATGATGGCCTGTTGCCGCGCGGCTGCCTTTTCCTCTTCAATACGTTTTTGCTCTTCAATACGTTTACGTTCTGCCTCCTTGGCAAGACGCTCCGCTTCAGCTTTCTCGACTTCACTGAAATCAGTCTGGGCAAAGCTGTGTTCCGGCAGGGTAAACATTAAGTCCCTGCCTTCCAGTTTATCCGTTGCATAAACCCAACCGGACCAGGAAAACCGCCCAGGTTCACTGGCTTTATTCAGTTCAACAACCACTTCTGTCTTATCTTTACCGGCCACTCCCTGAAAAGCTTGCTTTTCACCTTCTGGGTTAGTGATTTCTACCTGTACGGCAAGGCTGCCAGCTTCGATGCTCACCTCGTCGGATTGCACCACAAGCTGGTGGGATTTATCAGGGCTAAAACTTTGGTTGAATGTCACCATCAACGGGTTCGGGTATACCAGTACCTGCTTTTCAACCGCCCTGAAGAATACCCCATTCCCCGTTGCGACCCGCACCCGGTACTTGCCCGGCTTAACATCTACAGGAATAGCCACAGTGAAAATACCGTCTCCCGGCTTTTCATCCAAAAGGGTACCGTCGTCATTAAAATCACCCAGTGATACCGGCTGGGGCCGGTGGACTTCCTTAACTTCCTCTTCATTTTCAAGGTACTGGGTGAAAGTAACATTTAGCTTTACCCGGTGCAGGAAGTCTCGGTCTTTCAGCAGGTTTTTCCCTTGCATCAGACGGGCAGTAAATTTGACGGTTTCACCGGCATAGAGGTTTTCTGGCAGGTAATCCAACTGGACGCTGAGATTCGAGAGCACCTTGATTTTATTTTCCGGTGTAATTTTCCCGAATGCCTGCCAAGGGCCGGGCATCGGGTTTTCTACCAGAATGATGTCGATATCCGGCTCTTGGTACCAATTTACATTATCCGGGTGTCGCCAGGCGTAATACTTCACGCCATCAGGGCGAACCAAAACAACCGGCTGGCTTGGCTTTTCACGGTAAATAATAAACCCAGCCTGTGTCATGGTCGGATCAACCCGGAACCTGTTGTCCAGTAAGCTGATTTCGCTCTCAGCTGCCAAGGCTCCCAAACTAACCAGGCACAACAGCAGCCCGCCAAGCCAACGCTTCATAAACTCTCCTGTCAGGACGAAATGCGAAGGGTATACACGCCCTATCGCCAGAGGCACACTCCCCCAGCCTTTTTTTCTATTACGTCTAATTTTTCTTCGTGTTTGGAGAGTTCATCGGCAGAGGCACGGATAATCTTTAACGCCTTTCTCGATGTTGTGACCGGGCGGACAATATCTGTTCCCTGATTGCTTGAATTGTTACCACCAAACGACAGCGTCGTCTGGCCACCGGTCATCAACAGGTAGACGTCAGCCAGGATCTCGGCATCCAGCAAAGCCCCGTGCAGTGTACGGTGTGAGTTATCGATACCATAACGTTCACACAGCACATCAAGGTTGTTTCGTTTACCCGGGAAAATCCGTTTTGCCATCGCCAGGGTATCAGTAACCTTGCAAAGCTGGTCGGTTTTGACATCCTCACCCAGCTTGCTGAACTCATAGTCCATAAAGCCGACGTCGAAGGGTGCATTGTGGGCAACCAGTTCAGCACCTTTTATGAATTCAAGAAACTCTGCATGAATGGCACCATACTCAGGCTTATCCCGCAGGAATTCATCAGTAATGCCGTGGACTTCCACTGCTTCAGGGTCAATCAAGCGATCCGGTTTAATGTAGACATGGAAATGGCGACCGGTCAGTTTGCGGTTGATAATTTCCACTGCACCGATTTCGACAATTCGGTGGCCTTCATAATGCGGGCCACCTTCGCGGTTCATACCCGTGGTTTCGGTATCGAGAACGATAATGCGGTCGTAGCTGGCGTTCATAGGTGCAACTGTGTCAGACTCTGGCAAATAACAATCTTCAAATACTAACAGATATGACGAAACAGGTAGAGATCTTCACAGACGGATCGTGTCTGGGCAACCCGGGACCGGGTGGCTACGGCACAATCCTCCGTTACAAACAGCATGAGAAAGAATTCAGCGAAGGTTTCCACCTGACCACCAACAACCGTATGGAGCTGCTGGCAGCCATTGTCGGACTTGCGGCACTTAAGGAGTCCTGCGATGTCACGCTGACCACTGACAGCCAGTACGTCCGTCAAGGCATCACTCAGTGGATTTTCAACTGGAAAAAACGCGGTTGGAAAACAGCAGATAAGAAACCGGTGAAAAATGCTGACCTATGGCAGCGACTGGACAAAGAAACAGCACGCCACACTGTGCAATGGAACTGGGTAAAAGGCCATGCCGGTCACCCTGAAAATGAGCGCTGTGATGAATTGGCAAGAACAGCAGCAGAAAATCCGACCCAACCTGATTCGGGGTACCAACCAGGTACATAGCCGAAACTCTAATTTCAGGTAACTCGTCAGTAGTTGGCGCCAATCGGTGCCAACCCTTTCCTTACTTTCCATTTCGGCTTGATTGGTTTTAACGGGTATGTCCGTTTTCGGCACACAATAAAGTATATCGATGCCAGTCCCGACAACCCCGGCATCAAAGCATCTTCCATCCATGTTCCCCATGTCCGGTTGCGGGTAGAAGGAAAAAGGCCGATACAGGTTGTTTCCATTACCTGGTAATTGAGTACACCAAGCCAGTCACGGATCCGGTAAGGCGTAAACGTCCGTCCATTCCAGGGCATCTTATTTTTGCGCCAGGGTAACAATGCACCAACCCCCATAATACTTGCAGGGTTAATACCAGAAATTATCAGATAACCATCATCGATCATGACCCTGTCAATTTCTCTGAGAAGCCGGTGGGGGTCCTGACAAAAATCAAGCTGGTTGGCGAGGATACAGACATCAAATGCCTTGTCAGTAAACGGGAGGTGGTGAAGTTCTGCCTCCATATTCCTGACTGGATTTTTAAGATCTACATGTACTTGGTGACGAATGTTACAATAGCCGGTAGTCAACTCACAGCTCAGGCCACCAAGCTTAAGCATGTGATAACCGAATAGTCGTGGCAGCCATTCATCCAGTTGAGCCTGGACGTGAGCACGGGCCCATTCTCCATGCGGGAATTGGTTCCAGGTGTATGGGTATTCAATTGGAAGTGGACTGAGCGCTGGTTTCATAACAAAAACTGTTAAATTTCAGACCCCGGGAGAGTTTATATGCTCACGGTAAAAAGCATACCTGCATTCAACGATAATTACATCTGGTTGATTCAAAATACTGATCGCCATTGTATTGTTGTTGACCCAGGCGATGCCTCACCCGTCTTAGATGTGTTGGAACAGGAAGGGTTAACCCTGGATGCTGTTTTAGTCACCCATCACCACGCAGACCATGTCGGCGGTTTACACGCATTGGTAAGCAAGTTTCCTCGTTTGCGCGTCGTCGGCCCGGAAGAGGAGGCTATCGCTTATATAAATGTTCCTGTTCAGGATGGCGACCAGTTTGAACTGTTCGGCGAGCAATTCCTCGTACTTGGTGTCCCCGGGCATACCCGTGGCCATGTGGCCTATGTAGGCGATGGTAAGCTGTTTTGCGGCGATACCTTATTCTCAGCAGGTTGCGGCCGTCTTTTTGAAGGTACGCCTGAGCAAATGCACAACTCGTTACAAAAAATCTCGTCGCTTCCAATCGAAACCGAGGTTTTTTGCGCCCACGAATATACTGCGTCAAACGTTGCTTTTGCCTTGGCGGTGGAACCGGAGAATCCAAGTCTGCGCGAATACCGTGACGACGTTAACCGCCTGCGTGCGCAATCTATGCCGACACTGCCGTCTACCATAGAAAAAGAGAAAAGAATAAATCCGTTCCTGCGCTGTGATCTCCCTGAGGTTAAAAGTGCTGTATCAGGGCGAGCGTCAGGTGATTCTGATGTCGAGACATTCGCGGCACTGCGCCAGTGGAAGGATAACTTCTGACCGATGTAACTTGTCTCCTAACAGGGGGCAAAGTATTATCATCGGCCATTGATTCAAAGGGCTGTAATATGAAATTAAAGCTTGCACTGTTAAGTGCGTTGGTGCTTTCTGGTTGCCAGATGACGTCTGGCGAGCGAGCGACAACTGCACCAGAAAATACCGCGCCAAAGACCGAAACGGTCGTGCAGGCGCCAAATACAAAAAAGACTGAGAAACAGAAACCTGTCGAACTGTCTCCACAAGAACAGAGCGATGTCTGGCAGCGTATTGCCATGCAGATGAAAATGCCGGTACCTGATAACAAGCGTGTTAACTATTACCGTAACTGGTACCTCAAGCATCCAGGTCATTTAGAAACGGTTTCTGAACGTGCTCAGCCTTTCTTGTTCCTCATCGCAGAAGAAGTAGAAAAGCGAAATATGCCGCTTGAACTTGCCCTTTTGCCTGTTGTGGAAAGTTCCTTTGATCAATTTGCCTATTCTCATGGCCGCGCAGCGGGTCTGTGGCAGTTTGTCCCGGATACCGGACGCCGTTTCGGGCTGGAACAAAACTGGTGGTATGATGGACGCAGAGACGTTACCGCCTCCACCAAAGCTGCCCTTGACCTGCTCGAATACCTGAACAAGAAGTTTGACGGTAACTGGCTGCATGCGCTTGCGGCTTACAATACGGGTGAAGGCCGGGTATTCAGGGCTATCCGTGCCAATGAGAAAGCAGGTAAACCAACCGATTTCTGGTCGTTGGATCTTCCCAAAGAAACCAGCGGCTATGTTCCAAAATTACTCGCTCTCGGGGATGTTGTCAGAAACCGGGTCAAGTACGGTTTAGATGTCCCCGCAATTGCCAATAAACCTGTCGTCACCAACGTTGATCCAGGCATCCAGATGGATTTAGCTCTGGCTGCAAACTATGCAGACCTTCCTCTCAGGGAGCTGCAAAGTCTTAATCCAGGATACAACCACTGGGCAACCGCACCGGATGGCCCGACACATCTCCTGTTGCCAATCAACAAGGTTGATCGTTTCAAAACCCAACTGGCGAAAAATGACAACCGTGGCATCAAGGTAATACGTTACAAGGTTAAGTCCGGTGATACCCTGAGTGAAATTGCATCTAACAACAACACCACTATCAAGGTGTTGCAGCGTGCGAACAACCTGAAAGGCACCAGCATTCGCGTTGGTAAGCACCTTATTGTGCCTGTAGCCCTTAAAGACGCCAACCAATACTCTCTGAGCGAGCCTCAGCGTCTTGCCAAGACCCAGTCTACCCGCCGTGGCAACTACAAAATGACGCATAAGGTTGCCAGCGGTGAAAGCTTGTGGAGTATTTCACGTAAGTACGATGTTTCATACAAGTCCCTGGCTAAGTGGAACGGTATGGCACCGAGTGACCCATTACGTCCAGGTCAGTCTCTGGTTGTATGGAAAAAAGCACCAACTGGCGGCACCATTCGAAAGATAACTTATAAAATTCGTCAGGGTGACTCACTAAGCGTCATCGCCGATAAGTTTGACGTGTCAGTATCTGATCTTTTGAAGTGGAACCAGTTGAACCGGAAGGCATACATCAAGCCGGGGCAGACATTGCGCCTGTTCATTGATGTCACCAAGGTCAGTTCATGATCCATCCTTCATCAAACCCTTTCTATGCAATGCGGGATTCGGTCACAGCACCGGTATCCTGCTTCGCTGCGCTATATGAGCGTCCTGTTTGGGGATGGGTTCCCTACCTGCTACTGATAGCCAGCGGCATGCTTTTTTGGGGTGCTTATTTCGACCACGTCAACTTCAACGCCCTTGCCCGTGCTTTAAGTACGTCACTGTCTCTCACCCCCGAGCAGCAAAGTGCATGGATGCAAAAAGAGATTTTGCTGGCTGGTGAAGTAATGGCTGATGTTGTTGGCAGAACAGGTTCCATCATTATGATGGCATTGTGGTTACACCTATCCAGCAAATCACTTGGTAATTCCCCAATGTTCCGTCAATGGCTGGGAGCATCATGTTTCATCTTCCTCCCGGCAATCATTGGCGATCTGGCAAGCTATGCCAATTTGCTGTTCAATCAGTCACTGTTGCTGCCAGCTTATGCGGACCTCAATTCACTGAACGCGTTTTTTAAGGTCGAATACAGCAGCCCATGGAGCACATACCTCAATACTTTTCCTATTCTGCTTCCCTGGTATTTCGTCAATACGCTGAATTTGCTGACCTCTTGGGTACCGATGGAGAAAGGGAAAGCCATTACTATTGCCAGCCTTCCCTGGCTTCTGGTTTTTGTTGGTTGGGGTATGTTTATTGCTGTAGCTTAAATGTTGCGGTAATCATCGAATGATCAGAGGCATCCGTTCCGGGTGCCTTTGCTTTTTCAAGGCTTAGCCCCCGATAATAAATATGATCCAAAGGACGACCAAATACCCGTAGGCGGTTATCAGGATTGGGAGTAACACTTTTCAACGCCAATGCCCTCACGAAAGCATCCAGTGCTTTCTGTCGACCTGCACTCCAAGTATTAAAATCCCCCGCCACAATTACAGGGCCCGACGCCTGCTCCATTGCCCACTTCAAGGTATTCAGCTGAGCAATATAACTGTCCAATGTCGGCGTGAAATTTACCCCATGAACATTAAGTACGGTTAGTACCTGTCCATCACTTAACCTGTAATAGGATGCCAGCGCAGACTTGGGCAACCTGAGCAACGGTTCCATAGCCCGGTACGCACAACTGCCCGCTGAAGATACACCGGACGCAGTCATCACGCCTGCTACTTTATCAAGAACAGCAAAAGCGTAAACCTGGTCAGCATGAAGCTTATGGTTATGGATAAAGTTTGCCAGTTCCGGGGTATAGCTTGCCTCCTGGAGCAGCAAAAGATCATTGGCAGCGGACAATCCTGATAGAGCCTGCTCCCATCCCTCTTTTTGCTGTTTATAGATATTCCATACGGCAAGATTGATGACACCGTTCTTATCCAGAACCCCGGAAGAATCGCGCTTTACGCATTGAGTATAAGAATGAGCAGATGTTACGACCAAGTCTTCATTAGGTATATTGAAAACCTGGTCCAGTGTAATCCCAGCTCCTGCCAGCGTTGTCGCAAGGACTCCAGCAAGAATACCGGCTGTTTTTTTCTTCATTTTCTAGTAATGGCTACCGTTGTCGTAATAAGCGGCAGGAGAAAGTGCAGTAAAAATCACAGCAACATCCTGATCGGGCTTATTCAAAATATGGCGGACTTCCTGAGTAAGTATTGAAGCCACTTCATCCTGAGTAGCCTGTCCACGATCAAACCAAAGCACATCTACAAATGGGTAGGCTTCTGATGGTTGTCCCGAAAAGAAAAACTCAGTCGCAACACACTCAAAGGTAAAGTCTTCTTGTGGGCAATCCATTAGCGGTTGAAGTTTCTCAGCCAGCGTTTCTGTAAGCTTGGCAACATCTTTGCGCTCAACTGCGCGAAATCGGAAATGCGGCATAAAGGCTCCTTTTAGTAAGCCCATATTTTAACCGCTAAAGAGGGGGCTGGTGTGGGAATTTTGTCATGGCATGGACAGAAATGTTCTTTGGCGAGATGCGAGATGCGAGATGCGAGATGCGAGATGCGAGATGCGAGATGCGAGATGCGAGATGCGAGAGGCGAGAGGCGAGAGGCGAGAGGCGAGAAAATGTATGGGGTCGGCGAAAGCTGCACAAGGCTTTTTCTCGCTACGCACCACTCCGTACTCGCCACTGCTCTTCCCTACTATTGTCCCTGGACCTTGTCTTCCCAGGCCCGGTTTCTTTTCCCCAAACGCAAAAAAGCCCTGACCGCCAGGTCAGGGCTTCTTCTACTTTTTGCCTTCATCTTTTTTCTAAAAAGATGAAAACCAATTTGGAAGCCTGGCGATGTCCTACTCTCACATGGGGAGACCCCACACTACCATCGGCGCTATTGCGTTTCACTTCTGAGTTCGGCATGGGTTCAGGTGGAGCCACAATGCTATGGTCGCCAGACAAATTCGGTACAATCTTGAAAGCTGATGTCTTCTAGCGTGTTCTCTTACACATTCAAGATGTTTGATTCTCTTGAGTACGCACAAAACCCCTTGGGTGTTGTATGGTTAAGCCTCACGGGCAATTAGTACAGGTTAGCTCAACGCCTCACAGCGCTTACACACCCTGCCTATCTACGTCGTAGTCTCCGACAACCCTTTAGGACACTTAAAGTGTCAGGGAGAACTCATCTTGAGGCTCGCTTCCCGCTTAGATGCTTTCAGCGGTTATCGATTCCGAACTTAGCTACCGGGCAATGCCACTGGCGTGACAACCCGAACACCAGAGGTTCGTCCACTCCGGTCCTCTCGTACTAGGAGCAGCCCCTCTCAATTCTCCAACGCCCACGGCAGATAGGGACCGAACTGTCTCACGACGTTCTAAACCCAGCTCGCGTACCACTTTAAATGGCGAACAGCCATACCCTTGGGACCGACTTCAGCCCCAGGATGTGATGAGCCGACATCGAGGTGCCAAACACCGCCGTCGATATGAACTCTTGGGCGGTATCAGCCTGTTATCCCCGGAGTACCTTTTATCCGTTGAGCGATGGCCCTTCCATTCAGAACCACCGGATCACTATGACCTGCTTTCGCACCTGCTCGAACCGTCATTCTCGCAGTCAAGCGGGCTTATGCCATTGCACTAACCTCACGATGTCCGACCGTGATTAGCCCACCTTCGTGCTCCTCCGTTACTCTTTGGGAGGAGACCGCCCCAGTCAAACTACCCACCAGGCACTGTCCTCACCCCGGATAACGGGGCCAAGTTAGAACATCAAACATACAAGGGTGGTATTTCAAGGATGGCTCCACGGCAACTGGCGTCACCGCTTCAAAGCCTCCCACCTATCCTACACATGTAGGCTCAATGTTCAGTGCCAAGCTGTAGTAAAGGTTCACGGGGTCTTTCCGTCTAGCCGCGGGTACACAGCATCTTCACTGCGATTTCAATTTCACTGAGTCTCGGGTGGAGACAGCGTGGCCATCATTACGCCATTCGTGCAGGTCGGAACTTACCCGACAAGGAATTTCGCTACCTTAGGACCGTTATAGTTACGGCCGCCGTTTACCGGGGCTTCGATCAAGAGCTTCATCCGAAGACTAACCCCATCAATTAACCTTCCGGCACCGGGCAGGCGTCACACCGTATACGTCTTCTTTCGAATTTGCACAGTGCTATGTTTTTAATAAACAGTTGCAGCCACCTGGTATCTGCGACTGCCTTCAGCTCCATCCGCAAGGGACTTCACCAAGGGCAGCGTACCTTCTCCCGAAGTTACGGTACCATTTTGCCTAGTTCCTTCACCCGAGTTCTCTCAAGCGCCTTGGTATTCTCTACCCGACCACCTGTGTCGGTTTGGGGTACGGTTACTGATAACCTGAAGCTTAGAGGCTTTTCCTGGAAGCATGGCATCAATGACTTCACCACCGTAGTGGCTCGACATCAGGTCTCAGCCTTAAGAGAAACCGGATTTACCTAATTTCTCAGCCTACACCCTTGAACCGGGACAACCGTCGCCCGGCCCACCTAGCCTTCTCCGTCCCCCCATCGCAGTTATCAGCAGTACGGGAATATTAACCCGTTTCCCATCGACTACGCCTTTCGGCCTCGCCTTAGGGGCCGACTCACCCTGCCCCGATTAACGTTGGACAGGAACCCTTGGTCTTCCGGCGAGGAGGTTTTTCACCCCCTTTGTCGTTACTCATGTCAGCATTCGCACTTCTGATACGTCCAGCACACCTTACAGTGCACCTTCAGCCGCTTACAGAACGCTCCCCTACCCAATGCGATAAATCGCATTGCCGCAGCTTCGGTGTATCGCTTAGCCCCGTTACATCTTCCGCGCAGGCCGACTCGACCAGTGAGCTATTACGCTTTCTTTAAATGATGGCTGCTTCTAAGCCAACATCCTGGCTGTCTGGGCCTTCCCACATCGTTTCCCACTTAGCGATAACTTTGGGACCTTAGCTGGCGGTCTGGGTTGTTTCCCTCTCCACGACGGACGTTAGCACCCGCCGTGTGTCTCCCGGATAGTACTTACTGGTATTCGGAGTTTGCAAAGGGTTGGTAAGTCGGGATGACCCCCTAGCCTTAACAGTGCTCTACCCCCAGTAGTATTCGTCCGAGGCGCTACCTAAATAGCTTTCGGGGAGAACCAGCTATCTCCGAGTTTGATTGGCCTTTCACCCCTAGCCACAAGTCATCCGCTAATTTTTCAACATTAGTCGGTTCGGTCCTCCAATTGATGTTACTCAATCTTCAACCTGCCCATGGCTAGATCACTCGGTTTCGGGTCTAATTCCAGCAACTGCACGCCCAGTTAAGACTCGGTTTCCCTACGGCTCCCCTATGCGGTTAACCTTGCTACTGAAATTAAGTCGCTGACCCATTATACAAAAGGTACGCAGTCACCCAACAAGTGGGCTCCCACTGCTTGTACGTACACGGTTTCAGGTTCTATTTCACTCCCCTCACAGGGGTTCTTTTCGCCTTTCCCTCACGGTACTGGTTCACTATCGGTCAGTCAGGAGTATTTAGCCTTGGAGGATGGTCCCCCCATCTTCAGACAAGATAACACGTGTCCCGTCCTACTCGTTTTCACGCTAAAAGCATTGTCGTGTACGGGGCTGTCACCCTGTATCGCGCCACTTTCCAGAGGCTTCCACTAACACTTAAAACGCTTAAGGGCTAATCCGGGTTCGCTCGCCGCTACTGCCGGAATCTCAGTTGATTTCTTTTCCTCGGGGTACTTAGATGTTTCAGTTCTCCCGGTTCGCCTCGCTGCGCTATGTATTCACGCAGCGATACTGGCTTATGCCAGTGGGTTTCCCCATTCGGACATCCCAGACTCAAGTGGCTTTTACTGCCTTATCTGGGCTTATCGCAAGTTAATACGTCCTTCATCGCCTCTGACTGCCAAGGCATCCACCGTGTACGCTTAGTCACTTAACCATACAACCCGAAGGAGTTTCGAGTCATACGCGGACCAAGATTTGGTTTTCGCCGTACTCAAATTGAGTTGTGCTTAAAGCACTACCAAAACACTTGAATGTGTTTGCTTTGAGAACTTGTTTGCTTTCGCAAACAATCCAATCTTTCGATTGAATTACTAGTCAGCTTTCCAGATTGTTAAAGAGCATGTGTTTCGGTGTCTACAGGAGACAAGGAACCACTTTCTAAGGACACTTTTGCAAATGCGCTTAAAGAGTGGTGGAGCTATGCGGGATCGAACCGCAGACCTCCTGCGTGCAAGGCAGGCGCTCTCCCAGCTGAGCTATAACCCCAAAATCGGCACTCTTAACTTAAGACCTATGCAATCTGTGTGGACACTCATGAAGCAGTTTAGGTAAGGAGGTGATCCAGCCCCAGGTTCCCCTAGGGCTACCTTGTTACGACTTCACCCCAGTCATGAATCACACCGTGGTAAACGCCCTCCCGAAGGTTAAGCTATCTACTTCTGGTGCAACCCACTCCCATGGTGTGACGGGCGGTGTGTACAAGGCCCGGGAACGTATTCACCGTGGCATTCTGATCCACGATTACTAGCGATTCCGACTTCATGGAGTCGAGTTGCAGACTCCAATCCGGACTACGACATACTTTCTGGGATTCGCTCCACCTCGCGGTCTCGCTGCCCTCTGTATATGCCATTGTAGCACGTGTGTAGCCCTACTCGTAAGGGCCATGATGACTTGACGTCGTCCCCACCTTCCTCCGGTTTATCACCGGCAGTCTCCCTGGAGTTCCCGACATGACTCGCTGGCAAACAAGGATAAGGGTTGCGCTCGTTGCGGGACTTAACCCAACATTTCACAACACGAGCTGACGACAGCCATGCAGCACCTGTCTCAGAGCTCCCGAAGGCACACTCGAATCTCTTCAAGCTTCTCTGGATGTCAAGAGTAGGTAAGGTTCTTCGCGTTGCATCGAATTAAACCACATGCTCCACCGCTTGTGCGGGCCCCCGTCAATTCATTTGAGTTTTAACCTTGCGGCCGTACTCCCCAGGCGGTCTACTTAACACGTTAGCTCCGAAAGCCACACCTTATAGGCACAACCTCCAAGTAGACATCGTTTACGGCGTGGACTACCAGGGTATCTAATCCTGTTTGCTCCCCACGCTTTCGCATCTGAGCGTCAGTCTTTGTCCAGGGGGCCGCCTTCGCCACCGGTATTCCTCCAGATCTCTACGCATTTCACCGCTACACCTGGAATTCTACCCCCCTCTACAAGACTCTAGCCTGCCAGTCTCAAATGCAACTCCCAGGTTAAGCCCGGGGCTTTCACATCTGACTTAACAGACCGCCTGCATGCGCTTTACGCCCAGTAATTCCGATTAACGCTCGCACCCTCCGTATTACCGCGGCTGCTGGCACGGAGTTAGCCGGTGCTTCTTCTGCAGCTAACGTCAAATGGTGCAGCTATTAACTACACCACCTTCCTCACTGCTGAAAGTGCTTTACAACCCGAAGGCCTTCTTCACACACGCGGCATGGCTGCATCAGGGTTTCCCCCATTGTGCAATATTCCCCACTGCTGCCTCCCGTAGGAGTCTGGACCGTGTCTCAGTTCCAGTGTGGCTGATCATCCTCTCAGACCAGCTAGGGATCGTCGCCTTGGTGAGCCATTACCCCACCAACTAGCTAATCCCACTTGGGCTCATCTCTGGGTGCGAGGCCCGAAGGTCCCCCGCTTTGGTCCGTAGACATTATGCGGTATTAGCTACCGTTTCCAGTAGTTATCCCCCGCCCAGAGGCAGATCCCCAAGCATTACTCACCCGTCCGCCGCTCGCCGCCCAACAACGCTCCCGAAGGATTGTTGTTGTCGCTGCCGCTCGACTTGCATGTGTTAGGCCTGCCGCCAGCGTTCAATCTGAGCCATGATCAAACTCTTCAATTAAAGTTTTTTCAAACCCGAAGGTTTGGCTCAATGAATACTGATTCTATTTGTCTCCGCTTTTTAGAAAAAAGCAGAAGCAAAAAATCTATTTTCATAGATAGAATTGACTGTGCCGATATTCCTTTTCAGGAATCTCGTTTGGTCACTCGATTCATTGAATAAATCTTTTATTCTGTTTCAACGAGTGCCCACACAGATTGCATGGTCAAATTGTTAAAGAGCGTTGCTTATCTCACTAAGCAGGCTGGGGATTCTATCTCACCCAGCTGGCGTGTCAAGCACTTTCGCTTGCCGCCCGTTGTCGCGGTTTGTCGTGACAACGGAGGCGAATTATAGGGAGTTAATTTTATCTGACAACCCTAAAATGCAAAAATTCCACAAAAAGATGTTCAATCGGACAAAAATAAACCAATCCGGTTCATTTACACCCTATTCGAGCCATTTATTACATATATATAAAAGAAAACCCGGCGATGAGCCGGGTGTTATTAGCATAGAACGGTTACTTCAGCGCTTTTGGCACGTCAGCAATGCTATTGAGCACCATAGTGGCCAGAGACTCACCTTCTTCAGTAACTGGCTTGCCGGTACGAACCAGAACCCGGGTACCAACACCAGCTGCAATAGCCGCTTTCATATCATCTGTTTTGTCACCGACCATTACCGAGTTCGCCATATCAATATTCAGGAACTCACGGGCAGACTCAAACATGCCTGGCTTAGGTTTGCGACAGTCGCAATCCACTTTATATTTGCCTTCACCTTTTTCTGCATGGTGTGGGCAATAATAAATGCCGTCAAAATCCACGCCTTTATCGGCAAAGTTCCAGTCCATCCATTCGGTCAGGCTGATAAATTCATCTTCGGTATAGTAGCCACGCGCAATCCCTGCCTGATTGGTTACCAGCACCAGCAGGTAGCCCATTTCTTTCAATTGACGGCATGCTTCGAATACACCTTCAACATATTCAAAGTCGTCAATCTTGTGTACGTAACCGTGATCAATGTTAATGACGCCATCACGATCAAGAAAAACAGCAGGTTTGGTCAAGGTTATATCCTCATGAATTATTGTCTTGCCGATTATGGCACGCATTACGATATCATTCACGCATATCGGCATGAACTGAAAGCCGGGTGATACGCCACGATATACCCGCCAGAGAGTACCTTACACAATATGAATCATCAGATAACACCAGTAGGTTATGTCCGTTCTCCCTATAAGGAAAAATTCGCCGTCCCGCGGCAACCGGGCTTAGTTACCAGCGCCAAGTCAGAGATCGTTCTCTGTGGGGAAGCAAATAATGAGGAATCTGTCCGGGGAATAACCCAGTTCTCTCATCTTTGGCTGTTGTTCCTGTTTGACCAAAATATCGATAAAGGCTGGACGCCTACAGTCAGACCTCCACGGCTTGGCGGTAATGAACGTATAGGTGTTTTTGCCAGCAGGGCAACGTTCCGCCCAAATGCTATCGGTATGTCAGCGGTAGAGCTTAAAGGCATAAGAAAGGATGGGAACCAGGTAATTATTGAATTAGGTAATGTCGATCTGGTCGATGGCACGCCCATCATCGATATAAAGCCTTATATCCCCTACTCTGACTCACTTCCGACTGCGATAGGCGGTTTTGCTTCAGACGCACCTGCCACGCTTCCCGTTTCATTTTCTGAATCAGCCATTGTTTTTTTGGACAAGCAGGATGAGAGTGGTAACCAAAAGCAGGTTATTACTGAGGTTCTGGCTCAAGATCCCCGACCGGCATATAAAAAGAAGGGAGTCGATAATAAGGTCTATGCTGTCAACCTGTTCAACTATAATGTGCGTTTTCAAGTGTCCGATGACGGTATTGTGGTAACTGACATCGAATTCTTTGGCGAATAGCCATCCGGCTGTTAGAATTTCGCCCTTAACGTCAACTCATGTGATTAATGGATAGCATCAAATGCGTACCAGTAACTACCTTCTTTCTACCCTGAAGGAGACTCCAAGTGATGCAGAAGTCATCAGCCACAAACTGATGCTTCGTGCAGGTATGATCCGCAAACTGGCTTCAGGTCTTTATACCTGGCTGCCGACCGGTGTTCGTGTTCTGCGCAAGGTTGAAAACATTGTGCGTGAAGAAATGAACAACGCCGGAGCTGTTGAAACTCTGATGCCTGTGGTTCAGCCCTCAGAACTGTGGATGGAAACCGGCCGCTGGGACAAGTTTGGCCCGGAACTGCTGCGCATTTCTGACCGTCATGAGCGTCCATTTGTACTGGGTCCGACTCACGAAGAAGTGATCACCGACATGGTTCGCAATGAGGTGAAGTCTTACAAGCAACTTCCTCTGAACCTGTACCAAATTCAGACTAAATTCCGTGATGAAGTTCGCCCACGTTTCGGTGTAATGCGTTCCCGCGAATTCATCATGAAAGACGCTTACAGCTTTGACCTGGATAAAGAAGGCCTGCAAAAGACCTACGAAACCATGCACAAAGCCTACTGCGCTATCTTTGACCGCATGGGTCTGGATTACCGCCCAGTACTGGCTGACACCGGTGCGATCGGCGGTTCTGCTTCTCACGAATTCCACGTACTGGCAAACAGTGGTGAAGACCTGATCGCCTTCTCTACTGAATCAGATTACGCTGCAAACATTGAAATGGCAGAAGCTGTTGCACCTGCCGGCGAACGAGCAGCACCATCTGAAGAGATGCGCACAGTTGATACACCAAATGCCAAAACCATTGCAGAGTTGGTTGAGCAGTTCAACCTGCCGATTGAAAAGACTGTAAAGACACTGTTTGTCAGAGCTTCTGATGCTGTTGAATCGGATCTCGTTGCCCTGCTGGTTCGTGGCGATCACGAACTGAACGAGATCAAGGCTGAGAAACTGCCACAAGTTGAAGCACCACTGCAGTTTGCAACAGAAGAAGAGATCCGTGCAATTGTTAACGCGGGTCCCGGCTCACTTGGCCCTGTTAACCTGACCGTACCATTTATCGTTGACCGCAGCGTAGCGGCAATGAGCGACTTTGGTGCCGGTGCCAACATCGACGACAAGCACTTCTTCGGTATCAACTGGGGTCGTGACGTTGAACTGGGCGAAGTTGCTGACATTCGCAACGTTATGGAAGGCGACCTCAGCCCTTGTGGTAAAGGCACGCTCCAGCTCAAGCGCGGCATCGAAGTTGGTCATATCTTCCAACTGGGTAACAACTACTCAGAAAAGATGAATGCCGGTGTTCTGGGTGCTGATGGCAAGAACGTCATCATGGAAATGGGTTGTTACGGTATCGGTGTTACCCGTGTGGTCGCTGCTGCTATTGAACAAAACCATGACGACAACGGTATTATCTGGCCTGATGCAATTGCACCATTTACTGTTGCCATTGTTCCAATGAACATGCACAAATCTGAGCGTGTACGCGAAGCTGCTGAAAAGCTCTATGCTGACCTGCAAGCAGCCGGTGTAGAAGTTATGTTCGACGATCGTAAGGAACGCCCTGGTGTTATGCTGGCTGATATCGAACTTATCGGTATCCCTCACATGGTTATTATCGGTGAACGCAGCATGGACGAAGGTGTATTCGAGTATAAGAATCGCCGTCAGGGTGAAAAGCAGCCTGTGGAAATGGCCAATATGGTTAACCATATTCTCAGCCAGTTGAAGTAATCTGCGATCCACTTATGAAGCGGGCTCAGTTTTGAGCCCGTTTTTATTTCCTCACCTGCATTCACATTTCCCCTAATTAGTCCGGCAAACTGCTGAATATTCGCTCAAAATAACAACATATTATGAGCAGGATTTCGCTATGTCTGACGGTCAGCAGAAAAATATGGCTCTTCTTCTTACCGGTGGTGGTGCTCGCGCGTCATACCAGGTAGGCGTCATGAAAGCGATTTCGGAATGGTATCCGAGAGTCCACCCTAGCCCCTTCACTATTTTCTGTGGCACATCGGCAGGTGCAATCAATGCCACGGCTCTTGCCTGCTACGCGTCATCTTTTCGACTCGGCGTCAAAAAATTGGCATGGCTGTGGGGCCGATTACATACAAATACCGTATTCTCAGCTACCCCCGGGGGAATGATTTCCTACCTTGGCAGGCAGGGATTCGCCCGTTTACAGTCAGGTTGCGAGCAGCCTCCCCCTTTCGGACTCTTGAATAACCGCCCATTGCGGGAGTTGCTGAATTCCGTACTTAACTACCGTCGACTGGACAACAATATTCACCATAACCATCTAAAAGCACTAGCCATTACAGCTGCAAGCTACCGACGGGGCATATCTGTTACCTTTTTTCAGGGAGACGGTGATATTCCCCCTTGGTCGCGGGCAAAGTCTGTTGGGGAACAGACCTTGATCAACACAGAACATTTGCTTGCATCGTCTGCTATCCCTCTGGTATTCCCCGCGTCAAAAATAGGTAACGATTTTTACGGCGATGGCTCTATCCACCAACTCGCCCCTTTGCGCCCTGGATTAAAATTAGGGGCTGAAAAGATGCTAATCATCGACATGGCAACGAAACCCCAGATCAAACCCGGAGGCAAACTTCCGCCACCAGGGCTTGCCACACTGGGAGGACACCTGATGGATGCGATATTCAGTGACACCATGGCAGCAGATCTAGAGCTTCTTGAGCGTACAAACGACCTGATTAGAGAAATTCCCGATGAACGGGCAAAGGAACTGGGACTCAGAACTATAGATACCTGTCATTTATCTCCCTCCATTCCCTTGGAAGACTTTGTCCCAGACAATTATTGTAAAATGCCTGCAGCCTCTCGGGTTTTTATGAAATTTCTGGGAATTAGCCCCAAAGAGGACGCCAGTATTACCAGCTATCTTCTCTTCGAACCTGACTACATTAAGGAACTAATGTCTCTAGGTTACGACGATGCACATAAAAACGAACAAATTTTACGCAATTTCTTACATTTGTGAACTTTACCCCTTCTTAATACGTAACTTCTCAATTAGACTGGCGCGTAACTTGCTATCTCGGAAGTAGGCTGTCGAGAACTTGGTGTAAGCATGGATAAGCGAAACGTCAAACCACAACCTGAGCATTTACCAACACCCAGAGTTATACCTTTGGGGGCTGACCAGCGCCTGCTGATCCTGCAAAAGCTTCAGGGAAAACTGGATATCGAGGTTTTGCTGGAGGTTTATACCAAAGAGCTGGAAAAGCACATCGACATCAGCCGCTTGATCTGGGAATACAATGATACCTGCTCCATTGTCCGCCGAGGCATCAGTGCCTCATGCCGGCAGACCTTTGCCATTAAATTTGGCGACACGCCTTTAGGTGTCCTCCAATACAGCACCCCCTATAAGCTGGATCGTGATGAAATCTCAATGATTCACACGTTTCACCGCCTTATCGCCGGTCCGCTGGCAAATGCGATTGAATACGGCAGGGTGAAGAGCATGGCTCTGCAGGATTACCTGACAGGCCTTGGTAACCGTACCAGCTTCGAACAGGACACTAACAAAAGTATTGCCATTTGTGAGCGCCAGGATATTGGTCTCGTACTGATTATGTTCGATATGAACAACTTTAAGCAGGTCAATGACACCTATGGCCACCTTGATGGTGACAAGGTATTACGTCGATTCTCGCAAATCTTAAAAGAAGCAGTACGGACAACAGATACCGTTTATCGGTTAGGTGGTGACGAATTTGCCGCACTCTTGCAACCAGCCAGTGAGGAGTCCGCAGCTGTCGTTCTTCGCAGGGTTCAGCATTTGGTTAAACATGACCGCATGCTAAACAGCTACGGCATTGGTTCTGCATGTGGCTTTGCTGAGTATAGAAAAGGGGATAACCTTATTGCCCTTTATGAGCGTGCTGACCGCCTTCTCTATAAGCACAAACGCAAACAGAAAAGCTGATTTAGCGCCTTCCTTTCAATCCGGTACAATACACGCTGTTCAACAACCGGAGCTTTCCTATGAAAATAACCAACAGCTGTGAGCTGGTGCGTAAAGCCTATGCTGAAATTGGCAGCGGTGACCAGGGGTACATCCCTAAAGCTATTACCTGTGCATTCAAAACCCTCAATGACATTGCCGCTGATTCCTCTCTTTCTTTGGAAACCCGCGAGCAAGCTGCCTTTGCCGCAGCTAACCTTCTTATCAGCGACTACCGGGACGAATAATGGACCTCAAAAACTTTGCGAACATGGATCCGGTGATGCTGATGAGCATCGTAAACATGAAGTTGCGGGATGAATTCACCGATCTTGACGACCTAACCCGCTATTTCGATATTGACCCAGAGGCACTGAAAAACAAGCTTGCAGAAGCGGGGTTTGAATACCTTCCGGAATCCAAGCAGTTCCGGTAAACACGGAAATAAGAAAGCCGCAATCAATGCGGCTTTCTTAAATCAGTACGGACAAATTACTTCATAGACGCGAAGTAAGCAGCCACATTCTCCATATCCTGATCACTCAGCATTGACGCTTGAGGCTTCATTATCATAGCCTGAGGTCCGGTACGTTCGCCGTTCTTGTAAGCCTTCAGTGCTGATACCAGATACTGTTCATTTTGACCTTTCAGATTTGGGTAACCCGGGATCAACGCAATACCGTCGGCACCGTGACAGGCGGCACACACCGCGGCCTTTGCTTTTCCGGCTGCAGCATCACCAGCAGCCATTGCCGGGGACGCCACTATAATCGCCGCCATGGCAAGAGAATAAATGCTCTTCATCGCTTCCTCGCATATTTAGTCTATGAATATACCCAAGCGGCTTCAGCATCATTTTCTTGGAAAAGTTGCTTGGGTATTGCGGAAAATCACCATAAATTGTTGCACACAAATTAACGATTTACAGTTGTATAGCCTGATTTATGCCACAGAAGATCACATTGATTGCCGCTTCCGTGATCCGTAACAAACAAGCCCGCAACGGCTGCAACTTCATCTCCAAATAACACGATGGGCGTGCGTCTTCTCAGCCAACTGGGTACCCCATATTCCTGAAATAGCTTTTTGAGTTTGCGCGAGCCCCCCCGTCCAACAGGCTTGGCTGACAGTCCAGATGGTTCAAACATCACGCGTACAGTTTCACCATTTACCGGCAATCTCAGGTTTCCACCCGCTTTGGGGAAAAGGGACAACATTCCCAAGCCGTCGGGTAATTCAGTTACCTGGGATAAAGAAAGGTAGCTCTGCCAGAGTGAAATGTCCTTTACCTGATGAACCAGGTAAAGCCTCCCCTGAAAACGCCTTATCTGCCACTCCCCAATCCCCAGCAGCGGGTTGGCGTCTTCTGCTGCAGGAATGACACTGTCAAAAAGCTCAAGAAGTTGTGCCTGGCTCGGTACAATACAGGCTTCTTGCTTGATCCACCGCCTGACAATCTGTTGTGCAACCTGACGAGAGTTCCAGCTCAGACCAGCCAAATCCAAACTGCCATCAGGCCAAACTATCTCATTCATCTTGCCGACAATGAGTTCATCGATAACAGATTCCTGCTCAGAACAAAGCGTAATCGTTCGCTTAACTGCCTTGTGGAAACCAGGCCAACGCGCTGATAATCCCGGCAAGATTTCATTACGCAAGAAATTTCGGTCAAAGCGGCTGTCCTGGTTACTCTCATCCTCAATCCAATCCAGCCCCTGTTGTTCAGCAAAACTGACAATATCCTGTCGTCGCACATGCAATAAAGGGCGAACCAAAGTTCCGTTGGAAAACTGGCGGGATTCAGGCATTGCAGCCAATCCGGCAGGGCCACTGCCCCGCTTTAATGCCAGGAAAAAGGTTTCCACCTGATCATCAGCATGCTGCCCAGTAAGTAAAATCGCCCCGGGTTTTAAATGTTTCGCAATTGCATCATAGCGGGCCTGGCGCGCGGCATTTTCCAGGCTCTCACCCTCTTTTTTCAGTGTGACCCTTTCAATGTGGATCGGCATTGCTGAATCATCCGCCCAACGCTCGCACAGAGATACCCAACTATCAGCATTGCTGCTCAAACCATGATGGACATGAACCAGCAAATACTCATGCTGTGGATGAGTGTCCCGATAAACGCATAACAGCTCCAACATCACCCGGGAATCAACGCCCCCACTGAAAGCCAGGACAATCTGGCGTGGGCTCGGGCTGTACTTGTTAAGCACGGATTCAAAAGAGGAAAATAACATCAGGATGTTCCGCGAATGGGTTTGGCAATATGATAGCAAATAGCATGATAGTCAGTATAAACCGTATAAAAAACGGGACCTTCAATCAGGTCCCGTTTCTTAACTCAATACTAATGCCGAATTAGCAATAACCGTAGCTCAGCAGACGTTGGTACCGGCGTTCAAGCAGCAATTCCGGTTCAAGGATTTCCAGTTCGGCAAGCTGCGTAAGCAATACAGTTTTCACACTGTTTGCTGTTTGAATCACATCACGGTGTGCGCCACCCATTGGCTCTTCGATAATTTCATCAATGAGCTTCAGCTCTTTCAGGCGAGGCGCGGTCATACCCATCGCTTCAGCCGCCTGAGGGGCTTTAGCTGCATCACGCCAAAGAATTGAAGCACAACCTTCAGGGGAAATTACTGAGTAGGTGGAGTACTGCATCATATTGACGTAGTCACCAACACCGATTGCCAATGCACCGCCAGAGCCGCCTTCACCGACAACGTTACAGATAACCGGCACTTTCAGTCCTGACATAACTTTCAGGTTACGGGCGATTGCCTCAGATTGTCCACGCTCTTCAGCACCGACCCCCGGATAGGCACCTGCCGTGTCAATGAAGGTGATAATTGGCATTTTGAAACGCTCAGCCATCTCCATCAGGCGTAAGGCCTTACGGTAACCTTCCGGCTTTGGCATACCAAAGTTCCGCTTTACTTTGTCTGCTGTTTCACGGCCTTTCTGGTGGCCGATCACCATGACAGGACGGCCTTCCAGACGCGCTATACCGCCAACAATCGCTTTGTCATCCGCATATGCACGGTCACCGGCCAGTTCATCGAACTCAGTGAAAATGTGCTCTAAGTAGTCCAGCGTATAAGGACGCTGAGGGTGACGGGCCAACTGGGCTACCTGCCAGGCTCCCAGATCACCGAAAATCTTTTTGGTCAGCTCGACGCTTTTCTTTTCCAGCTGCTCAATTTCTTTATCGAGATTGACTGCGTCGTCATCATTGCGATTAACGGCGCGCAGCGCATCAATCTTCTGCTGCAATTCGGCAATAGGCTGTTCAAACTCAAGAAAATTCAAGCTCATACCTTAAGATATCCTGTTATATGTTTGTCTGCCCGGCGCTGACATGCCGGTACATCTTAACTGAATTCCAGTTCGATCTGTTGTTCACCCAACAATTCGCGTAAATCATCCAGCAATTGGTCATTCGGGGTGACACGCCACTCAGTACCCAATGTCAACCGAGCCTGTGCATCCTGTCGCCTGTAATACAGGTTAATGGGGACAATTCCCGCCCTGTATGGTTCAAGAATACGGGTAAAACGGTCAAAAAACTGTCCATCAATTTGCCTGTCGGTCACTGAGATGGCAAGTCCCCGTAGGTATTTTTCCCGGGCCTGTGAGAGATCAAACACTTCGCGGGCTGTCATTTTAAGCCCACCGTTGAAGTCATCAAAGCTGACCTGTCCCGATACCACCACAATTTTATCTTTTTCGATAAAGTCGATGTATTTGTCGAGCGCGTCAGAGAACAGCATGACTTCCATCCGTCCTGAGCGGTCATCAAGGGTCATAATACCAATCCGGTTTCCCCGCTTGGTAGTCATAACCCTTGCGGCAATAACCAGACCTGAAACCGTCGCAACCTGATCCCGTTTGGTTGGCTGGGCATCTTCAAGGCGCCATGTAGTGTAATGCTTAAGCTCTTTTGAATAAGCGTTTATCGGGTGCCCGGTCAGGTACAGGCCCAGGGTTTCGCGTTCCCCTTCCAACCAGACTTTGTCTGGCCATGGAGCAACCTGAGCATATTTCGTCTCAACTTCTTCCGGTGCCTCAGTCAGTACGCCAAACATATCAGTCTGTCCGAAAGACTCCGCCTGATGATGCTGGCTTGCGGCGCGCATTGCATCGTCCACGGAAGCCATAATGGCTGCCCTGTGAGGGCCGAGGCGGTCAAGTGCACCAGCCATGATCAGTTTCTCAAGCACCCGCTTGTTCACTTTTTTGGTATCAATGCGGGAACAGAAGTCAAACAGATCCTTAAAGTAGCCACCTTTTTCCCTTGCCGCGATGATGTGTTCGATTGGTGCTTCACCCACACCTTTAATCGCACCAATGCCGTATACGATCTCACCTTTTTCATTCACGGTGAACCGGAAAAGGCCTGCGTTGATATCCGGCGGCAGCACTTTAAGCCGCATCCTGCGACACTCTTCCACCAGGCCTACCACTTTATCTGTGTTATCCATATCTGCGGTCATTACCGCAGCCATAAACTCCGCCGGATAATGAGCCTTCAGCCAGAGAGTCTGGTAGGAAACGAGGGCATAGGCAGCTGAGTGCGATTTGTTGAAGCCGTAACCTGCGAATTTCTCCACCAGGTCGAAGATCTTCATCGACAACTCGCCATCAACGTTGTTTTTCTCAGAGCCTTCCTGGAAAACCTCACGTTGTTTCGCCATCTCTTCCGGTTTTTTCTTACCCATAGCACGGCGAAGCAAGTCTGCACCACCCAGGGTATATCCGGCCAGCACCTGGGCAATCTGCATTACCTGTTCCTGATACAGGATGATGCCATAGGTTGGGTCGAGAATTTCTTTCAGCGATTCATGTTGGTACTGAGCATCGGGGTAGGATACTTCTTCGCGGCCGTGCTTACGGTCGATGAAGTTGTCCACCATGCCTGATTGCAATGGGCCTGGGCGGAACAGTGCCACCAAAGCGATCATATCTTCGAAGCAGTCCGGCTGCAGGCGCTTGATAAGCTCCTTCATACCACGCGATTCAAGCTGGAATACCGCGGTGGTTTCTGCTTTCTGCAGCATGGTGAACGACCGGGTGTCGGCCATAGGAATGGCGGCAATATCGACCGGTGGCTTCCCCTCACGTGCCAGGCGCGGGTTAATCATCTGCAGCGCCCAGTCAATGATAGTGAGGGTACGCAGACCCAGGAAGTCAAACTTCACCAAGCCAGCGTATTCAACGTCGTTTTTGTCGAACTGGGTAACCGGGTGTCGCCCCTCTGCATCGCAATAAAGCGGTGCAAAATCTGTAATGGTTGTTGGCGAGATAACCACACCACCGGCGTGTTTACCCGCATTTCGGGTCACCCCTTCCAGCGCACGGGCCATATCAATCAGCTCATGCACTTCCTCATCGGCTTCGTAAATTTCACCAAGCTGGGGTTCAGCATCAAAAGCCTTGGCCAGGGTCATCCCCGGGTCCGGCGGTACCAGCTTGGAAATACGGTCAACAAAACCGTACGGATGACCCAGCACCCTGCCAACATCCCGGATTGCTGCCTTGGCAGCCATGGTACCGAAAGTAATGATCTGGGATACCGCATCCCGGCCATACATTTCTGCTACGTGGTCGATAACCTGATCACGCTTGTCCATGCAGAAGTCGACGTCAAAGTCGGGCATGGATACACGTTCCGGGTTGAGGAAACGTTCGAACAGCAGATCATATTCCAGTGGGTCAAGGTCGGTGATTTTAAGGGCATAAGCCACGAGGGAGCCTGCACCGGAGCCACGCCCCGGACCTACCGGGATACCGTTATCCTTTGACCACTGGATAAATTCCATAACGATAAGGAAGTAGCCTGGGAAGCCCATCTGGTTGATAACCTGAAGCTCAATCTCCAGACGTTCATCATATTCCGGCCGGCGGCGCAGGCGCTCTTCTTCATCCGGGAACAGGAATTCTAAGCGGTCTTCCAGGCCTTCGCGGGATTTCACCACCAGGAAGTCAGCGGTACTTAAATCACCGGTAGGGAAATTAGGCAGGAAGTACTCTCCAAGACGTACAGATACATTGCATCGCTTGGCTATTTCTACCGAGTTTTCCAGTGCTTCCGGAATATCAGCAAACAACTCACACATCTCTTCTTCGGTGCGCAGATATTGCTGGTTGCTGTAATTCTTTGGCCTACGGGGGTCTTCGAGAGTGTAACCATCATGGATGGCAACCCGGATCTCATGTACGTCGAACTGCTCAGAGGTCAGGAAGCAGACATCATTGGTTGCTACCACAGGCAGATCATGCTTCTCAGCGAACTCAACAGCAAAGTGCAGGTAAGCTTCCTCATCCGCGCGTCCGGTACGCACCAGTTCCATATAATAGGAATCAGGAAAATGTTCTTTATAGAAAGAAACGCACTGTTCAGCGACCGCCTGGTTTCCCTTAAGGAGCGCTTTACCCACATCACCATGGCGGCCACCGGAAATCAGGATAAGTCCCTGCTTTAAATCCGCCAGCCAGCTTTTGTCGATTACCGGAATATGCTGGACATGCCCCCGCAGGTAAGCACGAGAGATAAGAAGCGTGAGGTTTTTATAACCGTCGTCATCTGCAGCAAGTGCGGTGATATTACAGAGTTCGTCACCGAACTCATCGAGCTGCATTTTAAAGTCTGCACCAATAATTGGCTTTACACCGCAGCCTTGTGCAGTGTTATAAAACTTCACCAAGCCACACAGGTTGGTGAAGTCTGTCAGAGCCATTGCAGGCATGCCAATTTCTGCCACCTTTTTAACAAGTGGCGGCACTTTTGACAGTCCATCTACCATGGAGTAGTCACTGTGAATGCGCAGGTGTATAAAACGGGGATCAGCCATATTTCTCTTGCAGATCTTCTATCTTGGTAATTAGTTTATCGTGTATTAGCGCTGACGTCCGTCAAAGCCCGGCAAAATGTGCAAGCAATCAGCACCGGAACCTAATCTTCCAGCCCCAGCGCCTTACGGACAGGCTTAAAACTCTTGCGGTATTCTTCTAACGGGCCATGTTCGGCCAAAGCCTCAAAGTGTGCTTTCGTAGGGTAACCTTTATGCTTGGCAAAACCATACTGTGGAAAACGCTTATCCAGCTCTTCCATTTCATGGTCGCGGGTTACTTTGGCAATAATGGACGCGGCGCTGATTTCAGCCACACGTAAGTCACCTTTTACTACAGCCTGGGCCGCCATCGGCAGTTCCGGTACCCGGTTACCGTCAATCAGTACAAAGTCTGGCTGGATATTGAGGCCTGCAACGGCGCGCTGCATCGCCAACATGGTTGCCTTGAGAATATTCAGCTCATCAATTTCTTCAGGTTCTGCGCGACCAAGAGACCACGCCAGTGCCTTTTCCTTGATTTCATCAAACAGAGCCAGGCGTTTTTTCTCACTCAGTTTTTTCGAATCTGTCAGACCCTCGATAGGGTTATTTGGATCAAGGATAACGGCAGCAGTGACTACTGCGCCGACAAGCGGGCCTCGGCCCACTTCATCAACACCCGCAATCAGGCGAGCATCGGGGTATACAAAGGGTTCAAACATGTTGAGGAGTCCGGTCAATCAAGGACAGTACTGCATTTGCAGCTGAATGGTCAGCATCACAACGGATTTGTTCGTGGAGTACATTGAAGGTGGCTATAAGTTCAGAGTTATCGCTGCCTAGCAGTCGATCCACTTCAGCGGCAAGGCTCTCTGCCGTGCAGTCTTCCTGAAGCAACTCTTTAACCAGCTCCCGGTCAGCAAGAATGTTCGGCAATGACACATACTTGGTTTTAAGGAGACGCTTGGCAAGCCATGCGGTAACCGGCTTTACCTTATATCCGACAACCATTGGCTTTTTCACCAGCATGCATTCCAATGCTGCGGTACCGGAAGCCAAGAGCACTGCATCGGAGGCTGTCATCACTGTGCGGGCATTGTCATTCACTATAGTAAAGTCGAGCTCTGGCGCTGTTTGTTGCCAGATGGCCTCGAACTGCTCACGGCGCTTGGAGTTAACCATAGGAACCAAAAAGCCGAGGTCGGGATACTTTGCTTTCAGGATTCGGCATGCTTCGATAAATGGTGCAGACAACATCCCAACTTCACTGCCACGACTGCCCGGCAATACCGCTAGCCAGCGTTTGCCTTCGTCAATCCTGAGTGCTTTGCGGGCTTCGTTTTTATCCAGCTCTAGTGGGATGGCATCGGCCATGGTGTGCCCGACAAACTCGCACGGCACATCGAATTTATCGTAGAACGCTTTTTCAAAAGGCAGAAAAGCCAGCACCAGATTGGTTGCATCAGCGATTTTGAAAATACGCTTTTGTCGCCAGGCCCATACTGACGGGCTGACGTAATGCACGGTTTTGATACCAGCATCTTTGAGGTCTTTTTCCAGACGAAGGTTAAAGTCCGGGGCATCAATTCCGACGAACACATCCGGTGGATTGTCTGTAAAAAAGCGAACCAGCTCTTTTTTCACTTTAAGAAGGCGAGGCAACCGGCCCAGCACTTCCACCAGCCCCATCACCGACAACTCTTCCATATCAAAGCGGGCATCACAGCCAGCTTCAATCATCCGAGGGCCACCAATGCCAACAAACTCAGCATCTGGGTATTGTTCACGTACCGCCCGGATAAAACCGGCACCTAAAATATCGCCGGAGATTTCTCCGGCGACAATTCCGATTCGAAGAGGCTTTGCCATCAACGGATCACACCTCGGGTAGAACACTCGAAGAACTCTACAAACAGATCCAGCTCAGGCTGGTCTTTCGCCATCTCAGCAATTTCCTGTTTGGCGACTTCCAACGTCTTTCCAGAACGATAGATAGTTTTGTAAACCGCACGAATCGCGCGGATTGCCGCTTTATCAAAGCCGCGGCGCTTAAGGCCTTCGACATTGATACCAAACGGCTGGCAGTGGTTGCCTTGCGCCATCACGTAAGGAGGCACATCCTGAACCACAATTGAACCGCCACCGAGCATACAATGGCTGCCAACCACACAGAATTGGTGGATAGCAGACATGCCACCGACAATCGCCTGGTCACCCACTTTTACGTGACCAGCCAGGGTTGCATTGTTAGCGAAGATACAGCGGTCGCCGATTTCACAATCATGGGCCACGTGGGCATTGATCATAAACAGGTTATCGCTGCCAACCTTGGTGATGCCTTTGTCCTGAACGGTACCGCGATGCATGGTCACACTTTCACGGATAGTATTTCGGTCACCGATAATCAGTTGGGTCGGTTCTCCGGCATACTTAAGGTCCTGACAGGCTTCACCTATCGAAGCAAATTGGTAAATTTTGTTTTCTTTACCGATACGGGTTGGACCTTTCACGACCACGTGGGTCATGATTTCAGTTCCTTCACCGATCTCGACATCAGCGCCAATGTAGGAAAAAGCCCCGATGCGAACATTCGCGCCGATCTTGGCCCCTTCTTCTACAACCGCGCTTGGGTGGATGATGGCGGTAGGGTCAATCACAGTTCAATCTCTCGTCTTGCACATTTCAGGTCAGCAGAACACACAACGGCACCGTCAACTTTGGCAACACCGGTAAATGCAGCGATACCACGACGCTCTTTTACAAACTCAACTTCCATTACCATCTGGTCGCCTGGGCTCACTGGACGGCGGAACTTGGCGTTATCAATGCTGGCAAAGTAATACAGTTCATTGTCAGCTGGCTGACCAAACGTTTTGAATGCCAGCAGACCAGTAGCCTGTGCCATAGCTTCCAGGATCAGTACGCCAGGGAAAACAGGCATCTGCGGGAAGTGGCCGGTAAACTGTGGTTCATTAAACGTCACGTTTTTAATCGCATGAAGGTACTTGCCTTCTTCGAAATCTGTTACACGGTCTACCAGCAGGAATGGGTAGCGGTGCGGCAACAGTGACATGATTTCTGTAATATTCAGAGTTTTATTTTCACGACTCAAAGCTGTATTCCCGTTTCAAATCAGAGAGGTTATTTTTGGATAAAAGCAAAATGGCCCGCATCTGTAGCGGGCCTTTCAAGCAGCGCGGGAATTATTCCGGCTCGTCCAGCTTTTTCTCCAACGCTTTCAGGCGTTGATGCATTTCCTCAATTCGCATCACCCTTGCAGTATTTTTCCGCCATTCGCGGTTTGACTGCACAGGAATACCTGATGAATACACCCCTGGTTCAGTAATAGGGCGCATCACCATGGCCATGCCGGTAACAGTTACACCATCGGCAATTTCCATATGACCATTAAATACGCTGGCACCACCAATAATACACTGCTTGCCCACTTTGAGGCTGCCAGCCATGACGGTAGCTCCAGCTATTGCAGTATTTTCACCGATCGAGACATTATGTGCAATCTGGCACTGGTTGTCGATAATTGCACCGTCTTCGATGACTGTGTCATCCAAAGCACCACGGTCGATGGTCGTACAGGCACCAATTTCCACACGGTCACCAATACGTACACTACCTAACTGAGGGATCTTAACCCAACGTCCACGGTCATTGGCATAGCCAAACCCATCAGAACCGATCACGGTTCCAGATTGAACCAGGCAAGACTCACCCATTACAACGTTGTGGTAAACAGACACATTAGCCCACAGCTTGGTGTTGGAGCCAATTCGGGCATTTTTACCAACAAAGCAGCCTGCGCCGATTTGAACGTTGTCGCCGAGCTCAACGCCAGACTCAATCACGGCATTGTGGCCAACAGACACACCCTCACCCAATTTTGCATCTTCGGCAATATAGGCACTCGGTGCGATGTCTGAAGCACAGCGTGGCGTAGTATCAAAAATTTGCGCGACCAAGGCAAAGCCCAGATACGGATCGCGCATAACCAGTGCATTACCCTTGCAAAATTCGCGGTCTGTCTCTTTTACAATGACAGCACTCGCTTCGCACAACTCCAGGTGCTTACGATATTTACTGTTCGACAGGAAGGTCACCTGCCCTTTGCCAGCCTTATCCAAGCCGGCAACAGAGTGGATAACCTCTGAGCCGTCACCGACATATTCGGCGCCGATTTTTTCTGCAACTTCTGCAAGCGTAAATGAAACCATCTTCTACCTATAACTTATTTTACTGCTTTGATGACCTTGGCAGACAAATCGTCAGAAGGCTTGGCATAGAGAACAGCATTAGCGTCGATCACCATGTCATAGCCTTCTTTCTTCGCTACTGCGTTGATTGCATCTTTAAGCTTTTTAACCAATTTTTGCTCTTCTTCAGCCCCACGACGGCGCTGGTCTTCCTGCAGAGCCTGAACCTTAAGTTTGAAATCAGACTCCATTGACTGAATTTCACGCTGAAGCTTGGTGCGCTCATCCGCACTCATCAGTTCGCCGTTGCGCTTCAGTTTGTCCACTTTCGTTTTGGCTTTTTCTTCAAGACGCTTGACCTCATCGATACGGTCTTTGAATTCTTTGCGAAGCTTATCACCCAGATTACTTTGCTTAGCCAGCTGTTGCATAGCCTGGTTAGTCGCAACATATCCAATTTTCTGCGCGGCATCGGCGGCCTGAGCGTAAAACGAAGCAGAGATAATAGCCAGGCTCAAACCGGCAGCTTTAACCATACGATTCAAAACGATTCCCTCACAGTCAACAATTAGAATGTACGTCCGATGGTGAATGTGAAGAACTCTTCATCATCACCCTCATATTTTTTGATTGGTTTAGCAACAGAGAATACCAACGGTCCCATTGGGGACATCCACTGCAGCGCTGCACCATAAGATGCCCGGTAATTCATTGGATCTGAGTAGTCATAAACATACTGAGAGCCACTGGCAATCGGGACATTTGGATCAAATTCAGTATCCCAGACAGATGCGGCATCCACAAACACACTGGTACGGATAGAACGCTGGATCTCTGGCGAGGCAAATGGCGTAGGAACGATCAGCTCAACACTGGCCAGGGCAGTGGCATTACCACCCACAGACTCATCAGTTCCTTCATATACCGGGTTGTTGGTGCCGGATGCGCCACCGGTATTATACACAGCTTTCGGACCAGCAGTATTGGAACGGAAACCACGCAGGGTTGAGAAACCACCTGCATAGAAATTCTCGTAGAACGGCAGCAGCTGTTCATTGTCTCCGGCTTTACCATACCCGTTCCCATAACCCAGGCGACCGCGCAGCAACAACGTGAAGTCATGCCCCTCATTGAGCGGTATATACTGACGCACATCGTATTGCATCTTGAAGAACTGAACATCCGACCCTGGAATGGTCATCCGGTAGTACGCACGCTGGTAGTTACCTGCTGTTGGGAAATAACCCTTGTTCAGGTTGTTACGCGTCCAGGAAATGGACCAGTCAAAATCGTCGACCTCGAGACCACCATCAGATGTCAGGTTTTTCTCCTGCACTTCTTTAAACTTGTCGATTTGGTAGTAGCTTTCGAGGTTCGAAATCAGGTTGTGGGTGTACCCGATTGAAAAATCGAAGTAGTTAAGTTCATCAAACGGGAAACCCCAGGTCAGCGATGCACCGTAGCTTTGGTTGTTATAGTCAACGATGTTGGCATCAGAAGCTTCAAACTCGTTGTAAAACACCTTACCACCAAGGCTAATTCCATCCAGGGTGAAATACGGGTCACGATAGTCCAGCGTCAGGCTCTTGGAGTAATCATTAACCATAGCGTTAATACCTACCCGGTTACCTGTACCGGCAAAGTTATCCTGCTGGAGGCCTGCCTGGAAACTGAGGCCGGATTCAGTACCAAAGCCAACACCGAAGTTCACACTGCCTGAGTTAGCCTCTTTAACGGTATAAACGATGTCAACTTCGTCGTCAGTTCCAGGTACACGCTGGGTTTGTACATCTACAGTTTCAAAGAACCCCAGACGGTTAAGACGCTCTTTACCACGCTCTACCGCTTTGGCATTGAGCCAGGAGCCTTCCATCTGGCGCATTTCACGGCGCAGCACTTCATCTTCGGTAATGGTGTTACCAGTAAAACTGATACGGCGTACGTAAATGCGCTTGCCCGGGTCGACGTTCACGGTCAAGGTAACGCGCTTATCGTTGTCGTCAAACTCTGGCATGGTAAAGACTTGTGGGTAGGCGTAGCCCTGCTCACCCAGTTTCTTCTTGATAGCTTCTTCCAAGTCAGTAACCAGCGCGCCGTTGTATACGTCGCCGTCTTTGAACGTTACCAGCTTTTCGTATTCAGCTTCATTACCATTCAGCTCACCGCGGAAGTTCACTCCGGCAACAGTGTATGGTTCGCCTTCCTCAACATTGAGGGTGATGTAAACACCTTTCTTGTCCGGAGAAATGGAAACTTCCGTTGATTCCACCCGGAATTTCAGGTAACCGCGGTTGAGGTAAAAGGAACGTAAGTTCTCAAGGTCTCCCGCCAGCACCTGTTTCTGGTATTTTTCATCTCCAAGAAAATTCCACCAAGGTACATTAGCCTGCAGTTTGAATACGTCTCGCAGCTCTTGATCAGTAAAAACATGGTTACCAATGAAGTTGATCTGCTTGATCTTGGCGGACACACCTTCTGTGAATACAAACTTTACGTCTGCTCGATTGCGCGGAAGCGGTGTGATCACGGCTTTCACCGTCGCGCCATATTTACCGACACTGTAATAAAAATCTTCTAAGCCTTTTTCAACTTCACTGAGCTTGGTACGGTCAAGTGCTTCACCGACTCGTAACCCTGAAGCAGACAGGTTTTCTTTCAGCTGTTCGTCTTTAATGGCTTTATTGCCAGAAAAAGAGATGCTGGCAATAGTCGGGCGCTCAATCACTTTGACAATCAGGGTTTCACCATCACGGAGAACGCGAATATTTTCGAAGTTTCCTGATGCAAAGAGAGAACGAATGATATCGGCCACATCCTTGTCGTTTACATCGTCGCCAACCCGGACAGGCATGGCCAGCAGGGCAGCACCCAGGCTTACGCGCTGAAGACCTTCGAACTTGATATCTTTTACGACAAAGTCGTTCGCCTGTACCGACGCACTACCAAGTAATAGTGAGGCCAGTAGTAACTTTTTTATCGCCATTGAATACTGTTATATCCTTGCTACTGCTTATTTTTTAAAGTCGGGCAAAATCGTTGAACAGCGCCACCGCCATTAAACAGACGATGATGGCCGACCCAAGACGATATCCCAAGTCCTGAATGCGCTCAGAAACAGGCTTGCGTGTGATTGCTTCGATGCCGAAGAACATAAGGTGTCCACCATCAAGCACCGGCAGAGGCAACAGGTTAATGATGCCCAAATTCACACTGATTAACGCCAAAAAACTGAGAAAGTATACTAAACCATAATCAGCAGTTTGCCCTGCCCCTTTCGCGATCGAGATTGGGCCGCTAAGGTTTTTGATAGCTACGTCACCGGTAATCAGCTTGGTCAGCATATCAAATGTCAGGGAAACAACCTGCCAAGTTTTGTCCAGCGCCTGTGGAATTGCTTCCAATGCCCCAAACTGCAAATCAAATCGGTATGACTCTGGCCAAGGCTCCATTTTGGGAGCAAATCCGGCATAACCAATATTCAGTTCACCGGCTTTCCGGCTTTCCGGTACCAGTGTCAGGTCAGAAAGCACGCCCGCTTTCTTCACTTCCAAGGACACCTGCTTACCCGGGTTGGCTCGAATCACCTCAACGACGCTTCGCCAATCAGTGAATGGCTTTCCGTTCACTGAGACAATTTCATCACCTACATCCAGTCCAGCTTTTACCGCCGGACTCCCGTCTACAACCTGCGAGACTTCGTTGAGAATGGCAGGAGAATAAGGCGTAATACCTAAGGTGTTCAGTGCCGACTGGGTCTCCGGGTCAAACGACCAGGATGTAAGGTTCAACGTTTTGTCCAGTGTGTAGTCACTGCCATCCGGTGAAACGTCAACCGCCATGCTGTTATCACCAATATGGGAAATAACAGCCATATTGACCGCTTCCCAGTTAGGCGTTTTGACGCCGGATATAGACTTAAGTTCCATTCCCGGCTCAATTCCCGCTTCTGCGGCAATTGATTGCGGAGCCACCTCACCAATTACCGGCTTGATAGACGGTACACCTATGATAAATACCAGCCAGTATGCAACGATAGCGAACAGGAAATTCGCCAATGGCCCAGCGGCCACAATAGCACTTCGCTGCCATAAGGGTTTTCGGTTAAATGCTTGATCAACTTGGTCAGCAGGCACGTCATCAACCCGCTCATCCACCATTTTGACGTAACCGCCAAGGGGAATCATCGCCAGGGTGTATTCGGTTCCGTCCTTTCCGGTCTTGCGCCAAATGGCCTTACCAAAGCCAATAGAGAAGCGCTCAACTTTGACCCCGCATCGCCGGGCCACCCAAAAATGGCCGAACTCATGCACGGTGATCAGGACACCCAACGCTAAAAGAAAAGCCCCGGTATCCCAAAGAAATCCCATCATATTGTCACCTTAGCAACCTGTTCCGTGGCGTAAACCCTTGCCATTCTATCGACCTCCAGCAACCAATCCAAGCTGTCAGCACTTTCAATCGGAGCGTGTTCAAGGACAGCGGCATTCACTTCAGCAATCTGAGTAAAACGAATTTTTCCAGCAAGGAATGCAGCAACCGCAACTTCATTGGCTGCATTCAGTGTCGTCGTGGCTGCCTGCCCCGTATAACAGGCATCAATGGCCAGCTTCAGACACGGGTAACGGGCGAAATCTGGTGCAAGGAATGTCAATTCCCCCAGTTGCGTGAAATCCAAGGGTGCCACACCTGCAACAATACGCTCAGGATAAGCCATCGCATTTGCGATCGGCGTTCGCATATCAGGTTGGCCCATTTGAGCAAGTACAGAGCCATCCCGGTACTGCACCATTGAATGGATAACAGACTGTGGGTGAATCACTACCTTAAGTTGTTCACGACTGGCATTAAACAGCCAACGTGCTTCGATATACTCGAGGCCTTTGTTCATCATTGTCGCTGAATCGACAGAGATTTTTGGTCCCATTGACCAATTAGGGTGGGCAATCGCCATCGCTGGTGTTACATCAGCCAGAGTCCCAATATCGCTATACCTGAAAGGCCCACCAGAGCCGGTCAGCAGGATATGGCTTACACCCTGTCCAGACAGGTCACACCGACCCGGCTGTCGTTGCACGGCCTCAGGAAGGCACTGGAAAATGGCGTTGTGTTCACTGTCTACCGGAAGAAGCTCAGCACCGTACTGGTGAACAGCATCAATAAACAACTGCCCTGACATCACCAATGCTTCTTTGTTAGCCAGCAACACACGCTTTCCTGCCTTTACGGCTGCCATGGTTGGCATCAAGCCGGCGGCACCAACAATAGCCGCCATAACTGTGTCGACTTCTTCCAATGATGCGACGTCACACAGTCCTTGTTCGCCAAACAGTACATTACAAACCAACCCTTCGGCTTTTAAAAGACTGCTTAGTTGCTGGGCACTTTTCTCACAGCCCATGGCAACGTAGGCTGGCTTCCACTTCCGACAAAGAGCATGCATTTTTTCCACATTGCTGTTGGCTGCCAGAGCGACGACTTGGTAGGAGGAAGGGTTGTGTTCAATCACTGAAAGCGTGCTGGCACCGATAGAGCCAGTCGCACCGAGTAAGGTTAGCTTACGCATAAATCAAACCTGTTTGACGAAAATCGCCCCTTATATACAGTTTAAAGGGGCGATTGTTATCTTACATCTGCCAGAAGTACAACAGGGTAAATACCGGGAACGCAGCTGTTAAACTGTCTATACGGTCCAGAATGCCTCCATGGCCAGGTAAAATATTTCCGCTATCCTTTACACCGGATACACGTTTAAACATGCTCTCTGCCAAATCTCCCAGAACCGAAGCCAGTACGGTAACCAGAGTTACACCGCCCAGCGCTGCAGCACTTGAGAATTCAATATTGAAGGCTTCTGCCGCACCAAAAGAAACGAGGATTGCTGCAATAACACCCCCTGCCAGGCCTTCTACAGTTTTGTTCGGGCTGACATTTGGCGCCATCTTACGCTTGCCAAACTTTTTGCCGGCAAAATAAGCACCACTGTCTGCCGCCCATACCATCAGGCATACCAACAGAAGCAGCTTTGCACCATAAAATGGTTCTTCAGGTAGATGGGCATAGCGAAGTATCAGAACACTCCAGAAAAAGGGAACCAGTGTCATGATACCGAAAAGATGGCGCAGTAAACTGCTGTGAGACCACCAGGATGCACTGCGAGGATACGTAAGTACGAAACCTGCAGCCAGAAGCCACCATGCAACACCGGCACCAACGATTTCAACGCTGCCCATCGCCAGGTGATTGATACTGTCTACATCGAAAGGAATTAAGATAGCGCTGGCCCCCAAGGCAACAACCTGAGGAATCAACGAACGAATTTTACTGTCACCCGGAATAAACTGTGTCCACTCCCAGTGCCCCAGCAAAGTAACCAGCATCAACGCGACGAAAAACGGAAAAGGGGGAAGGTAAAAGATTCCCGCGACAACTAACGGAGCAAGCACTAGCGCTGTCAAAACACGTTGTTTGAGCAAACCATTTCCTCTTATATTGCCAATCTTATTGTTTCATCATTGCTTTTATCTGGTCGCCCGTGCAGCCAAAACGACGTTCACGCGAGACATACCAGGCAATGGCATCCGAGAGACTTTGCTCATCAAAATCTGGCCAAAACTGTTCTGTAAAATAGAATTCAGCATAGGCCGCTTGCCACAACATAAAGTTACTGATGCGGCATTCACCACTGGTACGAATTAGCAGATCAACCTGCGGCATCTCAGCAGTGGTTAAACATTTCTCTACAAGTGATTCATTTACCGCACCGCTGACAAGCTTTCCATCCTCAATCAGTTGAGCGATACGTTTTGCCGCCTGGGCGATATCCCACTGCCCACCGTAATTTGCGGCGATATTCAGGGTCATACCTTCGTTTTGGGCCGTCATTGCCTCTGCTGACGCAATCTTGTCACGCAGATTTTCACTGAAACGACTGGTATCACCGATTATTTTTAAACGGACTCCGTTTTTATGAAGCCGTCGGGCCTCCCGGGTCAGGACAGTAACGAACAGATCCATCAACAGGCTGACTTCCTCTTCAGGACGTCGCCAATTTTCGCTGCTGAAAGCAAACAACGTTAATACTTTAATTCCCAACCGATTGGCTGCTGATACGGTTCTGCGTACAGCTTCGACACCTGCTTTATGCCCGAAAACTCGGGCTTTCCCCCGGGCCTTCGCCCATCGGCCGTTGCCATCCATAATGACGGCGATATGCTGAGGGAGCAATGTTGTATCAAGCAACGTGTCAACGGTTTGCTTAGTCATAGCACCTCTAAAATACGCAAAAAGCGCTGTGCTGCCCGCACAGCGCTTCATTCAGAGCCGAAGAGTGTAGCGGGAATTAGACTTCCATCAACTCTTTTTCTTTGGCTTCAAGAACCGCATCAATGTTTTTGATCGCAGCATCTGTCAGCTTTTGAATATCATCCTGACCACGACGATCTTCATCTTCGGAGATTTCTTTTTCTTTCAGAAGTGCTTTCAGATCACTGTTTGCGTCACGGCGAATGTTACGCACAGCAACACGGCCTTGTTCAGCTTCGCCACGTACAACCTTAACCAGATCGCGACGACGCTCTTCTGTCAATGGAGGAAGAGGAACGCGGATAACAGTGCCTGCAGACATTGGGTTCAGACCCAGATCTGAAGCCATGATCGCTTTTTCTACTGCTGGCGCAACCTGACGGTCAAACACAGTCAGTGCCAAAGTGCGTGAATCTTCGGTAGTAATAGAAGCCAGTTGCTTCAGAGGCGTTTTTGCACCGTAGTACTCAACGGAGATGCCATCCAGAATGCTTGGGTGCGCGCGGCCTGTACGTACTTTTGCCAGGGTGTTGCGCAGTGCTTCAACGCTTTTTTCCATGCGTTGTTTTGCATCTTCTTTAATTTCGTTAATCACGTTTTTATCCTTTCTGGGATCGTAACCGGCATATTATGCCACTGTTCAGGCTTATGCGTTAGAAATCAGAGTGCCTTCAGGCTCGCCCATCACAACGCGACGGAGAGCACCAGGCTTGTTCATGTTGAAAACGCGGATAGGCATACCATGATCACGCGCCAGCGTAAACGCAGCCAGGTCCATAACTTTCAACTCTTTCTCCAGAACTTCCTGGTAAGAGAGCTTACCATAAAGTTCCGCGTCCGGGTTCTTTGCCGGATCTTCTGAGAATACGCCATCTACCTTGGTAGCTTTGATTACAACGTCAGCTTCAATTTCAATACCGCGCAGGCAGGCTGCAGAGTCGGTAGTGAAGAATGGGTTGCCAGTACCGGCGGAGAAAATAACTACGCGCTCGTTACGCAGCTGGCTGATAGCCTCTGCCCAGCTGTAGTTGTCACACACACCGTTAAGAGGGATAGCAGACATCAATTTGGCGTTCACATAGGCACGGTGCAGCGAATCACGCATTGCCAGGCCGTTCATCACAGTCGCCAACATACCCATGTGGTCACCCACAACTCGGTTCATCCCTGCTTCAGCAAGGCCGGCGCCACGGAAAAGGTTTCCGCCACCGATAACCACACCAACCTGAACACCGAGTTCAACCAATTCTTTGACTTCTTGAGCCATACGATCAAGTACAGCAGGATCGATACCAAAACCTTCGGCACCCTGCAGTGCTTCACCACTCAGTTTCAGCAGGATTCGTTGATAAACAGGTTTAGGATTTGTGGTCATTGTTTTTACCTTTTTTGGCACAATCGGGGATGGAGTTGTGAAAAGACCGCAGCGTTTCGGACTGCGGTCTTTGATATTTGCTACAAGATCAATTAGATCTTCTGAGCAGCAGCAACTTCAGCAGCGAAGTCTACTTCTTGTCTCTCGATACCTTCACCTACTTCCAGGCGTACGAAGGTAGAAACTGAAGCGCCTTTTTCTTTCAGGATTTCGCCAACGGTCTTCTTAGGTTCCATGATGAACGCTTGACCAGTCAGAGAAACTTCGCCGGTGAACTTCTTCATGCGGCCGATAACCATCTTCTCAGCGATTTCAGCAGGCTTGCCTTCGTTCATCGCGATTTCGATTTGGATTTGCTTCTCTTTTTCAACTACGTCAGCTGGCACGTCGTCTGGAGTTACGTACTCAGGCTTAGAAGCTGCAACGTGCATAGCAACGTGCTTCAGAGTTTCAGCGTCACCTTCACCAGCAACAACAACACCGATGCGGTCGCCGTGACGGTAAGAGGCCAGCTCAACACCTTCAACGTACTGTACGCGACGGATAGAAACGTTTTCACCGATCTTAGCAACCAGTGCAACGCGAGCTTCTTCGAATTGAGCTTGCAGCTCTTCTACGCTTGCTTTTGAAGCCAGGGCAGCTTCAGCTACTTCGTTTGCGAAAGCGGTGAAGTTACCGTCTTTAGCAACGAAGTCAGTCTGGCAGTTAACTTCAACCAGAGCAGCAACACCGTTTGCATCTTTGATGATGATGGTGCCTTCGGCAGCTACGTTACCTGCTTTCTTAGCAGCTTTAGCAGCACCGCTCTTACGCATGTTTTCAATTGCCAGCTCGATGTCGCCGTTGGTTTCAACCAGCGCCTTCTTACATTCCATCATACCTGCGCCAGTACGTTCGCGCAGTTCTTTTACCAGGGCAGCAGTAACAGCCATGATTCAATCCTCAATTCGATACAGTTCAGGTAAAATTCAGGGGCCCCGATTCTGGTGGCCCCTGATAACCATACTTAGCTTACAGCGTGCAGTTCATGCTGCTCACTAAGGACGCTCACAAGGAGCTTGTAGACTTACTCAGCTACTTCTACCAGCTCGTCTTCAGCCTGAGCAACGATGTCTTGGTTACGGCCTTCTTTGTAAGAGACAGAAACCGCATCCAGGTACAGTTGAACTGCACGGATTGCGTCGTCGTTGCCTGGGATAACGTAGTCAACGCCATCTGGATCAGAGTTGGTATCAACTACTGCGAATACTGGGATGCCCAGGTTGTTCGCTTCTTTGATAGCGATGTGCTCGTGATCTGCGTCGATAACGAACAGAGCGTCAGGCAGACCACCCATGTTCTTGATACCGCCCAGTGACTTCTCAAGCTTTTCCATTTCGCGAGTGCGCATCAGCGCTTCTTTCTTGGTCAGCTTGTCGAAAGTACCGTCGGTAGACTGAGTTTCCAGATCTTTCAGACGCTTGATTGACTGGCGAACAGTTTTCCAGTTAGTCAGCATACCGCCCAACCAACGGTTGTTCACATAGTACTGGTCACAGCTTTCTGCAGCTGCCTTAACAGCTTCGCTCGCAGCGCGCTTAGTACCAACAAACAGCAGTTTGCCTTTACGCTCACCCAGCTTAGTGATTTCAGCCAGTGCGCCGTTGAACATTGGTACAGTTTTTTCAAGGTTGATGATGTGAACACGGTTACGAGCACCAAAGATGTATGACTTCATCTTTGGGTTCCAGTAACGGGTCTGGTGACCGAAGTGCACACCGGCCTTCAGCATATCGCGCATTGATACAGTTGCCATTGAGTTTTCCTCGTTGGGGTTAAGCCTCCACATACCCCATGCCGCCGACCCATCTGATTAAAGCATCAGGCAGGCACCCCGGAACATGTGCCGGTATGTGTGTGAGTTAACGTTAATAAATAAAGATATATTGACTGTGTAATTGAAAAGCCCAAATTTCGGGCTGCTTTCTTACTTTCACAGTCGGCGCGCTTTATACCACAAAATGACTACTGGAATCCAGTGGCAATGTCGCTTTCATGGCATAAGGAATCACGCCGAGGTTTCCAGAATCACAGCGGATTGATACCATATATTGATTGCTAATTATTTACAGCAGAGAGTGTGTAATGGGCATAGTCATCAAAACTGCCGAAGAAATCGAAAAAATGCGGGTAGCCGGTCGACTGGCCGCTGAAGTTCTTGAAATGATCGAACCGCATGTAAAAGCAGGCGTTACCACCCGTGAACTGGATGATATCTGCCACAAGTACATCACAGAAGTTCAGGGCGCTGTACCCGCTCCACTGAACTACCACGGATTCCCGAAATCCATCTGCACATCTATCAACTACGTGGTTTGCCACGGTATCCCATGCGATGAGGATGTCCTGAAAGATGGCGACATCATCAACCTTGATATCACTGTTATCAAAGACGGCTACCACGGCGATACCTCCAAGATGTTCCTCATCGGTGAAGTATCACTGGAAGATCGCCGCCTTTGCCGCGTGACCCAGGAATCACTTTACGCTGCAATCCGTAAAGTGAAACCGGGGGCTACGGTGGGCGACCTGGGTACAACCATCCAGAAGCACATTAAAAACAGCAATGCACGCTACTCTATTGTGCGTGACTACTGTGGCCACGGTATTGGTGCCGAATTCCATGAAGAGCCTCAGGTTGTCCACTACAAAAACAACGACCGGACCGTACTTAAGCCGGGTATGTGCTTTACCATTGAACCAATGATCAACGCCGGTAAATTCTCAACCGAGCTTGATGATGAAGACGGCTGGACCGTTTATACCGCTGACCGTAAAAAGTCAGCCCAGTACGAGCACACCATTCTGGTAACAGACAACGGCTGCGAAGTGCTGACGCTACGTGCGGAAGAAGATTTCCCCCGCCACGTTGTGACCAAGTAATATTGTAAAAAAGCCGGCCTTTGCGCCGGCTTTTTTATGCTCCGATAATAAGAATACAGCACGACTAACTGCAGGGAATGCAATGACTGATACACTTCTCCCGCCAGACTCACTTCAGGAAACTGACCTCTGCGCAGCGTCACTGAAACCGCAACTGGCACTTTTCTTCGAGCAACAGAAAGAGCGTTTCCTGCAACAGGCTCCCGTCGCAGACCTGGTTTTTGAGCGAGCGTCGTATATGGACAGTCTGCTCGGCCGGTTATGGACTCATTTTGGATTTACCCAGAGTCCAACACTGTCCCTGATTGCAGTGGGCGGTTATGGCAGAGGAGAACTGCATCCGCTGTCCGACATAGATCTGCTTTTGCTCAGTGACAGCAATATCGACAAAGATACCGAAGCAAAGATCAGTGAGTTCATTACCCTGCTCTGGGATCTCAAACTGGAGGTTGGGCACAGTGTCCGCACCCTGGATGAATGCGTCGCGGTAGGTCTCGACGACCTGACGGTTGCTACCAACCTTCAGGAAGCCCGTTTGCTGTGTGGGAACAAAGCACTGTTCCACCGATTGAAAATGCGGATCCACGCAGAAAACTTTTGGCCCAGTGATATCTTTTTCCGAGCCAAAGTACAGGAGCAGGTTGAACGGCATGCCCGTTACCATGACACCGCTTTCAACCTGGAGCCGGACATCAAATCCACCCCAGGAGGCCTTCGAGACATCCACACATTGAGCTGGGTCGCCCGTCGCCATTTCGGGGCGACTACCCTGATGGAAATGAGCCGGTTTGGGTTCCTGACCGATGCAGAGTACCGGGAACTCAATGAGTGCCAGAACATGCTTTGGCGCATTCGTTTTGCCCTTCACTTGCACCTTCGCCGTTATGACAACCGGCTGACTTTTGGTTACCAAGCAGCAGTCGCAGAAACACTCGGTTACCAGGGAGAAGGGAATCGCGGTGTTGAGTTCATGATGAAGGACTTTTTCCGGACACTGGGCCGCGTGGCTGAGCTTAACCATATGCTGCTCCAGCTTTTTGAACAGGCTATTCTTGGTGAAACAGATGGCGACAAAGTCAGCGTCATCGATGAGGATTTCCAACTGAAGGGAAACCTTATTGAAGCGCGCAAACCGGCACTCTTTCAAGCTCGCCCGGATACCATCCTCGACCTGTTCCTGCACCTAGCCGGGGACAGTGAGATTAAAGGAATTTCTGCGGCAACCCTCAGGCAACTCCGTACCGCCCGTCGCAGGCTTAACCGATTCCTGTGCGATATCCCCGAAGCACGGGCAAAATTTATGGAACTGGTTCGCCACCCAAACGCCCTGACCCGGGTGTTCACCCTGATGCATCGTCACGGTGTGATGTCCGCATACCTGCCGCAATGGAGCCAGATTGTCGGCCAGATGCAGTTTGACCTGTTCCATGTTTACACCGTTGACGAGCACACAATACGGCTTCTCAAGCACATTAACCGGTTTACCAAGGAGAAATACCGCGAGCGCCATCCGATCTGCTGTGAAGTGCTTCCACGGATTAACAAACGTGAATTGTTGATACTGGCTGCCATTTTCCATGATATCGGTAAAGGCCGTGGCGGGGATCACTCAGAAATCGGAGCGGAAGAAGTCTGGCAAGTCTGTATTGACCATGGCCTGTCCAAGCCGGAAGCCAATCTGGTCTCATGGCTGGTGCGGAACCACCTGTTAATGTCTGTCACCGCCCAGCGGCGGGATATCTATGACCCGGATGTCATCCGAGAATTTGCCTCAAAAGTGCGGGATGAAGAACGCCTTGATTTGCTGGTATGCCTGACGGTCGCAGATATCAACGCTACCAATCCGGAGCTTTGGAACAGCTGGAAACGTACCCTGTTGGCAGAGCTGTATTACTCCACCCAACGAGCACTGCGCCGTGGCCTGGAAAATCCACCGGATGTCCGCGACCGAATCCGTCACAACCAGCACCTCGCCAGTGCCCTGCTCCGCTCCCAGGGATTTGCTGCGCGTGAAATCGAAGTCCTTTGGCACCGGTTTAAGGCTGACTATTTCCTGCGTCATACACACAAACAAATTGCCTGGCACAGCGCGCATCTGCTCAGGCATGACAACAATGAACCGCTGGTATTAGTCAGTAAAAACGCCACTCGGGGTGGAACCGAGATTTTTGTGTACAGCAAAGACAGGGTCAGCCTGTTTGCCCGCGTGGTAGCGGCACTGGATAAGAAAAACCTCAGTGTCCATGATGCGCAGATTATGACCAGCAAAGACGGGTTTGCCCTGGATACATTTGTGGTACTTGACCCAAATGGGGATGCTATCACGCCAGATCGCCACGACACTGTCGTGGATGAAGTGTGCAACTCGTTAAAGAGCGACGGACCGGTGAAAATAGTCAAACGCAGGGCCCCCAGGAAACTGCAGCACTTTACCGTCAAAACCAAAGTCGACTTTCTGCCAACCAAAACCGGGAAACGTACCCTGATGGAGCTGGTCGCACTCGATATGCCTGGGCTTCTGGCCAGAGTAGGTGCTGTTTTTGCCAAAGAGTCGGTTTCCGTTCACGCAGCCAAAATCACCACTATCGGCGAACGTGCTGAAGACTTTTTTATTGTCACTCACACAGACGGAACCGCCCTGACGGATGCGCAGCAGGACACTCTAAGGGCATCGCTGGTCGAGAACCTTGCAGATCATGTTTAACACGGGATCAACGCCACAACTCGGCGGGGTAATCCTACCGGTAACCAGATTTGCTGATAGTCTACACTGGATAAAAATCATGCAGTAAAGAGGCGCCTATGTACCCAAACCTGAAAAGCATTGGTATCGACAACCCGGAAAAAATTGAGCGCTATACCCTTCGTCAAGAAGCATCTTACGACACGCTGAAGATCTATTTTGTGAAAGCAAAAGGGGAGTTGTTCGCAAAAAGCGTGAAATTCAAGTATCCGCGCCAACGTAAAAATGTGCTGGTTGACAGTGGCAGTCACCAGTACCGCGAAGTCACCGAGATAAACCGCAGCCTGTCCCTGATCATTGATGAGTTGGATCAGATAGTCGCCAAAGAGCATGCCGAACAGGATATAAAAAAGAAAATTCTCCGCGATCTACGCCACCTTGAAAAAGTTGTGGCTTCCAAGATCGAAGAGATCGAAGCAGATCTGGAAAAACTGTAGTCCACTCAAAGGGTGTGTTCAATGCACACCCTTTGCCTCTCATATTGACGCTTACTCTTGAGAGGGAATCGCACCCTGAGCGTCAGGGTTCACCGGCAGCATACCGTTCCAACCCAGACCTTTCAGTACACGGTCCCAGCAAGCGTCAACCCGAGCATGAATTTCTACTTTTTCCTCAGTCACCGGATGGGTGAAATGCAGCTCAGAAGCATGAAGCAGTAGCTGGTGAGCGCTGAATTCACTGCGGAAAATCCGGTTATGGCGACCGTCACCATGGTTTACATCTCCGATAATATGGTGGTTTAAATGATGCATATGGCGGCGCAACTGATGTTTGCGGCCGGTATGGGGGTTCATCTCCACCAGTGAATAACGGCAGGTTGAAAACTTGCCAAGGGGAATAGGCAGCTCAGCCCTTGCCATCGGATGGTACTCGGTAACTGCATCCTTGTATTCAGGCTCTTTAGTGGCAAATTTATCCGCTACTTTGTCGTATTCTTCCTTCAACGGATAATCCAGGACGGCCCCTTCCATCATCCATCCCCGGACAACCGCATGATAGGTCTTTTTCATCTCCCTGCCGGCAAACATAGGCATCATGGTTGATGCGATTTCGCTCGAAAGGCCAAACAGCAATACGCCTGACGTCGGGCGGTCCAGCCGGTGGAGAGGAAATACGTGCTGGCCGATTTGGTCACGAAGGGTCTGCATCACAAACCGGGTTTCACCCTTATCCAGCCAAGAGCGATGAACCAGCATCCCGGAAGGTTTGTTAACCGCAATCAGGTATTCATCGCGGTAAAGAATTTCTAACTGTTCCTGCATCATTTATTGCTCAGTGAATAACCCGGTAAAGTAAATCGATTTCACGGGTGAGTTTCAACAAATCACCTCTGCAAGGCTGCTCTTTCAGGGCTTCTTCAAAGTACGGTGTAATATCAAACGTCTCTGGCAGTGGTAACCGGGCATCAACCAACTGCTGCATCCTTGGAATAAAAATCCACTGCAACCACTCAATAGGGGAGAGTGAGTCTATTGCGAAAGGTTCAGTACTTGCCATGGATTGAGCTGAAGGTGCTTTGTCCTGCCACTCTCCGTGGTTTTTAAGCACATCGGTCATTTCAGCCAGCAGCCTGGCGGTATGACGGTATTTGTCCATCTTGCGACCTCATTGAAAAGTGAGCCGGGTGGGCAAAGTAGCGCGAAAGAATACCACCAAATGACCTATTTTTCCCTGACTCCTGATTGGCAGGTATATATACTCGGGGAATCGTAAGAATAAGATTTAAGATGATTCATGGACGCGACGCATACACTTTCCGGCATTGTCAGCCAGGCTGGGTGCCAGTTTCAGGTTTTTGACTTAGGCCGCCGGGTACAGCCTGTCGATAACACAACCTTTATGGCTGTTGAAGCCAACCAGGCCCCTTATCCCTACCCTATCCAGCAACATGCTGTTTTTGCGTTTGCCTACTGGAAAGAGGTTTCAAGCCCATGGATTTGGTTCCTTAAATTTCCTTTGGATGAGCGTGGGTTGCTCAAGCAGGCAGCTGTCGGAGATTTTATCCGTTACATTGCCGAAGCGCTGGGTGCTGTTGACAACCCGGAAGATCCAGAGGATCGGGGGGAAATGCCATACACATACACGCCACCAGATAGCAAGATGGCCATGTTCCATGCCTTGTTTGCCGCACAGCACGGTCAACAGGCCAGCCGATACTACGAGCACACCCAGCACTATTTGTCAGGAAACCTTGAATGGGATAATTGGCAAGGTGTCGGCATTCAGGGGATTGCAGATGTCTGTTCCCGCCTGAAAAGTGACAATAACACCACTGTTTTGCGAAGGGCTCTTACCCACCTTCCCAGTGAGCCATTTGATGCTTTTATGGAATGTCTGGAGCACACAGAATTGCCGGATTCACTGGCAAACCGGCTGGCAGAGTTATTGAACGACAATATTCCAGCCACTGACCGGGATGTCACTCTTATACGGGCACTCGCCGGGGCCAACCAACGTATTCAGGTTGAAGCAATTTCGTCATGGCTGGCCAATACTGTCAGCGAAGACGGCTTGGTTGCCATAGCCGGACGCTGCTGGAACGCGCTGTCTGAACCCGCATTGTTAGAGCCGTATTTGCTCACACTGGCCCGAAACGGTAACCAGCCACTGTTTAACGCTATATTCCGAGACCTGGTTCAAATACCATCATTGCGCATGTACCTGCTTCCTGTATTGCATGGACAGTGTTCACCGGCACTCAGCAACGCCCTGCTGGCACTGCAAAGCACTGTCAAGGAGAGCTGATGGACGCACTGCTGGGAATATTGCTGGTCACCCTTATAGGCGGAGCCTTCTGGCAACAACGACGTCAGTCTGAAATTGCTGCCACTCAGATATCCCGGCGGCTGAAGCAGTTGGAGTTACAATTGGTATCGGTTTCCCGTGGACATTGGAAACTGCAAAGGAGCAATGGCAGGTTGAGGTTCGTAACCTGCTACCATTTTGAGTTTTCCGCTGATGGCCTTGACCTGTACCAAGGTGAAGCAGTGATGGCCGGATTCAGCCTGGTAGGTTTCAATCTGCCACCTCACCGGATGCCACAGCAGTTCTGACCCAACAAAAAAGCACCCAACCGGGTGCTTTTTGTAATATCCCTCAAAGGTTTATACCAAATGGATTAATCCAATGGTGTGAGAGGCATATTGCTGTGCCGAATTTTACGGCGCCAGAAAAAAGGTGGGCGCGACATAAAGTCGCGCCCGAGGTCTTTAACGCAGCTATCCTGCTACAATTGTGCTCCCTGCATCAATCCTTGAGAGACCGCTGAATCCTTCAGCCCTATCCTTATCTTCTCCTTCCTGGAGGTGTCCTTTGGTCTTACCTTGACCCGTCGATCCTTCCTGTCTCGACTCTCTTCTCCGTCCTGGAGGTGTCCTTCACTTCGTCCTGAAGTCTTTCCGTGCTATCTCCAACCGTGGAGAGTCCGAAGTCTTCCTGACCTACAAGCTTCCTGCCTGCAGTGACAATCCCTCGATCCAACTTCCTGTTCTGCAATCCTTGCCGGCATTCGTCCTGAATAACCGCCTCTTCCTGAGGACCCGTTCCGTGGTTGAGTTCCTGTTCCGTTTGTCAGTTCCTTCCGACGGAATAAAGATTACTTGATTCCCAAACGGAAACAACCCGACTTACATCACTAATTGAATAAAAAAGTACTCAAAACCCACCAAAAACAACCTAAACCACTGTAATTACGTTGTTTTAGTCTGTTAACAAAGAGAAATACTTATTCATTTCTGTCAAATCTCCCACGCGCGTGTGAGAGATCTCTTACAAAGCCAATCGTCATTCACTATCCGGGATGGCTATACTTTAATCGGAAAGCAAATTCTGGGAGTAAAGTATGGAAATTTTTCACCATGATTTAGCGACACTTTTTGAACAGCTTGGCTTGCCAGCAGATAAGAAATCCATTGAAAAATTTATCATTTCTACCAGTATCCCGGAAGGGCTGGCTCTGCACGAGGCAGAATTCTGGACACCCGGACAACGTCAGTTCCTCTGTGAAGCGATCAGCCAGGATGCCGACTGGAGCGAGCAAATTGACATGCTGAGTGTCTTGCTGCGAAAAGAAAGGTGAGACAATATATCTGAAGGAAACAGTACGTTAACGTGAGCAATTATGAGTACATCTTACACCGCACTTATCGAAGCAGCCCTGCGTCAGTTGCATGCAGAAGGAAAACAGGCAAGCATTGCCGCAGTAAAATCCAAACTAAGCCAGCCTGTCCCTATGCCTGTACTGTTGAGTGCAATCCAGGCGTATAAAAAAAACGGGATTGTCCCCGAACAAAAAGCTCACGATACACCTAAAGCAAACGCAGACGCCCGCATTACCGAGCTGGAAAAGGAAGTGGCAGATCTCAAAGCGCGCCTGCATACATTGGAAAGCAAACTGGAAAATAAAGGGTAACATCGTCGTTACCCTGTTTCACCCAGGTATGCCGGTTATAAAAAGTCCCAGGACATGTTGGATATCAACCGGCATTCATCGCATTTGAAATAAAAAATATCATGCAAAGGCTCCTTCAATGCCCAATCACCACCGCATTTCGGGCAACACCGCGACACTTCCTGTTCCTTTGACTCTCCGCCAACCCTGTACTGGTAGTAATAGGTCGGGATACCGGTAAGAAACTCAATACGTCCACGTAAATCCCATCCCCGGCGGAACAGATCGGTACCGACTTCCTGCATCTCTGCCAGAGCCGGGAACTCAATCTTACTGGCTCCTGCCATCTGGAGCTCATCGCACGCCTGCCATTCTGTCTGCCATTTTACCACGGCCTTGTGATCGCCGTTAAAGGTGGCAGGAAGGCGGTACAGCGGGATTGGCTGCAAGGTATCACCGCTTCGCAACGGGGAACAGGTGTGAACGTAAGTGGTATAAAGAAGTTGCCACGGTGGCGTGCCCGGCTCATAGGTATCTTCTGAGTTAACATCCCGGCCAAGCACTTTCACTTTAGGGCGCAAAAGACTGGCATCAGCCAGTTGCTTAAGGCTCGCCTTAACCTGGGGGCTGTGATTTTTCTCATGCAGGCTGTCTTTCTCTGGACAGACGGCACGGACACGGAACTCCCCTTCCCCCATTAGCAGCGGAAATTCCCGGCCATAAACCTGGCCATTGTAGCGAAGTACATCCATCAGCCCATTGACAGCTTTTTCCACTGCGCTGATGGTCGTGTTGTCAAAACATTCAAAAACAAGTTCAGTTACATACATAGTGTTCTTTAGCGTTCTCAGGCAGTGAATGAGGCTTGTTCATCAAGGTCAGGTTTTATCAGGGACAGAAACTCAGCCAGGGATGGGGCAAGCACAGTGTGTTTATCCGTTCCCAGAGTTTCCAGAATAACCTCCCCGGTCAGGTTCGACAGGGAGATAACTTCAAGCTCCGCATCCGTGGTACCAATAAAAAGGGTAGGGTTGAGCTTGCGACGGCGCTGGGTTACGAGGTGGCCAATCAGGTTTTCCTGCAAGCGGACAAAATCATCATCATTCCAGACCTGAACCAGCTCAAAACGGAGATCATCCAGCCGGGCACTCATATCACCGGAGAATTGCGACGAGAAATAAGCGTGGGCCTCTTCGCACAGCCGGATCTCCATACCAGCCTCAATCTTGGACAGGTCGGCATGGTCATTTCTCTTTACCGGCTGCCACTGAACGCCCCTATCGGTTTCCTTTACCACACAGGGTGAAGCAAGCCCTTCATAAAGATCACTTTCTGGCAATGAACCGTGCCGTGACTGCCAGGCTGCAATATATTGCTGACTAAACAGCCACAATGCTTCGGTAACAGGGTGATTCATTAGCAACCTTCCGTAAGATTCAGTAAAATTGCCTTATTCTAATCCATTGGTGTCGAAAAGCATGAGCAATTACCAAGGTGCCAAGGTTCTGTCCGATCTGAAACTGGGCAAAAAGACCGAATACAAGGAGCAGTACGACCCATCCCTGCTGCAGCCGGTTCCGCGTAGCCTGAACCGTGATGAGTTGGATTTGGGGGACACCCTGCCATTTACCGGCTATGACATCTGGACACTCTATGAGTTGTCCTGGCTTAATGCCAAAGGCCTGCCACAGGTTGCCATCGGAGAAGTACGCCTTCCCGCCACCAGCCCTAACCTGATTGAGTCCAAATCATTCAAGCTTTACCTCAACAGCTTCAACCAGACCCGATTCGGCAGCTGGCAAGAAGTGGCTGACACTCTGCAAAAAGACCTATCAGCCTGTGCAGGGGAAGAGGTGGATGTTACCGTGTTGCCTCTGGAAGAGTTTGATGACAACCGGATCGTCAATATGGGCGGCGAGTGCATCGACAACCAGGATATTGAAATCAGCACCTATGCATACGACCCGTCACTGCTCGAAGGTGCCGCTGACGGGAAAGTCGTCTCTGAAGTCCTGCACAGCAACCTGCTGAAATCGAACTGCCTGATAACCAACCAGCCAGACTGGGGATCAGTCCGGATTTCATATACCGGTGGCAAAATCGACCGGGAAAAACTGTTGCGCTACATTGTCTCCTTCCGCCGCCACAATGAGTTCCATGAGCAGTGCGTCGAACGCATGTTTGCTGACATCATGGCCCAGTGTAAACCGGAAAAGCTGACAGTTTACGCACGCTATACACGCCGTGGCGGCCTGGATATCAACCCATACCGTACAAACATGGGCAAAACACCAAGCGAAAACAACCGCACCGCCCGTCAATAGTCATTCCTGCCCGGCCTTTAGGGGCCGGGTAACTGGTTTCATCCTGCTTTTATCTCTTTCACAATCCGGAAGGTTGAAGTGTGCGAAAGGAAGTCATGCGCCACCTAAAAGTTATCCTTGCAGCAGCAACGCTTTTTCTCTGCTCTTCAGCACGAGCCGAGCTTAACACTGCCCCTATTCTCAGTGATGCCCTTAATCTGCTCGAGACCAATCCCTCGCAGTCGCTTTCCATTACAGACAATTACTTAAAAGAGCGCCGGCTTACCCAGCCATCAGGCAGCAACCACATGAATGATGAAGGTGACCGGCAGATAAGGAGCCCCCTTCACACCATCCATGCCCATATCATCAAAGGTATGGCACTGGTCGCTCTCGGCAGGATAGATGAAGGCCTGCAGTCGATGCAGAAAGCAGACTTGATGGCACAGGAATACAAACTGGTAAGTGCCCGGCTGGCAGCGTTAATCGCCAAAGCCTCCACCCATTGGAAAAGTTACAACGACAGCCTGATGGCCCTTAACCTGCTCGCTGAGTTCCAACAACTGGTCAGCGACACAAAAGTTGTCAGCACCAACCTTCCGGAGTTGAAGTTCCACGCTGCACTTCTGTCCGCCATTATTTACTCCAATACAGACCACCAGGAAAAAGCACTACAGGCGTTCCACAATGCTGAAAACCTGATAAAAAAACTTTCTGACGGGGAAAGACCAAAGCTACAAACCATATACCTGACAGCACTCGGCAAGCATTTCCTCCAACAGCAAGACTATGAAGGCGCACTGGCTGAGCTGCTGCAGAGCTACTGGATCGCAAGTGAAAACCAGCTCGAAAGCGAGCTTGCCCGAATTAATGTGGAGCTGTCCCGCCTCTACCTGCTTCGTGGAGTACTGGATAAAGCCCAGCAACATGCCAACCAGGCCGCAGACTTCTACGAACATTTCAGGTTAAGGGACAGGCTGACCGAAGTGTTGCGCCTGCTTGCCAACGTGTATGAAATTCAGGGACGATACAATTTCTCGCTTGCCACCTATTTCAATGCCCTGGACTGGGCTGACCAAAACGGCCAGAAAGCGTTGCAAGCCCCTCTTCTGGTCGCTGTTTCCCGTATATACCTGGAACTGCACCACCTTGGCCTTGCGAAAGAGTATGTTGAAGACGCACTGAAAATAGCAAAGGAAAACAAAGACAAACCTACACTTTCAGAAGCTTACATTCAGCTTGGCAAGGTACAGGCAGATATGCTCCACTACCCGGATGCAATACAGTCGTTACACAGCGGAATACTGCTGGCAACCGAAGTTGGCAGCACATCTCTGAAAAGAAACGGCCTTGCTGCACTTTCAATGGTCTACGAGGACTCTGGTGATTATTTCAATGCACTTCGTACCCAGCGGGAGTTAGAGTCACTCTCACCTGCCAAGGCAGCACAGGCAAAAGTCGCAAAAGCCTTCAAACAGCAACAACAGGTCATTGAACGACAACTGCAGATGGATGACATGCAACGCCAATTGTCAGACAGCGTGCAAGCGTTCATGAACCAGCGCAATCTGTCAGCAATCCTGCTAATTGTTTTAGTCATACTTGCCGCAACTTTATACAGCCGCCACAGGATTGCGGTTTTACGCAAATTCAAGCTACAAAACCTACGAGATGAGTTTTATACTCACCCGCGCAGTGGCTTAAGGAACCTGCGGATGCTGAATGCCCGCCTGCAGAACTCCCTGCAGCAGAGCAGTGCAAACTTTGAACAATGGACATTGGGCGAGATTATCCATGAACCCTTCCATGATCGCCTGCGGTTTGCAATGTTCGAAGTACCTTTCCTGAAAATCGTCTACCTCGAACACGGTTACAAGGAAGGTCTGAAGCTGGAACGAGAGTTTGGTAACTACCTGAATGATCAGGTAACAGATCCGGCCCGACTTTACCATTTCTCCGATGCCATGTTCATTTACATTGAACCCAATTCGAGACTGGACAGTCAGCCAGAGCAGCTCGCGGGCTCCGTCCAGAAGCTTATTGATGATTTTATTGAACATCATAAGGAACGTAACCTGGATAACAGAGCCCGTATCGGTATGGCGGAGTATCCGTTCTTGTCACGGGCAAGTACCGCCATTAATGACCAGGAGCTGATTGATATCCTGCTTATGGCAACCAGTGCAGCCCGGCTCATCAGCAAAAAAGAGGACGGCAGCCAGTGGGTACACCTCAGTGCTATTGAGCATGCACCTGCAGCCAGTTTCGCAGGAGACAACATCCGCCAGGCATGCCTGGATGGCATAAAAACTGGTTTAGTAAAAACTAAAACGTCTTCAAAACTGGATTTTGAGTGGCACGAAGATCACGATAAATGAATAAAAAAGTCGACACATATTGAGTTATATCGCAATAAGCGAAAGCTCAATTGGGAACTACGTGACCCTACTCTAACTTTTTGATAAACCTATCATGATAAGTAACCGAAAGGCTCCCCGAACGAGTGGGCCGGGCAGTCTCAGTAACAGGTAACGATGACCGCAAGCGCAGCACAAGCGAATTTAAATAAACGACTCGCATCAGTACAACTTGCCTACCGGGATCTTTCACTGAAATCCCGGCGCGAAGTGCTTATACTGAAGCGGTTGATTTCGCGTCTCAGCGTAGCCTGTCGTGGTCAAAATCAGGTACTGGACCGGAAACTCATGGAGCTCAAGTCGGATCTTGAGCATGGCAAGGACGTAAGCACTCTGGTGCCACGGTTGGCGGTTGTTGAAAGGATGATCAGTAAACAGTCGGCTGAAAACAGTCAGGAACACGACAAAATGGAAGTCGCGCTTCACCGCAGTGGTGAAGTGCTGAAGCGCATGCAAGGTTTGCCAGCCCAGTTAAAAAGGGATCTGCGTAACCTGCTCCAGTCCCCTGCGCAGACCCGCAATGAGGCAAACAGCCGTGTCATTGAGCTTCTCAAGCTATACGAGAGAGCCCTAAAATCCCTGACAGTTTCCCCCAGCCATTCCAATTCTATCGATTCCATAGACCCGGACCTGCTTAACAAGCTTGCGGATGAACTTCAGCACCTTATTACCGAACTTGATTTTGACGGTGAAGCGGGTGCCACACTGCTTGATATCCGTAACAGGCTTTTGCTGGTTTCTGACTCCCGTACACTGATTGAACTCTCTTTAGAATCCATCAAGCTGGTATTGCAGGGAACCCACGCAGAGCGCAAGGCTTCACAGAAATTCCTCGGGCAGGTCAACGATGATCTTGCCGGGCTACAGAAGTCCAACGCACAAACCAGTGACAGTGCTGCCAGTATCATTGAACAGCGCGAAACCATGCTGGTTTCCATGGAAGAAATTGCCAGCGAGCTAGAAAATACAGTCGGCCGTCTGCCACCGGAAAACGAAAATACCGCAGTTGTTGCCAATATTGCCTCGGAAATGCACACCATCGTTGAGCAGAACCTCTCATTGAGCAAGCGTGAGCAAGACCTGATGGAGAAGCTTAAAGCGACGGAGAGCAAGATCAGCCAACTGTTCGAGCAGACACTGGATTACCGCCGCCGGTTGGGCGATCAGGAGCGCAGAATGTTCCTTGATCACCTGACCAAAGCCTATAACCGTGCAGCCCTCAATGACCGACTGGAACACGAATACCGCTGTTGGCTCCGTTACCAGCGTCCGCTGTGCCTGGCGATTATCGATATCGACCACTTCAAGGAAATCAACGACCGCTTCGGGCACCTTGCCGGGGACAAAGCCCTTAAAGTCATTGCCAAAACTATCCAGCAGTCCGTCCGTGACACCGACTTTGTTGCCCGCTTTGGCGGTGAAGAGTTTGTCGTCCTGATGGCGGATGCCAATGAAGAAACCCAGCACAATATTCTTGCAACTATCAGTGAGAGTATCTCCAAACTGCCGTTCAAATTTAAAAATGAGCGGGTCAGTATCACGATTTCTATCGGCGCTACCGTCTTCCGTGACAACGACTCACCAACTGAAGTCATTGAGCGTGCCGACATAGGTTTGTACGACGCGAAAAACCGCGGCCGCAACCGAACCCACTGGGTTTAACTCACCTCCCACCTGATTTTTCTGCGCACCGCGTGTGAAATAAAAAACCTGCCCGGCTGGTCAAATTTCTTATATTTGGTATATGGTTAAATAAGATACTGATTTAATTGGCTATCAGTTCGTTAAGCCAACAATGGAGGTGGCTATGATCACACACGTAAGCCCTGTTGGAGCCATGGATCTGCTGTCCCAGCTTGAAGTGGACCGCCTCAAAGACACAGCAAAAACTGACCTGTACCGGCTTTACCGTAACTGCTCCCTCGCGGTTCTGAATTCGGGAAGCCACACTGACAGCTCCAAAGAACTCCTGGAAAAAAACCTCAATTTTGATATCCGCGTGTTACGCAGGGAGCGCGGGGTAAAACTGGAGCTGGTTAACCCTCCTGAACATGCATTGGTTGACGGAACACTTATCCGCGGTATCCAGGAACACCTGTTCTCAGTTCTGCGCGATATTATCTACCTCAACTCTTACCTGGATCATGACCGTGGTGGCCTTAACCTCACCAACTCCATTCACGTCACCAACCTGATTTTCGCCATTTTACGCAATGCCCGCACCCTTCCGCAGGGCAAGGATCCAAATCTTGTGGTGTGCTGGGGCGGTCACTCCATCAACCCTGTTGAGTACCAGTACACCCGTGAAGTCGGCAATGAGTTGGGCCTTCGCGAACTGGACATCTGTACCGGATGCGGACCTGGCGCTATGGAAGGCCCGATGAAAGGTGCGGCTATCGGCCACGCCAAGCAACGCATCCGTGACAGCAGGTTTATTGGCCTGACTGAACCGTCAATCATTGCAGCCGAGCCGCCGAACCCAATCGTCAATGAGTTGGTGATCATGCCGGATATTGAGAAGCGCCTCGAAGCCTTTGTCCGGATAGCCCACGGCATCATCATATTCCCGGGTGGTGCCGGTACGGCAGAAGAACTTCTCTACCTTCTCGGTATCCTTATGCATCCGGAAAATAAATCGCAGCCGATGCCAATTGTACTGACCGGGCCAAAAGAGAGCGCAGCCTACTTTGAAGTCATTGACACCTTTGTCCGGGAAGTACTTGGAGAAGACGCCACCAAGTACTACAAAATTGTCATTGGTGACCCTGCGGAGGCCGCACGGATTATTAAAGGCGCAATGCCGGATGTTCGTGAGCACAGGAAAGAAACCGGCGATGCCTACTCCTTTAACTGGTCTTTAAAAATTGAACCTGAATTCCAACTGCCGTTCGACCCGACCCATGAAAATATGGCAACCCTCGACCTGCACATGAACCAGCGCCCAGAGCAATTGGCCTGTGCCCTTCGCCGTGCATTTTCCGGCATTGTTGCCGGCAACGTAAAAGATGAAGGGATCCGGCGTATTGAGCGACACGGCCCATTCAAAATTCACGGCGACACTGAGCTGATGCGCAAGATGGACAAGGTGTTAAGGGGCTTTGTGGATCAGCAGAGAATGAAGTTACCGGGTTCAGAATACATTCCCTGCTATGAAATCATTACCTAACCGGGATTAAGACCAGACCGGCCGTGACATCCGGTAACAGCATTACTTACAATAAAGGAGCCGAAAGGCTCCTTTTTAATTGGTTGTTTTCATTACTCCTGCCACTCCAGAGGCCCCGAACTATGGCTATACACCTTGTCATCATCGACGCAATGAACCTTATCCGGCGCGTCCATGCCGCCCAGGGAAATGACGAGGATATTGCAGCCACCAGCAGGGTATGTTGCCACGCCATTGACAAAATTATAGCCCAAAGCGAGCCAAGCCATATGGTGGCGGTATTCGACAGCCCTCACCAGCACCGGGGCTGGCGGGCTGACTTACTGCCAGACTATAAAGCCGGACGCTCACCCATGCCGGAGGCACTGGAAAAAGGACTGGATGACATACAGGAAGCATTCTGGCTGAAGGGCATTGATTCCCTTCTCTCGGTGGGTGATGAAGCCGATGACATGATTGCGACACTGGCAACCAAGCTGGCTGGCAGAGGGGAACAAGTGACCATTGTGTCAACAGACAAGGGATACTGCCAGCTGTTGCAGCCAACCATCCGCATCCGTGATTATTTTCAGCAGCGATGGCTGGATATTCCCTTTATTGAAAAGGAGTTTGGTGTCGCTCCTAACCAACTCACTGATTACTGGGGGCTGGCAGGCATTTCATCAAGCAAAATCCCGGGGGTGCCGGGCATAGGCCCAAAATCTGCGACAGAACTATTGCACCTGTACCAAACACTGGAGGGTGTTCTGGGCGCGGAAGATCTTGCCCCAAAATGGCAAAAGAAAATCGACGGGCACCAGGAAATGGCACGGATTTGTAAGCAGGTATCCAGCCTGAAAACCGATATAACCCTCGGGTTTAACTTGCAAGACATCCGCTACTCCGGGGAGCGAACGGCAGAAAGTAATACCCAGTAAAAAGCCGGCTCAGAGCCGGCTTCAATACTGTATCCAACAATATATCAGTTGATACGGCGCAGGTGGATAGTGATCTCTTCACGGTCGTGGTAGAGGTGCTTGGCTTGCATTTCGTAACGCACACCATTGTCACGCAGGAAGATACGCAGGTTGTCGATATCTTCCTTCACTTCCTCGTAGCGGTTTTTCATTGGCAGTTTGAGGTTGAAGATTGCCTCTTTTGCCCAACGATCGATAATCCATTCCCCCATCAACTGGGCTACGCGGGATGGCTTTTCAACCATGTCGCACACCAGCCAGGTCACGTTTTTACGCGGCGGTTCGAATTTGAAGCCGTCAGCCTGGTGGTGTTTCACCTGGCCTGTCTCCATCAGGCTCTCTGCCATCATGCCGTTATCCACGGAATGTACGAACATAGAACGGCGTACCAGCTGGTAAGTCCACCCTCCCGGGCAAGCACCGAGATCAACCGCCCACATCCCAGACGCCAGGCGCTCATCCCATTCTTCCCGGGGAATAAAGGTATGGAAGGCTTCTTCCAGCTTCAGGGTAGAACGGCTCGGCGCATCCGCCGGGAACTTCAGGCGCGGGATACCCATATAAAACGGTGAATTGTTGTTTGACATGGAATAACCCACCAGACAACAACCCGGACGAGTAAAGCAAACATGAATAGCTGGACGCTTTGGGTTCTCCTTGGCAAACAGTACCTTATGCTTGCGCATTGCCTGACGAAGCGGCACGGTGAACTTACGGCAGAATTTCAGCAGCTCTTTGGCTTCGTTGTTATCCGGGGTCTCTACGCGCAGATCACCACCGGTAGGCAAGCCTTCACATGCTTCAAGGATCGGTGAGATACGATCGGACGGATCCAGATCCTCACATTGTCCGACTACCGCAATCATCTGACGTGAGAAAATAAGCTGGCTGAAGGTGATCTCTTTGATCAGTTTCTGTGCGTCGCCATCCTGGTAGCACTCGAAAAGCACATATCCGCTGTTCTTGGTCAGACGCGGAAAGCCATACACTTCCAACTGTGCGGCTTTGTCAGTGATTTCTCCGGCACACTCTTTTTCAAAACCGGGACGACAATACAACAATACTTGCTTCAACTCGAACCTCACTCACTCCGCCAGGCTGCTGTCATGGCAGCAGCCCAGCCAATCAGAAAACAAACACCCCCAACCGGGGTTACGGCGCCGAACAGTGTAATACCTGTTAAAGCCAGGACATAGAGGCTGCCGCTAAAGAATAGTATGCCTGCGGTAAAAAACGCCGCAGCGAGCTTAAGGGTGCGTGGTACGTCTCCAATTTGACGCATCCAAAGTGCTACTGCGATCAGTGCCAGAGCGTGGATAGCCTGGTAATGGACACCTGTCTGGAAAATGTCCAGATGATACACCGACAGAGTTCTCTTCAGGCCATGGGCTGCAAACGCCCCTAAAGCCACACTCAAACCACCAAACAGGGTACCGAAAATCAATGCCAAACGGGAATTCACTGAGTAACCTCCCGAATAAATGCCACTGTTTTATCTGCCGCCATCATCAGGTTCTCCTGTTCGGTATGACCGGATACCTTACGCGGTTTAAAGCTGTGGTCGCCGTCAGGGACAAACTCCACCCTGACAGACTCAGACAGAACAAATTCTGCCACTTCACTGCGTTTGCCGAAGGTATCCCTTTCTCCCTGCAAAATCAGGCAAGGCTTATCCATATCAGCAAGGTGGCCGCCTTTGAAATTTTCCGGCTTACCCGGAGGGTGAAAAGGAAAGCCCATACAGACGATACCTGTAACATCCTCCCGATCGTGAAGCAGGGAAGCCATACGTCCACCCATAGATTTCCCACCAATAACCACTTTCCCACGACCATGCTCGGCAATCACGTTCTCAAAGTGTTCCAGAAGCTTTGGTGCACGATCCGGCGGACGCTTTTTCCCATCCAATGCTCGTTTAGCCATGTAAGGGAAATTAAACCGCACCACACGGATACCCTGACCAGCGATCAATCCAGCCATCCTGGCCATAAAATCATGATCCATTCCTGCCCCGGCACCGTGGGCAAAGATGAAGGTGACATCAGCCGACTCCGGCCCATCAATCAGAAAGTTGGTTTCCATGGCGGTTATATGTCTCCTGTTCACTTTCAACTTTGTTTACCATCCACTCACGAAACGCCTGAATACGACCGGTTTCAGCGTCTTTTTCCTTACAGACCAGGTAAAACGCACTCTGGCTTACCAGAATCTCCTCGAACGGACACACGAGGCGGCCGGACTCAAGCTCAGGCTGGGCCAATACGTTATTCCCCAGTGCAATCCCCTGCCCATGAGCAGCAGCCTGTAGCACCATACTTGAGTGGCTGAAAATCGGACCCTGGTTCACATTCAGGTCATTGAGACCATGCACTTTGGCAAATGCCTTCCAGTCTTTGCGCGATGTATCATGCAGAAGCATGTGGTTTTTCAGATCCGCCAAAGTATGAAGTGGCTTGGGTCCATTTAACAGCAAGGGTGAGCAAACCGGTACCAGGTATTCTTGATGAAGTTTGTCCACACGAAGACCCGGCCAGTTACCTTTCCCATAATAAACCGCCACATCAACATCGTCGGTCAATGACCCATCTTCCAAATCAACTGCTTTAATCCGAACATCGATATCAGGGTGACTGGTATTAAAGTCAGCAAGCCTAGGAACCAGCCATTGGATCGCAAAGCTTGGTGGCAGGCTTATAGTGAGTGAACCCTTGGCGTTACGCTCTAATATTTTTTCGGTCGCATCCGACAAAGATGAAAAAATATCCTTGATATCAAGAAAATAACTCTGACCCTCTTCGGTAAGCAAGAGTGAGCGGTTTCGGCGTCGGAACAACTTCAAGCCAAGAAATTCTTCCAGTGCTTTGATTTGGTGGCTGACCGCCGCCTGGGTAACGAAAAGTTCCTCGGCAGCCCTTGTAAAGCTTAGGTGTCTGGCCGCAGCTTCAAAGACTCTCAACGAGTTGAGTGGGGGTAAACGTCTTGCCATGTGTGTTTGTATTCCTGGCTAGATAAATCATTAGTTTTTTTAATGCGGAACATTATAATTTGTCGATTGCCGTGCCGCCATAGAAATCCTATATTTGCGTCGCACCACGGCGCTAAGTACTCCTTCCCTGTGTACTGCTTCGTTGAGTGGTTGCGATGTTGTGTTTGCATATTGCCTGGGAATGCCGGGCACGGCAGAGATTTCTGCCAAGTTTAAAATTCCTGTATTTTGACCCTGTCTGTCAAAGTGTTTGCTGGCACTGAGTGAGATAACTCAGTGCCTTTTTTTATCCCTTCTGTTTGCCTTCCGGTCCCCATTACCCTTAGCAGGCTTGCCATCACACTTTTGAACCGCGATCATAGCCAGGTTAATAACCTCTAACTGGCACGAATAACCTCCCATGTGTAATTCATTTAGCTTCCCTGATACCAGAAAACAATTTCCGGCTCTCTGTCAAAGCGGCAACAGTGGCCTTGTCTATCTTGACAGCGCTGCGACTGCGCAAAAGCCGTCTGTCGTACTGGATGCCATTCAGGGATATTACCGAGGAGGAAGTGCCAATGTTCACCGCGGGAGCCATCAGCTGACAGCGACAGTGACCTCCGGGTTTGAAAGCGCTCGTAAAACAGTGGCCGATTTTATTGGGGCAAGTGCCTCAGAAGTGGTCTGGACCCGTGGAGCCACAGAGAGTCTCAACCTGATCGCCCAGTCCTATGCCCGGACGGTATTGAAACCGGGTGATGAAATCATTGTCAGCGAATTGGAACATCACGCCAATATTGTTCCTTGGCAGTTAGTCGCAGCCCAGACTGGTGCAAAGGTTATAAAGTGGCCGGCAGACCCTCAGACCTGCACACTGGATCTTGATACTCTGCGCTCCCTGATCACCAGCAACACCCGACTGTTAGCCATTGCACACATCACCAATGTAACAGGCACGCGCAATCCCATTGAAGATGCCATATCCCTGGCTCATGACGCTGGAGCTGTTGTTGTCATTGATGGCGCACAGGGAATTGTCCATGAAAGAGTAGACATGAAAGCGCTGGATGCTGATTTCTATGTATTTTCAGGGCATAAACTGTTTGGGCCAACCGGTATAGGTATTCTTTACGGCAAGAAGGCACTTCTTGACGAAATGCCGCCCTGGCACGGCGGGGGCAAAATGGTGGAGCGCGTTTCATTTGAAGGGACCACATTTACCCGCTCTCCCGGTAAATTCGAAGCAGGCACTCCGAATATTGGTGGCGCCATGGGATTGGCCGCTGCCGTCACATGGTTTTCCCAGCTTGATTTGGCCGGAATCGAAAACCACATCCATGCATTGCACCAACGCCTCGTGAAAGGCATCAACAACATAGAGGGTGTGCGTATTATCGGGCTGCAACCGGGCGCGAGTATCGTTTCCTTGGTGGTCGAAGGTGTACACCACCAGGATCTTGCAATGCTGTTGGATCAACAGCAGATCGCCGTACGCTCAGGAAACCACTGTGCACATCCGCTAATGGATGCCCTTGGCATCACTGGCACGCTGCGTGTGTCCTTTGCCATGTATAATTCCCCTGAAGATATTGACCACTTTGTTGAGGCTCTCAACAAAGCCTGCTCCATGCTATAACAAGGAAACTTGCGATGACCGATTTTCCATCCCACCCATTTGGCGACGTTATCACTGCAGAAACTGTCCAACAGGCTATGTCAGAAGCGAAAGGCTGGGAAGACAAATACCGATATGTGATCCAGATCGGCAAACAACTGCAACCTATTAATTCTGAGGATAAAATAGATACTCATCTAGTTTCAGGTTGCGAAAGCAAAGTGTGGCTGATCCACCGGTGGGAAGATGGAAAAATCCAGCTTTGGGCTGACTCTGACGCCCGTATTGTTAAGGGGCTCCTTGCCGTGGTTTTAGCCGCTTATAACGGCAAAACTGCTGAAGAAATCAACACATTCGACAAAGATGCCTACTTCACTTCTTTGGGATTACTCAATCACCTTACCCCGACACGAAGCAATGGCATACATGCAGTAATTGATAAAATCATCGAAAATAGCAACTTCACGTCCTAACTCCCCTCTGCCCTACAAAAGGGCAGATATTCACCCCCCAAACACATCCGAATTACATTTGATTAACATAAGTTTTTGAAAAATTTGACTCTGCGCAAATTTTAGAATGAATGAAGATTAATCACTTGCCCAGAAAAGCAGCGTCATGAATCGTAAGGAAAAGTGTCATTGCATATTCAACTAGACACGATAAATTAAAAATTCAAAAGTCGCAGTTTCCCTACCACTGCGCGTCTCTTTGGAAAAAGATGACTGTAATCTGGTGTTGTACTGTTGTTCCGGATGCAGCTGCAGACATCTTGTAAGTTTGCTTGTTGTTTTACGAACGGAGTCACTCATGCAGAAACTCGCGCTAATCACCGGTTCCAAGGGTGGAATCGGATCCGCGATCACCGAAAAGCTTGTCCAGGATGGTTTCCGGATCATCGCAACTTATTTCACAGGTAATTATGAATGCGCCAAAGAATGGTTCGATGAAAAGGGCTTTTCTGAAGACCAGGTTACACTCTTTGAGCTGGATGTTACCAATGCTGATTCCTGTCGTGAACGACTGACTAAACTGCTGGAAGATGAAGGCACTGTCGATGTACTGGTTAATAACGCCGGCATCACCCGTGACTGCACCTTCAAGAAAATGACAGCAGAACAGTGGAATGAAGTTATCAACACCAACCTGAACAGTGTGTTCAACGTTACCCAACCTCTGTTTGCAGCCATGTGCGAGAAAGGCGGTGGCCGCATCATCAATATTTCTTCTGTCAATGGCCTGAAAGGCCAGTTTGGCCAGACAAACTACTCTGCCGCAAAAGCCGGGATGATCGGTTTTAGCAAGGCACTGGCATTTGAAGGGGCCCGCAGTGGTGTCACCGTCAATGTAGTCGCTCCTGGCTATACCGGCACGCCAATGGTACAGGCAATCCGTCAGGATGTGCTCGACAGCATCATTGAGACTGTTCCGATGAAACGACTGGCTACTCCAGAGGAAATTGCTGCAGCCGTTTCATATCTGGCAAGTGATGCCGGCGCCTACATCACAGGTGAAACCCTGTCGGTGAACGGCGGCCTGTACATGCAATAACCCCCTACTCTCTGACAGGAAAATAAAGATGGAACGCGTATTTATTGTGGCGGCTAAACGCACGCCTATCGGCAGCTTTTGCGGTGCCTTGAAATCAGTCCCTGTTGGCGAACTGGCCGCAGTGGCAATCAAGGGAGCATTAGAGAGCGGGAATGTCAGCCCTGAAGTTGTTGACGAAGTTATTCTGGGCAATGTTGTCGGCGCGGCACAAGGTATGGGCCCAGGCCGTCAGGCTTCCTTATTTGCAGGAATCCCACAAACAGTTCCTGCCTATAGCCTGAACATGGTCTGTGGAAGCGGAATGAAAGCCGTTATGGATGCGGCAACACATATCAAAGCCGGAGAAGCTGAAGTCATCGTTGCTGCCGGTGCTGAAAACATGTCTCAAATCCCGTTTGCTGCACCAGCCTCATTGCGACAAGGTCAGAAAATGGGAGATATCTCCCTCAAAGATTTGCTCATCAGTGATGGCCTGACCGATGTTTTCAACCAATACCACATGGGTGTTACTGCTGAAAATATCGTAGCCGAGCTCAACATAACCCGTGAAGCTCAGGATGCCTACGCACTGAGCAGCCAGCAGCGCGCCGTTGCAGCTTTGGAAGCGGGCACATTTTCCGATGAAACCGTTTCGGTCGAAGTTACCGAGCGGCGCCAGACCGTTTTGTTCGAGCAAGATGAATACCCCAAGGCCGATGCCAGTGCAGAAGGTCTTGCCAAGCTTCGTCCTGCGTTCAACAAGGAAGGCTCAGTCACTGCAGGCAATGCCTCCGGACTTAACGATGGTGCTTCGGCAATCATCGTTATGTCAGAGTCAGCCGTGAAGAAATACGGCGTCACACCGCTTGCAGAAATCGTCGCTACAGCCCAAACCGGCCTGGATCCAAAAGTTATGGGACTGGGGCCAGTCAGTGCAGTTAGCAAGGCATTGGAAAAAGCAGGGCTGGCACTTTCAGATATCGATTTGCTTGAGTTGAATGAAGCCTTTGCAGCTCAGGCACTCGGTGTGGTTTACCAACTGGCTGAACAACACGGTCAGTCGGTAGAAGAAATGATGGAAAAAACCAATGTGAATGGCGGAGCCATTGCTCTGGGTCACCCTCTGGGGGCGTCGGGCAACCGTATTCTGGTCACCCTTATCCACGAACTCAAGCGCCGTGAAGGGCAATATGGTGTTGCGTCGCTTTGTGTTGGTGGCGGTATGGGCACGGCAGTGATCATCAAGCGCTGCTGATAAATGTTTACTCCTTTATTGAATTAACTCTCTTACTATCAGGAGAAAAGTTATGTACACGGATATGTTCAAGGTGTTTTCAGATCAAGCAGAGAAATCACTCGCTCCTTACAACAAGTTCAACAAGCTTATGGCTAAGCATGTCGAGCAAATCACTGAACTTCAGTTGAATGCAATGAAAGCATACAGCGAGCTGGGTTTGGCTCAGTTCAAAGCAGCTAGCGAAGTAAAAGACGTGACTTCTCTGGCGGCATTCAACGGTCAACAAATGGCGACTCTGACCAAGCTGTCCCAGCAACTGATGGACGACAGCAACAAGCTTCAGAACATTGCCAAAGAGTTTAAAGAGGACGTAGACAGCCTCACCTCTGAAAACATTAAGGCCGCTACCCCGGCGTAAACAGGGATAGACGCCGCCTCGCAAAGAGGCGGCGGTTTTTTTACCAGGAGGGTATCCATGTTTACACACCTGTTTGCAGACTATTTCAAGTCGATGCAAGGTTGCCAGCAAGACTGGTGGCAGAGCTGGGACCGCGGCAATACCTCCGTGGACTCCCCTTTAAACCGTGCTCTGCAAGAAGTTAATCTGGAAGACACCTTACAGTTTTTTGAATCCGCGGCTAATCAGCCGGGGGTTATGATGAACCTGCAAACCCAGTGGTGGGAAAAGCAGCTTCAAATTTGGCAGCAGCTCGCCTTAGCCAAAGAAAATGATGACGTTGTTGGCGCCGAACACGGCGACAGACGTTTCAGCGACCCAGCTTGGCAGGAAGAAGCCTGGTTTAACTTCATCAAGCAGTCATACCTGCTTTACAGCAGTACATACCTTCAGTCCATCAATGCAATTGAAGGACTGGATGTGAAGTCTCGCGAACGTCTGACATTTTTCTCTCGACAGATGCTCAACGCATTGTCCCCAAGCAATTTCGTGATGACCAATCCTGAGTTGCTGAAGCTGACAATGGAGAAAAATGGCGAAAACTTGCTTAAAGGCATTCAGCAACTTCAGGAAGACGTCGACGCCAGTGCGGATATTCTCAAAATCCGTATGACCAACAACAATGCCTTCAGAATTGGTGACGATATTGCCACCACTGCCGGTAAGGTTGTGTATAAAAATGAGTTATTTGAACTGATTCAGTACACACCAAAAACAGAAAAGGTTCTGTCGACACCACTGCTGGTTGTTCCGCCATTTATCAATAAGTATTACATCCTCGATTTGCGCCAGAAAAACTCGATGGTTAACTGGCTGCTGGAGCAGGGGCACACTGTATTCTTGATGTCCTGGCGTAACCCCGGCCCTGCGCAGAAAGATGTTGAGTTTGAAGACTATGTCACCAAAGGCGTAGTTGAAGCGGTATCAGTACTTGAAGACATTACCAAGCAGCCGCAAATCAATGCTATAGGCTACTGTATTGGCGGAACGGTACTCGCAATGACCTTGGCTTATTACTCTGCCAAGAGAATGAAACAACGCATTAAGTCGGCGACCTTCTTTACTACTTTGCTGGATTTCTCCCAGCCAGGGGAAGTCGGCGCTTACATAAACGATCCGGTTATCCGAGCCATCGAAACCCAGAATAACGCCAAGGGTTACATGGACGGCCGATCGCTCAGTGTCACCTTCAGCTTGCTCCGTGAAAACAGCCTGTATTGGAATTACTACATCGACAATTACCTTAAGGGCAACAGTCCTGTCGATTTTGATCTCCTTTACTGGAACAGTGACAGCACCAACGTTGCTGCTAAAACCCATAACTTCCTCCTGCGCGAGTTGTATCTCAACAATAAGCTGGTGGACAAGCGCGGGGTTAAGGTGGGTGGCGTTTATGTTGACCTGAGTAAGATACGCGTACCGACTTACTTTATTTCTACCCGTGAAGATCATATCGCCCTGTGGCAAGGCACGTATCGTGGTGCACTTTGCCTTGGTGGCAACAAGACCTTTGTATTGGGTGAATCCGGCCATATAGCCGGCATTGTTAACCATCCTGACAAAAACAAGTATGGTTTCTGGTTAAACAGCAACCTTCCTGAAGCTGCCGAGGACTGGTTAAGTGAAGCTGAACGCACTGAAGGCTCCTGGTGGCCTCACTGGCACCAGTGGCTGACTGCATTCAGTAACAAGGAAATGGTGGAACCGCTGGCCACAGGGTCTGAAAACTATCCGGCTCTGGCTGATGCTCCGGGGGATTATGTCCGGCAGGTTCTGCCTTTACAACAAGAAGCGGTGAGTGACGCGGAGATTGAGACGGCCTAACCCCCGGTCTGAAGATTCTTCGCCGTTTTTTGGCCACGCGATAGGCATATCGCGTGGCATTTTTTTAAACTAAACCTAGATTAACTGCGAGTATGTTTTTCCAACAACTTGCTGATAATGCGTGAAACCGCCACAAAACCAAACGTTGCCGTAACCATTGCTGCCGCACCAAAACCACTGGCACAATCCATACGTTTTGGTCCCTCTGCAGTTGTTTTTGCTGCACAAACGCTGCCGTCCATTTGAGGATATTTCAATTGCTCAGTTGAATAAACGCATTCAATGCCGAACTTGCGTGTCTTACTGAAATTGTAAAAACGGCGCAAGTTGTTCCGAAGCTTGGCTGCCAGCGGATCCTGGATGGTTTTGGTTAGATCAGCCACGTCAATTTGCGTCGGATCTGTTTGTCCGCCTGCACCACCAACGGTAATCACCTTGATTTTATTCCGCTTGCAAAAAGCCAGCAGCGCAGCTTTGGGCTTGATACTGTCAATCGCATCAAGCACGTAATCAAAACGCTTGTCGATGTACTCTGCGATATTGTCTTCAGTAATAAAGTCATCAATGAGGTTGACCTGGCAATCTGGGTTAATCAGTTTTACCCTCTGTGCCATTACTTCAATTTTGCTCTGACCTACAGTCCCTGTCATCGCATGAATCTGCCGGTTAATGTTGGTAACACAGACATCATCCATGTCAATCAGGGTTAACTCACCAATTCCAGTACGCGCCAGTGCTTCCACCGCCCACGAGCCAACGCCGCCAATTCCTATTACACAGATATGTGCTGCGCGAAGGACCTCAACCTCATTCACGCCATACAGGCGCTGGGTGCCACCAAAGCGTTGCTGGTAGCTTTCTGAGGCCGGGGTTGTAAGCTCTCGCATGGGGTTAATCTCGCTTCAAAATGGGTGGAATAGAGGCTGCGGGTTATACTTCCTCGCTGATCAATTGTCCAGTGCTAATTGGGCTGCCAGCCACTCCTTGACCCTGACTGCTGCGCGGGAAAAACGCTGGTGCCGACCCCGAATAAGGTAATAGCCATACCCACTGGAAAACTGGATTTCCAATGGATTAACCACCTCTTCGCGAGCAAGAGCATCACGGGCAAGAAAATCCGGGATTAACGCCATTCCTGCCCCATTTTTTACCGCTTCAAGAGACATATAAAAATGCTCAAAACCCGTACCGTAGACGGGACTCGTTTGGGGCACACCGTGCGAATGCCAGAAATTACTCCACAAATGGGGACGGGTAATATGAGGGATAGCATGAACTGAAAGCATGTCACTCACCTTTTCCACCTCAGCCGGCAGCCTGTCCGGTCGAACCAACAACAACAATTTCTCTTTTTTCAGGCACTCACAGTGATCAGGCAGTTCAATATTTCTCAGACAGCGTATATCTACCTCATTACTGTCATTCAGTTCATGCTCCGTACCTGCGACAACTGCAAGCCGGACTCCTTCAAGAGCCTGATCCTGACCGAGACGTGGAATCAACCAAAGATTCGCCAATGAGGGCGGGAGGTGTATTTTTACCGTTGTGTGCCCTTCCTGACGCTGAATCAGTTCTGATGTCGCCTGGGACAGAATATCCAGAGCTTCAAAAACCGGCCCAAGATAGCGCATTCCGGCCTCAGTCAATTCAACTCCGCTACCGTGGCGCTCAAACAGGGATGTACCCAACTGGTTTTCAAGCTGCTGAATCTGTTTACTGATTGCACTCTGGCTGAGACAAAGAGTTTGTGCCGCTTTGGAAAAGCTTCGGCTCTGTGCCACTTCAACGAATGTTTTCAACGCCTTAATAGAGGGCATCCCACGCATCAACGCCAAACCTAATCCCTTTTTATCTGCTCTCTGCCCGATGATATGAATTTTCTTCATACCCCAGTAAAAAATGTCGTTTGTTATTAGTGTATCGCCTGCCCACAATATGAACAATTTTCGCGCTAAGGAAACGGCACCATGAGCAACATCCTTCACCGCCATTGTCATAAAATCCCACCAAGAATTTCCGGGGGCGAAGGTGTTTACCTATTCGACAACACCGGGAAATCCTACCTGGACGGTTGTGGTGGTGCGGCAGTTTCCTGCCTCGGACACAACCACAAAACCGTTACCAGTGCGATGAAAAAGCAACTTGAAGCTATTCCATATGCGCATACCGGCTTTTTTACCTCTGATGTTGCCGAACAACTGGCCGAGGTGCTTTCTTTGCGCGCACCGGATTCACTCAATCATACCTATTTCGTCAGTGGTGGCTCTGAGGCGGTGGAAAGCGCGCTGAAGCTCGCCCGGCAATATTTTGTTGAGACAGGGCAACCCAGCCGAAACAAGGTCATTTCCCGATACCAGAGCTATCACGGCAACACGCTGGGGGCACTCGCAGCCGGAGGGAACCGGTGGCGCAGAGAGCCTTTCTCTCCCCTGCTTGTTGAGCATGGGTTTATCTCTCCCTGTTACAGCTACCGTAACAGGAAGGATGGCGAGTCGGAATTTGAGTATGGGCTCAGGATGGCCCAGGAACTTGAAGACAAGCTCCTGGAAATGGGGCCGGAAAATGTCATGGCATTTATTGCTGAACCGGTTGTCGGTGCAACCGCTGGCGCCCTTACCGCAGAGCGCGGGTATTTTTACCGCATCCGGCAAATCTGCGATCGCTATGGTGTGCTGCTTATTTTGGATGAGGTTATGTGCGGCTGCGGCAGAACCGGGACCTATTTTGCCTTCGAACAGGAAGCTGCTGTACCTGACCTGGTGACGATGGCAAAAGGATTGGCCGCCGGGTATCAGCCCATTGGGGCAGTCATGGTTGCGGACCACATTTATGAGGCAATTTCATCCGGCAGTGGTTTTTTCCAGCATGGCCATACTTTTATGGCCCACCCGATAGCCTGTGCAGCCGCATTGGCAACATTGCAGGTTATCGACAATGACGACTTGTTAAGCCAGGTTGCCCGACAGGGGAGAAAGCTATTTGCCGAATTGAGCAACCGGTTTGCCGACCACCTTCATGTAGGCGATATACGCGGGCGTGGGTTGTTTCTTGGCATCGAATTAGTGGAAAACAGGGAAACCAAAGCTCCCTTCCCCTCTGATTTCCCTCTCCACAATATCGTTAAGAAAATGGCAATGGACCGGGGGCTGATGGTTTACCCGATGGGTGGAACCATAGACGGACGACAGGGGCACCATATTCTTCTTGCTCCCCCCTTTATCATCCAGGACGACCATATAGAAGAGCTGATAGACAAGCTGGCACTCACCATTGACGATGCCACCCACCAGTTTGACCGGAGTGCATAATGAAAACGGATCGCAATATTATTGTCGCGCCTAACGGTGCGCGTCCGGGAACAAGTGATCATCCGGCAGTTCCTGTCACTGTAAACACCTTGATAGATGAATTGGCGCTCTGTGCGCATGCCGGTGCAGCCATGGCACATATCCACGTGCGGGACAGCGAACAGAAGCACTCGCTCGATCCCGCACTCAACAAGGAATGGCTCGCTGAAGTCCGGTCAGCACTCGATAACAAGCTGGTGATCCAACTGACAACTGAAGCGGTTGGCCGTTACAGCCCAGCACAGCAAATGGCACTTCTCCGGGCAACCCTTCCGGAAGCGACATCCATAGCCCTTCGTGAAATCATGCCGGATGAGGGCTCTGTTGATGCTGCCAGCCTGTTTCTCCATGAAGTATCCGAGCAACGAATCTTCATCCAGTACATATTGTACGGTGCACACGACGTCATTCGTTACCGCCAGTTGATAAGCCAGGGAAAAATCCCTTCGGCAGGCCATCACTTGCTGCTGGTTCTTGGACGGTACAACGAATCGTTCATTGCGCAGCCGGCTGAACTGGATCCCATGCTATCGGCATTAACCGGTTCAGAAACCCCCTGGGCAGCCTGTGCATTTGGCCCCTATGCCTTTCAGTGCCTACAGTCTGCAAACCTGTTAGGTGGAGATATCCGGATTGGGTTTGAAAACGGGCTGACTGATCAATCAGGCAAAATTGCCAGCAACAATGCTCAACTTGTCTCGCAAATAGGAAACTCGGTCATTAATACAGGTTTTTCCCTTAATTCAGCAACAGATTTACGGCGAAAAATCCACAAATCTTTCAAATAATAAGGACAAAAACTTGCAAATAACCGAGGTAAGCTGAAAAAATATAATAGCAATTTGAAAACACTAAATTCACAAATGGATTGCAACTAACCACTACAAAAGGAAAGTAGGCATGAAAGCACTCAAAACGACTTTGCTCACACTGGGTTTTGCCGCCGCAGTTGGGAGCGCAACATCTGTTCAGGCCAATAATCAGTTCATCACTATCGGAACCGGTGGCGTAACGGGTGTGTACTATCCAACCGGAGGTGCAATCTGCCGTTTGGTTAACAAAAGCCGTAAAGAGCACGGTATCCGCTGTTCCGTAGAAAGTACGGGGGGCTCAATCTATAACATTAACACCATCAAGGCTGGTGAACTGGACATGGGTATCGCGCAGTCTGACTGGCAGTTCCATGCCTACAACGGTACCAGCAAGTTTGAATCACAGGGTCCTTACAAGGATCTGCGCGCAGTTTTCTCCATCCACCCAGAACCGTTCACAGTCGTTGCCCGTGCCGACGCAGGCATCAAGACTTTTGACGACATGAAAGGCAAGCGCGTTAACATCGGTAACCCTGGATCTGGCCAGCGCGGTACCATTGAAGTACTGATGAAAGAAATGGGCTGGACCCAAGACGACTTTGGTCAGGTTTCTGAGTTGAAAGCCGCTGAGCAGTCAAAAGCACTGTGTGATAACAAGATCGACGCTATGGTCTACACCGTTGGTCACCCGAGTGGCTCTATCCAGGAAGCAACCACAGCCTGTGACAGCGTTCTGGTTACTGTTGACAACGCAGCATCCAAGAGCCTGATTGAGAAAAATGACTACTACCGTACTGCGACCATCCCTGGTGGCATGTACCGTGGCAATGACAGTGACGTAAAGACCTTTGGTGTGGGTGCGACTTTCGTATCTTCTACTGAAGTGCCAGAGGAAGTTATCTACAACGTGGTGAAAGCCGTGTTCGAAAACTTCGACGATTTCCGTCGCCTGCACCCTGCATTTGCCAACCTGAAGAAAGAAGAAATGGTGAAAGACGGCCTGTCTGCACCTCTTCACCCTGGTGCTGCCAAGTACTACAAAGAAGCTGGTTTGATGTAAGTAATATCACCAGCCTCACTAACGCCGGCTAATATGCCGGCGTTTTTATTGGCACCAGTTGTATTTTGAACCAATGTCATAGTTATCAACAATAAGACACATACCAATCCATTTGCGCGACCAACATCACCGTTTTGAAATGTTAGTTCTGTAGATAATTCATAGTTTTCTTGAACTAACCCTCAAAAGGAACGAGAAATGGTCTCTATAAAATGGAGTCCCGTTGCTCTGGCGGTTGCACTCGCAGCCACCCCGGCAATGGCAGAGGTCCTTATCACTGAGTATGTGGAAGGCGCTTCCAATAACAAAGCACTCGAAATTTCTAACCTGGGCACTACCGACGTCAACCTTTCCGGATGGACAGTATCCATTGCCAGCAATGGCAAAACCACTTTTAACAGCCCCATCAACCTGTCCGGAAATCTCCCTGCCGGAGAAAGCTATGTTATCGCCCACAGCTCTGCGTCTGAAGAAATCAAAACTGCAGCAGACCAGACTACCGGCTCACTTTCTTTCAACGGCAACGATGTTGTCGCACTGAAAAATGGAGATTCACTGGCAGACAGCCTGGGCCAGCTTGGCAATGACAGTTACTTCGGCAAAGACACTACCCTAAGGCGCAAAGACGGCACGACGGGCCGCACTGATATTGGATCGGCATTTGATCCGTCCACGAATTGGCTGACACTTGGAAAAGATACCGTCGACGGCCTCGGTTGCAGTGGTGAAGAGGCATGTGATAGCTCTGGTGGCGGTGGCAATACCTTTACCTGTGAAGGCGAGACCCTGACACCGATTTATGCCATTCAGGGCGATGGCGCGTCCAGCCCCTTAGTACCAGCCGGCTCCTTCGAATCTGATGATGTCTATGTCACCAAGGGAGTTGTAACCGCTGTAACCAACAGCCTGTTTAAAGGCTTTTGGCTGCAGGATGCCACAGGCGACGGCAACCCGGCCACATCAGACGGTATCCTTGTCTATACGGGAAGCCAGAGCGTTTCTGGCCTTGAACCCGGTCAGGAAGTATGTGTCTCCGGAAAGGTGAAAGAATTCTTTGGTCTGACCGAAATTGCATTGGATGCAGGCAAAATCGAGATCGGCCAGAACATTGGCGCACCGGCAGCTGCTGAAATAGAAGTCAATGACGGTGAGACACTGGCTGATGCCATGGAGCGCTACGAAGGTATGCATGTTCGCCTGGCTGAGGACAGCGATTTGGTCGTAACCCGCAACTTTGGGTTTGACTATGATGCTTTCCGTAACAACATGGTGTTGTCGCACGACGAACCGAACTTCAAACCTACCCAGCTGTATGTTGCTGAGGCACCGGAAACAGCTGCGCTTGCGGAAGCAAACCGAACCAATCAGCTGTACGTCGAAACCGACGCCAAAGCCCCGAATGGTGTAATCCCCTATTTCCCTGGGCTGGACGCTGAACAGGGGTATATCAGGATTGGTGATCAGTTGGTTAACCTCGAAGGTGTGGTTGGCTACAGCTTTGGTGATTACCGTTTGGTTGCCACCAACCAAATCGTTGCCGGAGACTTTATCCATAACAATGACCGTACCGACGCTCCGGCAGACGTAGATGGAAGCAACCTCCGGGTTGCAAGCTTCAACGTACTCAACTTTTTCACCAGTGCCAGTGCCATTGGAGGTGACCTTAACATTACCTGTGCAGACCAGGCAGATGCCGACGCCAGCCGTGGCTGTAACCGTGGTACCAAGGATGTTGCTGAGTTTGAGCTCCAGCGCACCAAGATCGTGAACGCCATGGTGGCAATCGATGCCGATATCCTTGGCCTTATGGAAATCGAGAATAATGGTTTCGGTGACAACAGTGCCATAGCCAATCTGGTTGCTGAGCTGAATGCCAACCTCACAGATCCAGCCGAACACTACAGCTACATCACCCCGTCTGAATCTGACCGCAGCGAAGGAAAGTACTACGGCACTGACGCCATCATGGTGGCCATCCTTTACCGCCCTGCCCGAGTTCAACCAAACGGCGACGCCCAGCCGGTCAGGATGCCCGAGCAACATATCAGCGGAGCCAACCCGGACGGCGATGTACGCCAACTCGACAAGTTCCAGCGTGACTCCCTGGTACAGCAGTTCAGCGTCGGTAAGCAAAAGCTGACGGTGGCGGTAAACCACTTCAAGTCAAAAGGGTCTGGCTGTTATGAAGACTGGGTTGCTGGTGAGTTTGATGATGACCCGGCAGATCTGCAAGGCCGCTGTAACGAGTTTCGCGTCTCTGCTGCCGAAACGCTGGGTAAGGCCCTGGATGGCATGAAAGGAGATATCCTGCTTCTGGGTGATTTCAATGCCTATGGCAAAGAAGACCCAGTCCGTGTATTGACGGATTATGACCCAGCCTCCAGCACGCGTAAGATTGTCACTGCAGCCGGCACCTCAATTGCAGGTACTCCGCTGGATGAAACTGCACGTGAGGTGGGCAAGGGCTTCGGGTATACCAACCTGGCTCCCGCATTTATTGGTGCAGAAGCATTCTCCTACTCCTTTGACGGAGAGCTTGGCAGCCTTGACCATGCGATGGGTAACAAGTCCCTGGTTAAGAAGGTGAAAGGTGTGGAAGACTGGCACATCAACGCCAGCGAAAGCACCTTGTTTGAATACTCAGGCCGCTTCACCGGCGACTTGGTTAAATCAAACAACCCATATTCATCCTCTGACCATGACCCGGTTGTTATCAGCCTTGCGTACAAAGAGAAGCCTGTAAAGTTCAAGATGACATTGAAAAACCGCAGCTTCTTCCCAGTTGTACCATTGTTTGATGGTGACTGGGATGCTCGCCGCCCTTGGCTGAAGTGGTATGGTACCCGCAACTATAACCAGAAGAGTCCTCTGCTCGACCAACTGGGTAAAAAGCCGGGTGATAACGTCGATGTCAGTATCGCCGTTTTTGGACTGTTCGAGATCCCGTGTGAAAATGGGCCTGTTACTCTGAAAGGCAAATCCCGCGTTGTGTTTGACGGCTACCGCTGTGTAATCAGGCAGTAACCTGCACCCAACAGAAAACGGGCTCCTGCCGGAGCCCGTTTTTGTCTAGACAGACTTCAGTTCTTGACCAGCTTGTCTTTCTGTTTTGCCAAAGGCTGTTCAGATGGCAAGCCTGGTCCTTGGTCTGTACCCAACTTCCACACCCGGCCAAAATATTTGTAGTGGCCTGCCTGGATGCCCGCTTCCTCACCCATACCATGGTACAGGTCAAGATGGTTTTTCTTCACTGCCCCACCGGTATCGAGAGCCATCAGCAGCTTAAGGACATAACCGCCATTCCAGCTCCCCTGTTCATTCAATTGAGGAACTTCAGCAAGCAGCACTGTGCCCATGGGCAGGTAGTCACGGTCAGCAGCGACTGATGCGCCCGGAAGCAAAGGAACCCCGGCAGTACCGGTAACCGGGTGCGCGGCTTTTGGCAGAAAGAAAACGTATGATGGGTTCTGAATCAGCAGATTCAGCACTTCTTTCTCACTGTGGCTGTTAACCCAGTCCTTGATCGCCTTTAGGGACATTTTCTCACGTGGGATTTCCCCTTTATCGATCAGAACCTTACCGATACTCACGTACGGGTGGTTATTTTTTCCACCGTAGGCAAAGTATTCCAGCTGGTCAGTATCACCGAAGTGAATAAAGCCGCTGCCCTGCACTTCCATAATAAAGTTATCGATGAGTGAAGCACTGTAGCCCAGCTCAAGTCCGAGTCCATTCAATGCACCTGCATATATTTCGTCACGGGTAGGGCAACGCTCACCACATATTGGCTTTCCGTAAACCGGGTAGCGGAACAGGGCATCCGGCTTGTGGCGCATTTCAATCACAGGGGAGAAGTAGCCGGTAAACAGCACGTTGCCATACCCGTCACCACCACCCATCTGCTCGGTATTAATCCCAAATTCAGCCAGTTTCGCGGGATCACCTCCTGCTTTAAGCCATGCCTGAACCTTGTCATATACAGCCTCATTTTTCTTTACCAGGCTGGGCGAGACCTCTTCAACTTTAGCCAGTTGGGCATCAAAGAGGGAAAAATCTTTAGGTTGGTTGGTTACAACCGCAGGCACCGGATTAAGAACATTATCAAATGAACCGTCAAGATACTGCTGACCTCTGTCTGTCGGACGCGCACAACTGGCAAGTAACAGTACAGCGGCAAGGGGGAGAATACGACGAATCACGGGATTCCTTACTTTTAAACAGGTTGCGCCAAGCGTGACAAAAAGCACTCCCTGACGCAAACAAAATCCGCCTGTTGTCCTTGTGTCACGCCAGCAAGATTACAACCATTAGTAATGATCAACGATTTAGTCGATCAGGTATGAAAACCCCGACGCTTCAATGCTGTCTGGGAAGCTATTCCAAACAGGCTGATTGCTGTCCAGGTTACGAAAATCAACGTCAGGGAGGTAAGGTCGGCAGGTTAAAGGTTTATAACCTTTTCTTCCTCCGCTTCTTTCACTGCCTGCGGCATAGCCCGGCGGAAATAACTGGAATAGTGTTCAGGTGCTTCACGCATGATGGTGAACTCATCCACGACGACAAACCGGTACGTTTTGTCACCAATGGTAAAACTCAGACTGTCTCGGCTTACACTGAGGTTAGTGGTGGCAATACTGCCATTGATAAACACCCCCCCTTCACGAACCTCAAATTCTTCCGCCAGGTACGGGGGGACATTCTGTTCAATCCAGGTGCCATAAAAATTGGTACCGGGGGAGCTGATGTAAGCCCGGTAGTGATATCCAACCAACGCAAGCGCCATTATGGTGACCAAAAACACCATAGTTACTGCCAAGTTCTTTTTCACAATTAAGCCGGATTCTCAATACTGATATATTGTTCAGCATAATGCACTTTGAACATTAAGGCTGTGTAAAGACACATAAAAATTGAAACAAGTTGATTTTATCTTGCTAACAACGAAATAATTAGTCATTATTTCAGCATAATTATTTAAGTGATACGGATATCAGCTTGAAACTCAGAAGTACCGCACTGGTAAAGGGATTCCGCCAGTCAGCACCTTATGTGAATGCCCACCAACGTAAAGTCATCGTCATTATGCTGGGTGGCGAAGCCATTGCTGACGAGAACTTCCCAAATATCGTTAATGACATCGCCCTCTTGCACAGTTTGGGCATCAAGTTGGTTCTGGTGTACGGTGCCCGCACACAAATTAACACCCTGCTGGACAAACACGGCCTCACAACCCCATACCACAAAGGTGCCCGGGTAACGGATACCGAAGTATTGGAGCTTGTAAAACAGGCCGCCGGCCAGCTTCAGCTTGATATTACCGCCCGACTTTCCATGAGCCTCAATAACACCCCGATGGCAAACGCTCAGATCAACGTGGTAAGCGGTAACTTTGTCATAGCTCAACCACTGGGGGTAGATGACGGCGTGGACTATTGCCATTCCGGGCGTATCCGCCGTATTGATATCGACGGCATCCGCAGCCAGCTCAACCAACAGGCCGTCGTTCTGCTGGGTCCCGTCGCCTCTTCCGTTACGGGTGAATGTTTCAACCTTTGCTCTGAAGAAATTGCTACTGAGATTGCCATCAAACTCAATGCAGAAAAGCTGATAGGCTTTTGTTCTACCCAGGGAGTACAGGGCGCGACCGGCAATATTATTTCAGAGCTCTTCCCTAATCAGGCAGAAGAAATACTGCAACAACATATCCAGGCCGGGGACTATGAATCCGGTACAGCCCGCTTCCTACGTGGCTCCATTCGTGCCTGCCGCGCTGGAGTGCCACGAAGCCACCTGTTGAGCTACAAGGTAGATGGTTCCCTGATTCAGGAGCTGTTCTCTGTTGAGGGCATAGGCACCCAAATAGTGATGGAAAGCGCGGAGAAAGTCCGTTCTGCCAATATCGATGATATTGCCGGTATTCTGGATCTTATTGGCCCATTGGAAGAACAGGGTATTCTGGTACGCCGCTCCCGTGAGCAATTGGAGCAGGAAATAGAACGGTTTACGATTGTTGAACGCGACGGCCTGGTAATTGGCTGTGCCGCCCTTTACCCGTTCCAGGAAGAAAAAACCGGCGAGATGGCCTGCGTTGCGGTGCATCCTGACTACCGTGATGGTAACCGCGGCGGCGTGCTGCTCAACCATATTCGCCACAAAGCACGGGCGATGGGTCTGGAAACCATCTTTGTACTGACGACCCGCAGTGTTCACTGGTTCCGTGAGCAGGGTTTCTACGAAGCAGATGTCCCCAGCCTGCCAAACGGGAAACAGGCACTCTACAACTACCAGAGACGCTCGAAGATATTGATGGTAAAGGTTTAGGAGCGGATCCTGGGTCCTGGGTCCTGCAATATTTTCACTCGAAGTGCTTTCAATCCGGTTTTACGTACTGGTTTTCCCAGCACCAAGGACCCACTTTTCCCAGAACCCGATGCAAAAAGAGACAGCCGAAGCTGTCTCTTTCTTGTTTCTGTTTCTGCAGCAATTACGCTTCTTCAGCATCTGCCAGCAGTACAGATTCAAACGCAATTTCAATCATTTCGTTGAAAGTGGTCTGGCGCTCTGCAGAGGTAGTCTGCTCACCGGTCTTGATGTGGTCAGATACAGTACAGATAGTCAGTGCCTTACCACCGAACTCTGCTGCCACACCGTAGATACCCGCAGCTTCCATTTCAACACCCAGGATGCCGAATTTCGCCATCTTGTCGAAGAATTCTGGTTCTGGAGAGTAGAACAGGTCTGCAGAGAAGATGTTACCTACGCGTACGTTAACGCCCAGGTTCTTGGCAGCCTGCTGTGCATGGCGAACCATGTCAAAATCAGCCAGTGCCGCAAAGTCATGACCGTTAAAGCGGGTACGGTTTACTTTCGCATCAGTAGATGCACCCATACCGATAACTACGTCACGCAGTTTTACATCTTCATGCACGGCGCCGCAGCTGCCTACACGGATGATTTTCTTCACGCCGAAGTCTTTGAACAGCTCGGTCGCGTAGATTGAGCATGATGGGATACCCATACCATGGCCCATAACTGAGATACGGCGGCCTTTGTAAGTACCGGTGAAGCCCAGCATGCCGCGAACGTTGTTCACTTCTTTGGCATCTTCCAGGAAGGTTTCTGCGATGAACTTGGCACGCAGTGGATCGCCTGGCATCAGAACTACGTCAGCGAAATCACCCATTTCAGCATTGATGTGTGGAGTTGCCATTATTGGTTTCCTTTTCAGTTATTGGGCTATTACAGGAAAGATTTACCGTATTCCATGGCTGAGGTACCGAAGTAACCCGCCAGGCTCTGGCCGATATCAGCAAAGGTTTCGCGGCGGCCCAGTGAGCCCGGTTTAACCTTCTTGCCGTATACCAGCACAGGAATGTGTTCACGGGTGTGGTCGGTACCTGGCCAGGTAGGATCACAGCCGTGGTCAGCAGTGATGATAAGCACGTCATCGTCCTGCATGATATCGAGAACTTCCGGCAGGCGCTTGTCGAAATATTCCAGCGCTGCGGCATAGCCCGCTACGTTACGGCGGTGACCGTAAGCTGAGTCGAAGTCCACGAAGTTAGTAAAGACGATGGTGTTGTCACCCGCTTGTTTAATTTGATCAACAGTTGCGTCAAACAGCGCAGGGATGCCGGTTGCTTTCACTTTTTTGGTGATACCGCAGTGGGCGTAGATATCGGCGATTTTACCGATAGACACCACGTCACCACCCTTTTCATCCACCAGCTTCTGCAGCACGGTTGCCGCAGGCGGCTCGACAGAGTAGTCACGGCGGTTGCCGGTACGCTCGAACTTGCCTTTGCCGGTTCCGACAAACGGACGGGCAATCACGCGGCCGATATTGTAATCCTCAAGCTCTTCACGTACCAGTTCACACAGCTTCAGGAGGTTGTCCAGCCCGTAAGTTTCTTCATGACAGGCAATCTGGAATACCGAGTCTGCAGAGGTATAGAAAATCGGCTTACCGGTTTTCATGTGCTCTTCGCCAAGGTCATCCAGCACTTGGGTACCGGAAGCGTGGCAGTTACCGAGGTAACCCGGCAGGCCAGCTTTTTCCACGATGCGGTCCAGCAGTTCCTGCGGGAAGCTGTTGTTGTGGTCAGTGAAGTAACCCCAGTCAAACAGCACAGGCACACCGGCAATCTCCCAGTGACCGGAAGGGGTATCCTTACCGGAAGAAAGCTCTTTGGCGTACGCGTAGGCACCGATGATGTCGGCATTTTCATCCAATCCAGCCGGGAAAGAACCGGTTGATTCCTCAGCCAGCTTGCCAAGGCCGAGACGGCTGAGGTTTGGCAGGCTCAGGGGGCCTTTACGGTCAGCGGTATCCGCTTCACCTTTTGCACAGGCTTCAGCGATGTGACCCAGGGTATCAGAGCCTACATCACCAAACTTGTCAGCGTCTTCAGCGGCACCAACACCAAATGAATCAAGAACCAGAATAAATGCGCGTTTCATCTTCGCCTCCGTTAGACGTCTTGTGGGCCGACCTGGCGGTATACTTCCGGGGTCGCCTCAGGCTTGCTGTCGGTCAGGGTAATTGCTGCTTTCACAGCCTCTGCCGCCTGCTGCCACTGTTCTTCATTTTGGGCGTGGATCATCGCCAGCGGGGTTTGGCTGTCAGCCACCTGCCCCAGCCGGATCATCTCATCCAGGCCCACTGCATAGTCGATGGTATCGCTCGCCACGCGGCGTCCACCGCCCATGCCGACCACTGCCATACCCAAAGCACGGGTATCCATCGCACCCACAAAGCCGCTTGCGTCTGCAAACACAGGCTTGATGATGCCGGCAGTTGCCAGGTATTTCTCATAGTTCTCAACAAAATCCAGCGGACCACCGAGACCGGCTACCATTTTGCCGAAGTGTTCTGCCGCCTTTCCATTATCCAACACGGTATCCAGCTTGTGGCGGGCTTCTGCCGTATCTTTCGCCAGGCCGCTCAGTACCAGCATTTCGGCACACAGTGCCATGGTAACTTCGTACAGGCGCGGGTTGCGGTACTCACCGGTCAGGAAACGCACCGCTTCGCGGACTTCCAGGGCGTTGCCGGCAGACGATGCCAGCACCTGGTTCATATCGGTCAGCAGCGCACTGGTACTGGTACCGGCACCGTTGGCAACCGCCACGATAGATTTCGCCAACTCTTCTGATTTTTCGTAGGTTGGCATAAATGCGCCGGAGCCCACCTTCACATCCATCACCAGTGACTCAAGGCCTGCGGCCAGTTTCTTGGAAAGGATAGATGCAGTAATCAGGGAAATATTGTCGACGGTTGCGGTAACGTCACGGGTGGCGTAAACGCGCTTGTCCGCCGGTGCCAGGTCACCGGTCTGGCCGATGATGGCAACGCCCGCTTCTTTGGTCACTTTGCCAAAGATGTCATTTGACGGGCTGATGTTGTAACCCGGGATAGACTCAAGCTTATCCAGGGTTCCGCCGGTATGGCCCAGGCCACGGCCTGAAATCATAGGGACGAATCCACCACATGCTGCCACCATTGGGCCAAGCATCAGGGAAGTAACGTCACCCACACCGCCGGTTGAATGTTTGTCGACAATCGGGCCACCAAAATTCATGTGGTCCCAATTCAGTACCATACCTGAATCACGCATGGCACAGGTCAGGGCAACACGCTCATCCATGGTCATGTCATTAAAGAACACTGCCATGGCAAAGGCCGCGATCTGGCCTTCAGAAACGGTATCTTTCGCGATGCCGTTGATGAAAAAGCGGATCTCTTCATTGCTGAGGGCAATGTTGTCACGCTTCTTGCGAATAATTTCCTGAGGCAAAAACATAAGGCACCCCTTGGGCTGAAAGCAGGGAAAAGGTGGGCGGCAGGATGAAGGCCATACGCCGCCCGGATGCACATTATCGGGAAGGGATTAGTAACCGCCTTCCGCTGCTTTTTCGCCTTCACCCAGGGTGTGCAGCAGGTTAGCCAGCAGGCTTGATGCACCAAAACGGTAATGCATGTTGTCTGCCCAATCTGCACCCAGAATACGATCTGCCATTTCCAGGAAAGTTTTTGCGTCTTCCGCAGTACGCACGCCGCCGGCTGGTTTGAAACCAACGGTCTTGGCAACGCCCATGTCCTTGATCACGTTCAGCATGATTTCGGCATATTCTGGGGTTGCGTTTACAGGCACCTTGCCAGTTGAGGTTTTGATGAAGTCTGCACCGGCATTGATAGAAATCTCAGAGGCTTTCTTGATCAGGGCTTCTTCTTTCAGCTCACCGGTTTCGATGATTACTTTCAGCAGAGCCTTGTCACCACAGGCTTCTTTACACTGCTTAACCAGGTCAAAGCCAACCTGCTCGTTGCCGGCAATCAGGGCACGGTAAGGGAATACCACATCCACTTCATCAGCACCGTAAGCAACCGCTGCTTTGGTTTCTGCTACAGCGATTTCAATATCATCGTTGCCGTGCGGGAAGTTGGTCACTGTGGCAATGCGGATTTCAGGCGTACCCTGCTCACGCAGAGCTTTACGCGCAACTGGGATGAAACGTGGATAGATACAGATTGCCGCCGTGTTACCGACTGCAGTTTTTGCATCGTGGCACAGCGCGATAACTTTCTCATCAGTATCGTCATCGTTCAGTGTAGTCAGGTCCATCAGTTTCAGTGCGCGCAGCGCGGCAGCATGTAAATCGCTCATGACTTTCTCCAGTCAAAAATCTCAACCAAGCTAACAAAACTGCTGTCAGCCGTTAGGAATGACACTAACAACAGCTCATAGATCGGACTTGGTTCCCTGAAGTATGAAAGTACCCTTCCATTCAACAATCCTTGTTGCCGGTTGGCGCCTATCGGGGTTAAGGCGTCATAAAATTCGGTCAGGTTCGGTGCCTGTCGAATCCGTGAGATGAAAATTAATGTACCACAACATTCAAATCTGTGATGTTGCCCACTAATTTTACCCCTCTCCCTGTATTCCAGCCAGATAGTACCTGTTTCTGTTGAAAGAGACACTGTTTCATCTACTCACCAATCAATAGGTGAGTTCAACCGCCTAATGGAGCATCAGTTTTGGGAATTTCAGGCATAAAAAAACGCCACAGCGAACTGTGGCGTTTCTATCCGTAACCGGGATGTCTTTACAGTGACAGGAACAAGCCTGCAATAGTTGCTGACATCAGGTTAGACAGGGTACCTGCCGCAACGGCCTTCATACCGAAGCGTGCAATGTCGTGACGACGGCTTGGTGCCAGACCGCCCAGACCACCCAGCAGGATTGCGACTGAAGACAGGTTAGCAAAACCACACAGTGCGAAGGAGATAATGGCTTTAGTCTTCTCGCTCAGGACTGCAGGAGCCGCATCCCCCAGGTATTGAGCAAATGATGAGTAAGCTACAAATTCATTCAGAACCAGCTTCTGACCAATGAAAGAACCGGCAATAGAGGCTTCACCCCAAGGTACACCAATCAGGAATGCCAATGGCTTAAAGACTAATCCCAGAATCAATTCCAGAGACAGGTCACCATAACCGAACCAACCACCGATGCCACCCAGCATACCGTTGATCAAGGCAATCAGGCCGATAAAGGCCAGCAGCATTGCACCTACATTCAGTGCCAGTTGCATACCAGAGGATGCACCGGCAGCCGCCGCGTCAATCACGTTGGCAGGCTTGTCGTCACCGCTGTTTTCCAGTGCATCAAGCTGATCAATCGGTTTTTCAGTCTCTGGTTTGATAATTTTTGCAAACAGCAAACCACCCGGTGCCGCCATGAAAGAAGCTGCAATCAGATATGGTAGAGGTACACCCATAGAGGCGTAACCCGCCAGTACACCACCGGCTACAGATGCCAGGCCACCACACATTACCGCAAACAGCTCAGACTGAGTCATTTTAGGTACGAACGGACGCACAACCAGCGGTGCCTCGGTTTGACCTACAAAGATGTTAGCCGTTGCAGAAAGGGATTCAGCGCGGGAAGTACCCAAAGCCTTTTGCAATGCACCACCCAGGAAGTTAATCACAACTTGCATGATACCCAGGTAGTACAACACGCTGATCAGTGCTGAGAAGAATACAATTACTGGTAATACTTTTAGCGCAAAAACAAAGCCCAACCCATCTACTGTAAAGTTGACGAGGTTACCAAACAGGAAACTAATACCTTGGTCACCGTACCCGATGACTTTTGAAACTCCCTGTGAAACGCTGTAAAGAATTTCGCGTCCCGGTTCGTAGTACAGAACAAATGCACCGAAGAAGAATTGGATGGCAAATGCGCCACCAACAGTACGAAGGTTAATCGCTTTTCGGTTATCAGACAGTGCAACTGCAATACCCAGCAGCACCGCCATACCGACCAAGCTCATAAGCAGGCTCATAATATATGGCTTCCCTATTTCAGTTTTGGCGTCTCGACAATTTTGGAGAAAGCTCCGGGGCCGGATTATACGCACGACCCCACCAACAAAGTAATGCAGAGCTCACACTTATTACGTAAACAGATATGTAATTTGCGAGATTGCGTGACAATTATCTCATTTTGAAGCAAAAGTGAGAAGCAAACGTTTGCTTTTTGTTGTTCACTTTTTGTCTAAACAGAACAATCGTCGGCTATTTTTCACCGTTTGGTGTTTAATTTTCTCTACATCTTGTTGTTTTAATTGAGCAAGAACATCAGCAACCAGAGGTAAACGGGAAGGAAGATTTGGCTCTCCCTGATAGCCATACAGCGGCATATCCGGGGAATCTGTTTCCAGCAACATGGCATCCAAAGGTAACTTTTTTACCGCCTCCCTGGTTTTTCTCGCCCTTTCATAGGTAATGGTGCCACCAATACCCAAAAACCACCCTCTGTCTATGAGTGCCTTTCCTTGTTCAAAGCTTCCGCTAAACGCATGGAGCACCCCATTTACTCTCCGGAACCGGTTCAACACCCGGATCAGTTCATTATGTGCTTTGCGGCAGTGCAGGATAACCGGCAGATTATGGGCCTCAGCCAACGCCAGTTGCCGCTCAAGCAAGTACAGTTGCTGCTCGTTTTTCGGGTTTTCAATGGCGAAATCCAGCCCGCACTCCCCGACAGCGACACACTTGTCGTCCCTTTCGGCCAGCGCTGTTTCAAGCCAGCTCAAATCAATGTCACAATGGAAATGGATATAGTACGGATGTAAACCAAGCGCATAGCGAATTTGCGCGAAATTCTTAGAAAGAGAGGCAATTTGCTCAGCATTGCTACGCCCAACCGCCGGGACAATAAGCATCGACACACCTACTTTTTGGGCATCGGATAAAAATCGTCCCGGATCATCACAAAATGGCGGAAAATCAAAGTGGCAATGGCTGTCTATCAAAGTACTGGTTTCCTATTTTATGTGCCGTGCAGCTAAAACGGGGCGAATTAGATAAAATCCGGGTTGCGTTTTTTTGCGCTTCGCAGTAAAAACGCATCATCAGTTTGCCAAGGCAAACATACACAGGATTATCCGTTGAACGGTCTTCGCCGCTGGCTGCCTATTTTAGTCTTAATCACAACCGCCCTGCTAATTGGCAGTTTGGCCGGTCGTGTGCTGCTGCCCGTTCAATTTGCCGAATCCGGCTCCAGCCAGCTTAAAGACCACGACGTCAATTTAAGCATCGCACCTGAACGTGAATATGTCCGTGTTCACTACCCCAGAATCCTGCTCCCAACTGAGCCTGAAATCCAGGAAAGCAACCTGCCCGAATGGCCTGTTGTCCTCCAACTGGTGCTGGCCGGTGTACTGAGCCTCTCCCTTTTTGCCCGAATGCCCAGACGCTATCTGGAAAGCGCCAGCCACCGGCTGGGCGGATGGCGTGAAAGCAACCTTCAATACCGGTTTATCCAGTCCCGCTGAAACCTCCGGTAACACCCTCATCATTTAAAAGTCCCGTCGTTTCCTAACGGCCGTATTTATATCGGAGATTACAATGCTGGATTCTCTATATAACGTTCTGATCGCCCTTTGGCATCAGGACTTTACCGCATTGATGGCACCTGGCAGCGCAGCATTTATTTATGTCTGCGTCGCTACGCTGATTTTGCTTGAAAGCGGTTTTATCCCCGCAGCACCTTTCCCGTGCGACAGTGTGGTTATCCTGTCAGGCACCCTGGCTGCTGTCGGCGTTATCAACGCGCCTTTTGCCTTCTGCCTCATTTTTATCTGCGCAGCGTCCGGCAGTTGGCTGGGCTACATGCAAGGCCGGTGGCTTAACCGCCTTCCCCGCGTACAGTCGTGGGTTCATGCCGTTCCACAAAAACGCCTGGACACTGTAGACAGGCTGCTTGGCCACCACGGACTGGTAGCGCTGTTTGTTGCCCGCTTTATCCCGGTAGTGCGCTCTCTGCTACCACTGGTGATGGGCATGCGTGTCAGCCATGCCACCCGCTTCCACTATTTTTCCTGGTTAAGTGCCCTGCTATGGACACTGCTACTGACTGGTACCGGCTACATCCTGCCGTCCCTGCCGGAGCCAATCAGCAAAACGGTCACCATGATGCTGATGATGGGACCGGTTATTACACTCACCATTGCGGTGCTGAGTGCAGTGATCATCAAAGTCCGCCGGATGATGAAACCGGCCAAACAACCTGCAGGGGAAGCCTGATATGCGAAATAAAACCCAGGCCGCCTCGCGCGCGGCAAATTTCAACCGGTTGAGCCTTTGGAAATATGGCCTGCTCATCCTGATGTTCATAACCCTGATGATTCAGGCGATCCCAACATTCTACGGTGATACCCCAGCACTGGGTGTTCACGCAGAGAAAGGCAGTACGCTGTCTGCCTCAAACGTTGCCGGGTTACTGGACTCACACAATATCAAGGCGAAGTCAGTGACCCAGAAAGACGGTTCACTGGTCATTGCTTTCAATAACATGGAAAGCCAGCAAAAGGCGAAAGCCCTGCTGGCAGATACGCTTGGCGACAAGACAGAACTGACCATCCAGTATGCCTCTGCTGCACCGTCATGGTTTGAGAAACTGGGTGCCAGCCCTGTAAAACTGGGCCTTGACCTGCGCGGCGGTGTCCAGCTTCTGTTGTATGTGGATACCCATGCGGTATTTGACCGCCATGCTGATGCCCTGGTGAGCGAGCTGCAAAAGGAAGTTCGTAAAGAACGTCTGCGCGGTACCGTAGTCCGCAAGGTGTCTGCAACCCAAATCTCTTTCAAGAGCAACAACCCAAATGCCGAGTCTTTCCTGACCCGCTTTATGCAGCCATACCAGCAGCGCTGGCTGGAAACAGACGACGACGGCAAGCTGGTACTGACCATGACTGAGGAAGAGCAAAATACGCTGACCCAGTCTGCACTTGAGCAAAACATCACCATCCTGCGTAACCGTATCGGTGAGCTGGGTATCGTGGAAGCCAGTGTACAGCGTCAGGGCCGTGACCATATTCGCATCGAACTGCCGGGTGTGCATGATCCTAAACAGGCCAAGTCTGTTATCGGTGCAACTGCCTCACTGGCGTTCTACCAAGCTAAAGAAACCGGCCCACGCATTATCAACGACCGCCTTGGCCGTCCGGTCCGCCTTGCCCACAACGCAGTACTGAGCGGTGAGCACATTGTTGATGCCCGCAGTGGTACCGACGAAATGGGTCGCCCACAGGTAGATATCCGCCTTGATGGTCCAGGTGGCGACCAGATGGCTGACTTCAGCCGCAGCCATATCGGCCAGCCAATGGCGACCGTGTACACTGAGTACAAGCCTGATGCCAAAGGCAAGCTTATCGCTGAAGACAAAGTGATTAACGTGGCAACCATCCAGAGTGCTCTGGGTAATAGCTTCCGTATCACCGGTCTCGACAGCGTTGAAGAAGCCCAGGAGCTGTCCATGTTGCTGCGCTCCGGTGCACTGACAGCGCCAATCCAGATTGTATCTGAACGTGCTATCGGTCCGACTCTGGGAGCCCAGAACATCAAGGCAGGTTTCACTGCACTGGGCATTGGTATGATTGGCATGGCAATCTTCATGACCATCTGGTACCGCCGCTTTGGCTGGGTCGCAATTGTTGCCCTTTGTGCCAACCTGGTCATGCAAATCGGCCTGCTGGTCATGCTGCCGGGTGCAGTACTGACCCTGCCGGGCATTGCCGGCCTGGTACTGACTGTCGGTATGGCGGTGGATACCAACGTCCTTATCTTCGAGCGTATCCGTGACCGCCTGCGGGAAGGTGCAAGCCTCGCTGCTTCCATCGACTTCGGCTACCGTTCAGCATTCAGCACTATCTTCGATGCAAACATCACTACCCTGATTTCCGCAGCCTGCCTGTACGCCATCGGCTCCGGCCCGCTGCAGGGCTTTGCCACCACCCTGATCCTGGGCTTGCTGTCCAGCATGATCAGCGGTATTTGGGGTACCCGCGCCATCATCAACCCGATCTGGGGCCGTGACAGCCGTCGCGCAGTGAAAATCTAGTGCTGAGGAGACAGACCATGAAACCGTATCCATTAACCCGCCTGCGTTATGCAGGGCTTACGCTGTCCTTGGTGATGATCGCCCTTAGCCTGTTTGCCGTATTCCATTACGGCCTCAAGCCGGGTATCGACTTCACCGGTGGCATCATCGTTGACTTCTCACTCAACTCACTGGCCAACCAGACCGAGCTGATGAGTATGCTGCAGGCACCCTTGGCTGGCATTGGCCATATCAGCCAGGCGTCAGCTGCGGGCGTTTGGCACCTGACCTTGCCACACAACGCACCAATCACTGACCCGAATGCCATCGTGGCGCTGCTGAGCGAGCAATTCCACCAGCCGGTCACACTGGTGCAGGCCAACATTGTCGGTCCTCAGGTGGGTGAAGAGCTGTTTGACCAAGGCGGTCTGGCACTTATTGTGTCGTCGTTGTCTATCATGCTCTACCTGGCTATCCGCTTCGAGTGGCGCCTGTCTATGGCCGCTGTGGCTTCGCTGGTGCACGACAGCATCCTGACCCTTGGCCTGCTGGCATTCCTTGGGGTGAAAATCGACCTGAACGTCATTGCGGGTATGCTCGCAGTTATCGGTTACTCGCTTAACGACTCCATCGTAATCGCCGACCGACTGCGCGATGTACTGAAAGCCCGTCCTACTGCCGATGTATACAGCAGCACTGATATCGCGGTAAAAGCAACGTTCTCACGTACCCTGATTACAGCCGGTACCACGCTGTTTACCATTGCATGCTTGTTGTTGCTTGGTGGACAGGCACTGTATGGCTTCTCGATCACCCTGTTTGTAGGTGTACTGACAGGTACCTGGTCTTCTGTGACCATTGCCTCGACGGTACAGGAAATGCTGGGACTGAGCCCTATGCACTACCAGCCAAAACCTGAACTGGTTGACGAAATGCCATAACCGGCAAACTAAAACGGTAAAAACAAAGAAGGGGAACCATGGTTCCCCTTCTTTATGCATGAGAATCAGTGGGTTCAGGCGATCGCCGTGCGCATCTTCTCAATCACATCTTCTTTTTGCTCCGCAGTCAGTGCCCGAAGCGGCAAACGCGGGTTACCTGCATCAATGTCGTGCAGCGCCATCGCAGCCTTACCCGCAGCAACACCGCCGTACTGTACCAGCACCCGGATTACGGCAATGACCTTGTCCATCTGGCGCTGGACAATTTCCATATCACCGGCAGCAAACGCCTCCATGATGTCGTGGTAAAGCGGCGCTGCATAATTGTAGGTACTGCCAACAGCACTGGTCGCACCAACTGCCAGCGCACCCGGGAAGAACTCATCCACTCCCCAAGGGATATCAAATTTACCGCCGCAGGCACGAAGGCAGCGCTGGTATTCGTAAAGATCACCGCTGTTAAACTTAAGCCCATAAAGGTTAGGAATGCGCTTGTCAGCCTCAATCAGGAACTGCTCCATATCCACATTCACGCCGGACATGGTGGAGTGGTAGTAATAGAACCCTTTTGACGGCGCGGCAGCAGCCACGGTTGCACAATATTCAACGAGGTCAGCCACACTACCCGGCTTGAAGAAACATGGGCCAATGGCAGAAACGGCAAATACATCCAGGTTCTCCGCATGGCGCGTCAGGGTGAGGGTATCGGCAATGCTCAGCCCACCGGTATGAATGATAAGTTTCATTCGGCCATTGTTTGCGGATACCCAGCGTTCAGCCACTTTCATACGCTCTTCAACCGAGCAATGTACACCCTCCCCGGTCGTTCCCAGAACATAGGCACCTTTCACGCCGTCTTTTACCAGATGCTCAACAATCGCATCGATCATCTCGTAGTTTACGTATCCGGCGGAGGTAAATGGGGTGTGGGGTGCAGCAATCAGACCTGTCAGCTTTTCCATAGCGAATCCTTGAATGTTCTTGATGACTCTTTCTGTTTCTAGGGAATGAAGTAATACTTCATTTATAAATCACAAATGGAGTTTCATGCATTCTAGGAAGGTTAAATTAACCATGCAATGGTGCTTTGATTCGCTCAGCCGGTTTAATTATGAAACTGTGAGCATTACTGCAATCTCTTAAAATTCCATTAGTTTGCTCTATGGAGTAAAACTTCACATCACCAGGTCGCCGTGGGATGATGACTCCTACAGCAGTGAAAAGACCAACAGGAAGAGCGACTGACATGCCTGACACCCCAACCCTCGAAGCCGGAAAAATCCTGGATACACTGGGCAGCCTGCGCAACAGCCTTACCCCTTCAGCAAGACGCATTACCGACTGTATCCTGGCAAACCCTGCCCAGACAGCTCGCCTTTCCATTGCTGAGTTGTCTCAGGAAGCCGGTGCCGGTGAGGCCAGCATTATCCGCTTTTGCCGCTCACTGGGGTTCAAAGGGTTCCAGGACTTCAAGCTCGACCTTGCCATTGAGGTCGCCAGCCTCGGCAGTGAAGAAAAGAGCCTGCTCGATACAGATGTCACCGAAGAAGACAGCGCCGAAATCATCGGCCAGAAACTGCAGGCCACCATCAACAACGTGTTGAGCGAAACCCTGAACCTTGTCAATTTCCGCACCCTGGAAACGGTGGCCGCCGATCTTAAATCTGCACGCAGGATCGTAATATTTGGTGTGGGTTCCTCCGGCATTACCGCAGACGAAGCGAAAAACAAACTGATGCGAATAGGTTTTGATGTGGACGCTCTCACCAACAACCACTTTATGTATATGAGGGCCTCGCTGCTCGAACCCGGTGATATTGCTATCGGCATCAGCCATTCAGGCACATCAATGGAAACCATCAAGGCGCTCACCCTCGCCAGTGAAGCCGGTGCAACAACCATCGCACTGACGCACAACCCAATGTCCGACATTGCCAAAGCCGCTGACAAAGTACTGGTTAACGGTAACCGGCAAGGCAAGCTGCAAGGTGACTCCATCGGTACCAAGATAAGCCAGCTTTTTGTCCTCGACCTGCTTTATACCCTGCTGGTACAGGCCGATCCAGAGCGGGCTAAACTCACCAAATCACGAACAACCGCGGCGTTGGACTGACCGACTTAAAACTGTGCCGGACATCGCTAATTCAGAATCCGGCAATTGCGTGGGGTGATACCGCGTTTATCATTGGAGTTAAACTTCAAAATCAATTAAACATCGGAGTATCGGCATCGCTGTCCGGGTGCCAAACCGGTTAAGAAGGATTTACCATGACCTGTTTAGCCCTCGATATTGGCGGGACAAAGCTCGCAGCTGCCCTTGTCAGAGACGGGAAGGTGACCGGGAGAAACCAGATCCCGACTCCCGGCTCGCAAAAGCCTGACCAACTGATTGCGGCACTGGCCACCCTGCTTACCCCACTTGTTCCGCAAGCTGAATACCTTGCTATTGCCTCGACCGGGATTATAGATAACGGCGTGCTCACAGCACTTAACCCGGCCAACCTTGGCGGCCTGAACAGGTTTGAGTTGGTTGATGAAGCCAGCCGTATTTCCGGCTTGCCGACTCTTGCCATCAATGACGCCCAGGCTGCAGCATGGGCGGAATACAAAGTGCTGTCAGCACCGGTTCAGAACATGGCATTTGTTACCGTATCAACTGGGGTCGGTGCAGGTATCGTATTAAATGGGGAACTGCAAACCGGACCGCGCGGAATTGCCGGGCACGCCGGGCATATGCTGGCGGATCCTAACGGGCCGCGATGTGGCTGCGGAAGGACAGGTTGTGTGGAAGCCATTGCATCCGGCACCGCTATTGGTAAAGCCGGACAGGCAATTTTTGGCCCAGATTGTAACGGCCAAGCCCTTTACCAGCACGCACTCAGCGGGCACCGGGACGCCATAGCCATTGTCGATCGCTCAGCTCGCGTGATTGCCAACCTGATCGCTGATCTTCGCATCAGCCTTGATCTGGATCTTATCGCCCTCGGCGGCAGTGTTGGCCTGGCAGAGGGTTATCTTGACCGGGTTAAACACCACCTTTCCACCCTTCCGGCGACCTACCACACCGACATTATTTCGGCCCAATGTGGGCCGGATGCCGGATTGCTGGGTGCAGCCGACTGGGCAAAACAACAACATGTTTCCTGAGGATCTCCCATGAATTTTGGCCTCCTGCACCGAACAGAAACCGCTTTTCCTGACGCGATTGAAAAGGGTCTGGCTTTTCTTCGCAATAACGACTTGAACAACCTTGAAAACGGTCGTCATGACATCGACGGTGACCGGTTGTTTGCCAATGTCATGACGCTGACTACCCTACCTGCCAGTGAAAAGCAGGGCGAGTTGCACCATGACTATATTGATATCCAGTTTCTTATAAGCGGCGAAGAGCGCATTGATGTTTGCCTGGCTGAATCCGGCTGCCGCCCGGCGACAGATTACGATGCTGAAAATGACTTTGCCCTGCTTGAAACCATGCCGGGCGCAAGCTCGCTTCTGCTGTCTCCGGGCATGTTTGCCATTTTCTACCCGCACCAGCCGCACAAACCGGGCTGTGCCGTCTCCAGCCCGTCAGAAGTCAAAAAGGTGGTCGTGAAAGTCCACAAAGATCTGCTTTAACTGTGTCTAGCCGTTTCGCAGGTGCAAAAAAGCCGTCAATCAAGACGGCTTTTTGAATTAGGCGGTTGCGGCTGAATTAGTGCTCGCGGGTTGCGCGGAACTTCACTTCTGGGAATCGCTCAGCAGTCAGGTTGAGGTTGACCATGGTTGGGGCGATGTAAGTGAGGTTATCGCCACCATCGAGTGCCAGGTTAGACTGGCTCTTGCGCTCGAACTCATCCAGCTTCTTGGCATCGTCACATTCCACCCAGCGGGCAGTTGCCACGTTGACCGGCTCATAGATTGCTTCAACGTTGTATTCTGCTTTCAGGCGGGCAACCACCACGTCAAACTGCAGGACACCGACAGCACCTACAATCAGGTCGTTAGACTGAACCGGACGGAACACCTGCACCGCACCTTCTTCAGAAAGCTGGACCAGACCTTTAAGCAACTGCTTCTGCTTGAGCGGATCGCGAAGGCGAATGCGACGGAACAGCTCTGGTGCAAAGTTTGGAATACCGGAGAACTTCAGGTCTTCACCCTGGGTGAAGGTATCACCAATCTGGATGGTACCGTGGTTGTGCAGGCCGATGATGTCACCGGCGTAGGCTTCCGCCGCACGCTCACGGTCACCGGCCATAAAGGTTACCGCATCAGAAATACTGACAGTTTTGCCAGTGCGGACATGCTTCATCTTCATGCCCTGGGTGTACTTGCCAGATACGATACGCATGAACGCTATACGGTCGCGGTGTTTAGGGTCCATGTTGGCCTGGATCTTAAACACGAAGCCAGAGAACTTGTCTTCGTTGGCCTCAACTGCACGTTCTTCCGTCTGACGAGGCATCGGTGCCGGTGCCCACTCAGTCAGGCCGTCCAGCATATGGTCTACACCGAAGTTACCCAGTGCGGTACCGAAGAATACAGGTGTCAGTTCGCCGGCCAGGAAAAGTTCCTGATCAAATTCGTTGGATGCACCCAGCACCAGCTCCAGTTCATCACGCAGTTGCGACGCCAGATCTGCACCGACAGCGGTATCCAGCTCCGGGTTGTCCAGGCCTTTAACAATACGCACTTCCTGGATGGTAGAGCCCTGGCCTGTCTGGTACAGGATGGTTTCATCACGGTGGATATGGTAAACACCCTTGAATGACTTACCGCTTCCGATTGGCCAGCTGACCGGCGCACACATCATGTTCAGCTCGTTTTCCACTTCATCCAGCAGTTCCATTGGGTCGCGGATGTCACGGTCAAGTTTGTTCATAAAGGTAACGATCGGTGTGTCACGCAGACGGGTAACTTCCATCAGCTTGCGGGTACGATCCTCAACACCTTTCGCGGCGTCGATAACCATCAGGCAGGAGTCAACAGCAGTCAGGGTACGGTAGGTATCTTCAGAGAAGTCTTCGTGTCCCGGGGTATCCAGCAGGTTTACCAGGCAGTCGTTGTACGGGAACTGCATCACAGAGGTGGTTACCGAGATACCACGTTCTTTTTCCATTTCCATCCAGTCAGATTTTGCATGCTGGTTGGAGCCGCGGCCTTTCACGGTACCGGCAGTCTGGATTGCACGTCCGTGCAACAGAACCTTTTCAGTGATGGTGGTTTTACCCGCATCCGGGTGCGAGATAATGGCAAACGTGCGGCGCTTGCCGACTTCTTGCTGAATAGACATGAATGACAATCTTCTGGTTGTAAATACAGACCCCGCTGAGCCGCGAGCCTGAAGTAAATCAGTAATGCGCGCCATTCTCCCCGATCTTGAGCTTTGAAACAATCCGGCATTGGTTGAAATGCCAACAATGTTAACAGCGGTAAACTATCATTCTTCCGCTCAAAGCGTGGACATGACAACTACACCCAATAAACAGCACTTCAACTACACACCTAAAGAGTGCCACCAGCGTGGCTCATATGTAAGACAACCAGCTCTTTATTGACACCTTGAGCTTCTCGGGCATCACATTTCTTTACTTAAATGAAATCAACTTTTAATAATGAAATTACATGTATGACATCATTCATGTGATATAGCGTTTTGAATAATGGCATTTTGTGCAAGTTAAACACTCATTTTCCCTTTAAAACTTCGCCGTATTCCCATACGAAAATTGGAAACTGTCATGAATAAAAACCTCCTATTTATATCCTGTTTTTCAATGCTTCTACCTACACAGCTACAGGCTGAAGTGAACCTCATTGACCTTGGCGTGGGGGACATCAGAAATTATGCCCTCGCTGCAAGTGTTGACCAAAGCTCCACCTACATTTTCACCGGTCGGCTGCCAAACTCGAAAGAAAACAGTCAAGGTGTTCATATTGGAACACTACCTCTTTATGCGGGTCTCGCTACTGACAACAGGACAGATGGCAGCCTCACTGAAAAAATCAGCGTTTCACACACTCAGGTTGAAGATAACCCCTGGTGGCGTGCAAAACTAAAAACAGCCTCTCCAGTAAAAACAATCCGGGTCTGGAAACGTAAAGAAGCCTACGGATGTACAGACAACAACAGTTCTGTTGATTGCTCTCGGTTGGACAACTGGTCTTTATTTATCAGTCACAACGATATAACGGATACAGGTATTCAACCGATGCGAAGTAATCCTCAAATAGAGGAGTTCGCTTTCAACTCTTATCCAACCGGAGACTTCGAAGAAATAACATTCCCGTCAACCAAGAACATAAAATCGGTAGTAATTGTCGCCCACGGTCAGGACAAGGTTTTGAATCTGGCGGAAGTGCAATTGCTCGGAGCCAACAGCGATACTGTTCCGCCGGTTTCCCAGGACCTCCAAACGATGTTTGAGCGGAAAACCGGACTGTTTATGCACTGGGGGCCAGGTAGCTATAACAACACAGAATGGAACTCAGATTTTAATGTTGACCTCGTCACTGTTACGCCACAGGAAATCGAGCAAAATGTCAGCAAGTGGTCAGAACAATTGGTCCATATGGGGGCAGACTATGGCATGTTGATAGCCAAACACCATGACGGGTTTTCTAATTTCGAAACAGCACACAGCGACTATAAAATTACCAATACATCCCAATGCAAATTCCTTTCTGATCCATCACAGTGTGATGTCGTAGCTCATTATGTTCGGGAGATGCGGGAAGCTGACCTGGATGTGGGGTTATATTTCTCCATTCTTGACAGGCAATTCACTAAACAACCTGAAACCTTTGGGTATGTCCATGGTGATTACATCATCAAGGCTCAGCTAAAGGAGCTTCTCACCAAGTATGGTGAAATAGACATACTCTGGTTTGATGCATTAGGTTGGCTGATTAATGATACGGAAGACGTTAACCTCGATAACCTGCGCCGGTATATTCGCCAGATTTCCCCCAACACACTGGTGCTTAATAACGACCAAAGACACTCCCCTATCTCCACAGATATTGATGTTTATGAAATTGGGGCCCATGCATTTTCAAAGATCTCCAACGTCAACCCTAACTCAGAGGAAGGTTCCCGCCCGAAAGAGGTGACGGATACCATGGCTGCAACCGGTTGGTTCTGGAAAACCTATGAAGCGCAAAAATCCCTACCAGAACTGATGCGTCGCTCCCGGATTCTCGACTCGTTAGCCAATACCGCCATGTTGTTGAATGTTGCTCCGAACCGGGAATTAACGTTTGAAAAATCAGCTCTTCAAAGGGCCCACCAACGGGAAATCCTGAGAAATTCCCCCGAGCTGGCCGGTGGTAATACCATCGCAGGCAAGGTAAACCTTGCATACGACAAGCCCACCCGCCAGTCGAGTAATTATTCGCAAAGCGAGGGGCTTGCTGATTCTGCTGTCGATGGCCTTCGACATGGTAGCTGGCAGGTTGGATCTGTCTCCCACACCCAGAGTGAGGATTTCCCATGGTGGCAGGTTGATCTAGGTTCAGCTCAGTCATTCGACTCCGTTCGTATTTTCAACCGCACAGATTGCTGTGCCTATCGCCTGGATAAACTGGTTATTGCTATTACTGACAACGACTTAAGCTCAACATCACTCGATACCCTGAAGAGCAATCCCAATGGTGCTACATTGATATCTGTAGACGCTAATGGTGCACAGGATATTTCGGTTCCTACTCCATCTGCCAACGGCCGCTACGTCCGTATCTACCTGGATGGTTCCGGCTACCTGAGTCTGGCAGAAGTAGAAATTCTGACACCTAACACCGCCCTTCCTGTCCCCGGCTTTATGACCCAGCAGAGTACAACCTACAACGGAGACTACACTAACTTCGCTTCTTGGAAAGCCGTCGATGGAATCACGGATTACTCTGCATTAAATGGAAAGTTGGCACACACTGATTTTCAACCTGAGCCGTGGTGGCTCACAGACTTGGGAGACGTGAAGACTCTTTCTGAAATCAAGATCTGGAACCGGGGACCCGAAAGAAATTGTTCCGGTGTGGACAGTTGCGATGAACGTTTAAGAGATTATGTCATTGTCATCAGTCATGATGACATAAGGCATACACCGTTCAGCCAAATTACCCCGTCTCCCAGAACTTGGGTTATCCCGGTAAACGCCATTGCCCAATGGCCCAGTGTGATAGACCTGCCACGTTATCTTGGCGGGGAAACCCCAACCGGGCGATATGTACGCATTATCAAACCAGCAAGAGATGATGGCAGGCTTCAGGAATTGACGTTGTCTGAAGTGGAAATATACGCTCAGCCATAACCCTTTCAGCTGGCCTTAACCGGGCCAGCTCCTTACCTTTTTATACACTTCCTGTAAAAATATCCGCACTGGAACTGCTTTGACTCAATCGATTGTTCTATCTGGCAATTCCTTTATCATCTCTTGAGTTTTTCTCCCTACCCCTCTAGCTTGGTAAAATTATTGTTAAATCCAGAGGAAAAGAGATGGAATGGAAGGTCAGCAGTGGTACCGCCGATAAGCAGCGTACAGCCTGCCTGGTAACCGGATTTTACAAGGGCCAGGTACTTTCCCCTGTCTCCGAACAGCTGGATGCTACAAGTAATGGTTTTATCAGCGGGATCCTGAAAAGATGCAACCTGCACGGAGAACCGGGGCAGACACTGTTGCTGCACAATGTCCCTGGTGTCCTCGCTGATCGCGTGCTGCTGGTTGGGCTTGGCGATAAAAAAAGCCTGTGCGCAAAAACACTGCGCAAGTGCACCGAATTGGTGGTGCGCTATCTCAACGAAGCAGGATCAATGGAAGCTGCCGTGTACTTCAAGGATGCAGCCACTAACCTTTCCTGTTATGAGTCAATCAGGGTGATGCAGGAAGCATCCAGCGATGCCCTCTACAGTTTTTCCGGGTTCACGTCCAAGGAGTCCAACGGGAGAAGGCCATTAAAGCGGCTGACTTTCTGCGTACCAAGACGTCGGGATCTCAAAGATGCTGAAAATGCACTGTTCCATGCCACGGCATTGTCCGCAGGAAAGTCAGCGGCCAGACATCTGGGAAACCTGCCGCCGAATGTCCTGACACCTACCGGCCTTGCCCTAAGGGCGAGGGAACTGGCAAGCCAGCATGAGTCCCTGAACTGTACCACTCTGGGTGAAGAGGAATTGGCTAGGCTGGGTATGGGAGCCTGGCTTGCCGTCAGCCGAGGCAGCGCCAATGAATCACAGCTTATCCGGCTCGATTACCGGCAAGCAGACGACCCATCTTCCCCGCCAATAGTCCTGATAGGGAAAGGCCTTACATTTGATGCTGGAGGGATCACCCTCAAAGGGTCTAACGGTATGGACGAAATGAAATGCGATATGTGCGGTGCGGCGGCTGTTTTCGGTACCATGCTGGCGCTTGCTGAACTGGGTTTGCCTGTCAATGTAACTGGCATCCTTGCGGCCTGTGAAAACATGCCGGATGGCAATGCCTACCGTCCTGGCGACGTGCTGACAACAATGTCAGGTAAAACTATCGAGGTGCTCAGTACCGATGCAGAAGGCCGGCTGGTACTGGCCGATGCCATTACCTACACCCGTCGTATGCTTGAGCCAAAAGAGATCATTGATGTGGCAACATTGACTGGCGCAGCCATTACATCGCTGGGGCATGTTGCCAGCGCCATGATGACCAATGATAAACACCTTGGCCGGGAGCTCAAACGGGCAGCCAAAACGTCCGGTGACCGGGTTTGGCCACTGCCGGTTGACGATGATTACCAACCAATTATCGACAGCCATGTTGCAGATATGAAAAACACCAGTTGGCGCATTGCCGGGGCCGTCGGAGCGGCCTGCCTGTTGTCGCGCTTTGCTGAGGAAACCCCATGGGTCCATCTGGACATCGCAGGTACAGCCTGGCTGGGAAGGGACAAAGGGGCAACCGGCCGCCCGGTCCCCCTTCTGGTGCAGTATTTAATCCACCAGTGCGGAGCTTGAAGGGTTATTCGATGATGAAAGTACCTGTCATTCCCTTTTCAGCCAGCCCCGCACATTCAAACGTGTAGCTGCCAGGCTTGATAGGGACAAAAAACAGCTCCACCTCACCTTCATCCTCAAACTCGATTTCGTAAAAACCATTCGCCTTGATCTCAATTCCACCCGCTTCTACCTTCCGCATCCAGACATTGTTAAACAGGCCATGGGATTCGAACGCACACTCTTTGGCCCCCGTACTGCTGATTGTCAGTGCATACGCCTTGCCCGTTTCCATCTTGTATTCTTTCTGCGAAATTCCGTACCCTGCTTCATCATTCCCCAGTACAAGCTCTGGCAAATCTGTCGCACGAAGGGACAAATTACCTTTTGCAGAAGACACCAGAGGAAATACCAGAGTAGCGGTGACAGCGGCCGTTATGGCCAGTGTGGTCAGTTTCTTCATCCTAAGTTCCTTTTTATGCTTCCGGGTTCCTGCCGGGATGATTGTCATCAGTCACGTCACGTATTTTGAAGCCAATTTTCTCGAACATTGAAAAGCTTAGATAGATCACAGGGGAAGGTTAAATCCTTCTTTAGGATGAAATCACTCCTCAATGCCGTTTCATTGATAAGATAAGAGTTCCCTTTCATGGACAGCGTAAGTAAGTTTAATAGACAATCCAATATTCATTAGCGTTCATTTATTCATCTGTTTGGCTTTATTATTACATCAGCACGCAATATACATACCTAAACAATATTTAATTTCGTAATTATTATTTCCATTAATAATGGTATTCATGGCATGAATTCAACTTTAGCCATTGGGATTGCAGGAGTAAGATCCTGACGGATTTTTAAAACCTATAACTATTATTACAGGAAGCATTATGAATATTCGTAAACGCACCATTTTAACTGCAGTGAGCTATCTCAGCCTTTGCGTAGCTGGTACTGCATATGCACAAAATAGTGATGTTTCGCCTTCATTTAACCTAAAAGTCGGTCCTTCATACACAAATACCAAGCTGTCTTCTGGCTCGGCCATGACGGTCAACGGAGACAACCTCATTGTGGTTGGTGACGATACACCTTGGCTGTTTACCGTCAACGATGATTATCAAATTACGGGAAAAAATAAAATCGCCAACTACCCGGTTAATAAACAAGGCCGTGTAGACCACAAGATTAAACCAGACTTTGAATCTATGACATCTCTGAAATATGAGGGAAAGGATTATTATCTGGTATTAGGTTCTGGCAGTAAAAAGGAATTGCGTGAGCATGCATTCCTGATTTCACAAAATGGAAAAGTAGAGAATGAATATTCTCTTGGCAAACTGTATTCACTGCTGCATGAAAAAGCAGGGTTCACTAATAAAGAAAAAATAAATATTGAAGGTGTTGCAGCTTCAGCACATAAGATCTTTATTTTTAACCGTGGAAATGAAGGTAAAAATGCCATCTTTGAAATAAATCTCAAAGATTTTATGACCTTCCTAAAGGGCGAGCACAATAACCTTCCTTCTCTGAAGGTTTATCAAATGACCTTGCCAGCAATTAACGGCGTGCAATCTTGTTTCTCCGGTGCTGACTACTGGACAAACACCAACAGCATCATCTTTACTGCATCCGTTGAAGGAAACAATAACAGCAGTGTAAATGATGGTGCCGTACAAGGCAGTTTCGTGGGCGTACTGCCATTGGCCGACCTTAAGCAAGGTACACCAATGGATATGACAACCTATATGCAGGAAGTGACTAAAGACGGTAAACCTGTAATTACCAAACTGGAATCCATTGCGATTGCCGCAGAAAGCAACCACGCTGCTACCGGCTATCTGGTTAGTGACAACGACAACGGTACCAGTCAGTTCTTTACCTTCGCTATCGACAAGTAAAAACACGTTCCATCTCTGCCCGGAAGAGCCTCATGTTCTTCCGGGCTTTCTCCAATTCCATGGTTCCATTGAATAAATGGCCAGCCATCTAAACATCTTCCACAACGCTTACCTAAAAAGTCATACAATTCTTGAAATCAGTAGGCCTCTCCATGGCAATACACACACATTAAAAATTGGAAATCCTACTTTGGAAGGATAAATTCTCATAAAAAGTACGAATTTACTGAAAATGAGAATTATCTTAAATATCCGAATCTTACAAGATCACAATTAGCCTATCGGAGTATTTAAACTCGCTGATAGCTAACTATACTTAGCTAACACCTCGATGTTGCGTAAAAGTTAAATCCCATGGCGTATACTTACTTCGCGCATGGTTTTTCATCTGCCATTTTTATACAGAAACGTTTTTACAGAACGTATTAAATTTGCGCGATTGGAACGCTAACTACCTCAATGAAGAGGGCAAATTATGTTCAAATTTTTAGTGGCTGACGACCACCCTTTGTTTAGAGAAGCTGTGACTGATGTTATCCGCGGGCGGTTTCAGGATTGTGAAATCTTTGACGCTGAGGATGTGGATGGCACTTTGTCATGTGTCAATGAACACGATGACCTTGACCTCATTCTGTTGGATTTGAATATGCCAGGGATGGGGGGATTGAATGGCCTGCTGGAATTGAGGAACCAATCGCCAACCACGCCAGTGGCAATTATTTCAGCAGAAAGTAATAAGCAGGTCGTACTGCAAACCATCGCGTATGGTGCTGTTGGCTATATATCCAAATCGTCCCCAAGGGATGAAATGGCCAATGCATTTGAACAAATAATCAATGGGACGGTTTACCTGCCCTCTGACATCATCCGCGCCAGTGACTCCCTGGGCAGCGCAAGGGCCCGCAAGGCCCAGGAGAAGCAAATATCTCCCGATATGCTTTATACGCTGACCCGCAGGCAACTCCTTGTACTAAAGTCTATGTCACAGGGAGCGGCCAACAAACAGATTGCCTACGACCTGAACATCTCCGAAACCACTGTCAAATCCCATGTATCAGCCATTTTGAAAAAACTTGGTGTCCACAACCGGATCCAAGCAGTGGTGGGAGTCACAAACATCGACTTTGACCAGTACCTCAAGCGCTAGGCCTAACCAGTCATTCGGTCACCTGCATCGCGCTCACTGCGCAGCAGGTGAATCAAGGTGGTTTTCAACCGCATCGGCACGACAGGCTTGTTCAGCAAGAGGTAACCGCTTTCACGCGCTTCCTTCTTAAGCTCTTCGCTGCGGTTAGCCGTCAGGATTAATGTCGGCAATACCTGGGTACGTCCGGCATTGATGGCGTTGGCTACCGCGGTGCCGGTAATACCGTCATTGAGGTGGTAGTCCATTACCAGCATTTCCACCGGATCCTGGTGTATGTCATGCATTACCTGCAGGTTTTCCAGTGATGATGCCGTACTGACTTTGCACCCCCACTCCTCAAGCAGCAGTTTCATGGCTTCGCAGATATTCTGGTCATTGTCGATAACCCATACTCTGGCTCCATGAAGGGCGACGCCATGATCGGTGACCGACGGGTAAGCATCGGCCCGGGTAACATTGCGCATCACCCCATAAGGCACGGTGACGGAAAACACTGACCCTTTGCCCAGTTCAGATCTCACTGAAATCTGGTGGCCCAGCACTTTGCTGATCTTATCGACGATAGCCAGCCCCAACCCCAGACTGCTCCGGGCATCTTCCGGCCGGCCGGAAGATGAGCTGTTAAGCCGTTTGAATTCCTGGAAAATCTCCCGTTGCTTGGATTCCGGAATGCCTTCACCGGTATCCCAGACTTCGATTGAAAGCCCCTCTTCACGGTGGCGGCAGCCGAGCAGGATTCGTCCCTGGGAAGTGTATTTCAGGGCATTGCTCATCAGGTTACGTACCACCCTGGCTAACAACTGGCTGTCGGTGTAGACCGTTGAACGGGATCGCACATAACGCACTTCAAGCCCCAGGTTTTCCCCTGCCCGCTCGAACTCGTCAGCAATGTTGTCCAGCAGGTCACAGACCTCAAACCCCTGTTTATCTGCCTTCACTACCCCGGCATCCAGTTTGGATATATCCACCAGCATAGAGATCAACGATTCCACGTCAGCAAGGGAGTTATCAATGGAGCGAACAAGCTTGCGGCTCGCAGGCGGCATCCGCTGTTCCTGAAGGGAGCCGACATAAAGTTGGGCGGCATTCAATGGCTGAAGCAGGTCATGGCTAATCGCCGCCAGGAATTTGGTCTTGGAAAGGTTGGCCCGCTCCGCTTCCCGTTTTGCTTCCAACAGGCGGGATTCCACAACACGTCTCTCCATGACTTCTGCACTGAGCTTGTCATTGAGGGATTGCAGCTGGGCGGTGCGCTCCTGTACCCGTTGCTCAAGCGTCAGGTAGGATTGTTTCAGTTGTTCGGCACTGCGTTTACGCTCGGTGATGTCCCAGTTCAACACAAACAGGCCGACAACCTGCCCATTGTTGGCCTTGTTGGGGACATAGCTTTTCACAAGGTGGCGAGGCTCACCGGAGCCGTTGCTCTCCTCACATTCAAAGGTGACCGACTCCCCTTCAAGTGCCCGCTTGAGGTAGGGTTTCAGCTCGTTGAATTTACTGAGTGGCCGGGTGACTGAGATATGGCTGTTCAGCAGGTTTCCACGCTCGAACCCATACCAGTTGTCATAGACCTTGTTGGTGAACTGGTAATGGAGATCCGCGCCGACATAGGCTATCAATGCCGGGACATTATCTGTAATCAGGCGAAGCCACTGCTCATTTTCCCTCAGGGTTTCAGCATAGAGGTAACCCTGGGTAATATCGGTGTAGGTGTTGACGTACCCCCCATCTCCCATGGAATGGCTGCGTACCTCTATGACCCTTCCATCTTCAAGGATCTGCCGGCGGTTGCTGCTCTGGTGCCCGCCTTCCTCTTCCCGGTTGTCCAGTTCAAGCGGCGTCCGTTTTTGCACTTCGGAGATCCGGTACTCACTCAATGCCTCTTCGTTTAATCCGGTCATTTCGGTAAACCGCCGGTTGGCAATCTGGATATCACCGCCGCCGTCTACCATCAATACCCCTTGTGAAAGGTTATCAATCAGGGTTTGCAGCAAACGCGATTTTTCTGCCATCGCCGCTTCAAAACGGTCCGCTTCCGCCTGTTTAATCCGGGTGATGTCGGTGTATAGCATCACCAACCCGCCATCGGACGTTTCCCTTTCACTGACCTGCATCCAGCGGTCATCAGATTGTTGGAACACCCGCCCACCGAGGCTTTTGTCGTAGGGGTATTCACGGACAATCAGACCACTGTCGTGGGCAAGCTGTTTTATTTCTCCAAGCGTGGATTCCTGGCTGAGGGAGATCCGGTTGTCCTGCCAGAACTGACGGAAATGGCTGTTGGAATACACCAACCGCCTCTGGTTATCGTACAGGGCAAAGCCGTCAGTGATAGTCTCAATGGCATCAAGGAAACGTTGCTGGGCACGCTCGGTCTTCTGCTTGGCCTGGGTCAGTTGGCGGTTGGTTTCCTCCAGCTCCACCAGCGTGGCATTCAACTCCTCCGTTTTCTCACGCACCTGCTCAGCGAGCACAACGGAATGCTGGAAAGCACCATAAGGGTCTATCTTGTGGCAATTCCCCTGCTCTACCCGGGAGATCAGTGAATCGATAATTTTCTGCTTGCGGCGGTTCTCTTCCTGCAACTGCCTGATCTCCAGCTGCAGGTCTTCCACATCAGAAGGTTTTCTGTCGCTCAAATCAGCCTGCCTTTCTCTCTGTCGGGAACGGCAACACAACACCTTCCGCCGGCCTTCCAATCATTACCCCGGTCAGGGTCTGGTTCATATGTATCCCGTTAAGCTGCTCGCCGTAAGTATTGAACCCCACCAACCTGAACCGGGAAAACAGCTTGGTCGCCTTGTGGGTTGCGTGGCGCTGCTCAATTTCCAGACGGCGCAGGAAACAGTCACAGCCCAGCACCATCTCAAGTGATCCCACTTTCTGTTCAAGCTCAGAAAGCTTGTTCTCCACCTGCCCAAACAAATCACCCGGCCGCATCGCCGTTAGCACTATGCCGTCGTCTACTGCACAGTAAAAATTGAGGCTGAGATCGTCATTGACCTTCTGTATGGAACGGACGTAATACTCATCACCGATAAGGACTGCCAAGGGGTGAAGGGCATACACCTCTGGCCTGAGATCAGCCAATGGAATCCCTACCTCCCTGGCATAGACCTCGGCGGCAGGTTCAGCATTGAGCTCATAGATTCTTCGTTGGTCACTGTCAGCCCGCGTCACCACCAGTTTGCGGTCAAGGCTTTCAATATGGTGGGTAGTAAATACCTCAAACGGACACAGCGTATTGACCATAATTATGATGGCGGAATCATTGTGGAAGGCACCGCCATAATAGACATGGGTGTTGGCAAGGTTCTCATCATCTCCGGCAGATCCACCAAAGTGCGGGATCCGGCCCAGCGCCGTGTCCAGAGTGACCAGAAAGTGTTCTTCCTGGGGGGAAAGCCCGTCAATAAGGGTCATCACAAAGGTATTGCCAGTAACCGGGGCTTTTTGCTTGGCTTTGACCCCGTCTACCAGTTTGGCAACACAGTTCTGCGCTTCCAGCAACGAAAACCCGGAGAGCGGCTTGACCAGCGCTTCGACGGTAAAAACCTCATTACTGAAACCCAGGGCACTGATGCTGCTTTTACCATAACCGTGCTCTGTTACCTCCCCGGCAGTGGTACATCCCATCACTTTGCGTCCGGGAAACGCCTTCTCCATCTCCTCGCCCAGCCGGGGCAAGTCATAAGCAGCCGAACAGAAAAACAGTATGTATTCGAACTCCGGGTTATCTATCTGTTTTGCCAGCTCCCGGGCGGCCCGGCAGGCATCAAGCTGGTAAGTGGCCGCTGTAGCGACATACGGCTGTTGCTGCGCGTCAATCTGTGATTGCATCTCCCTGACCTCTCAACGGTCTCTCATAGTTACAGTTTAGAGAGTCAGGGCACGGCTTGTTATCCTACTTTGGCAGGATATCCGGACGACTTTCCTGTACATAGGAGAGGACTTTCCGTGCCTTCCCAGACAAGGACTTAAGGCCTTCATGAGTTAAAGGCGGATGAAGGGGATCAGGTTCAACAAGCCCCTGCAGGTGGTTAATGTGGGCATGATATTCCACTGCCTGCTTGCAATACCGGCGCTGCCACTCACCCAGTGCTGCCCGCTGCAACGAGGTGACAGGCAACGGAAGCTGACCATGGGCAATGTCATCCAGGGTGGCAAGGATCCGGCTTACCGTATTCTCCGGCGCACGGTCAAAATAGCTGAACCAGGTCAGCCGACAGAGTGCAAAATCAATATCTACACCCAGGGCATATACTTCCCCGGACAGGCGGCTTTGCCGGAGATCTTCGTGGGAAAGAACAGCATGGGCAAATGCTGCCAGCCACAAAGGCCGGTTTGCCGTTTCCGGCAGGCAAACGGATACCACGGCGGCGCCCGGTTCAGAAATGCAGCGAATATCGCCGCGAAGAAGCAGCTCAGGGGAGTCCTTACCGACAGGCTCATGGGCCTCCGGGGAGGGTTCAAAAGTGAAGCTGACTGACACGTCTGCCGGGCTTTGCGTCTCATTGCGGCTTTCCAGCCACTCCCTCAGAGAACACGGCTCCGGAGGCCAGATCTGGACAAAATGCTGAGGTGAGTGGATGTGTTCCCCGGCCTGGTGCCATCCACCCAGGCCGTTACAGGCCTCGCGCAGTACTTTCTGGAATCCGGTTACTTGCTGCCAGTGGGAATACAACTTGTTGCTGCAGCGCATTGGCTCCAGGGATTTTTCAAGCATCTCCCGCCACAGAGTCTGACAGAAACCAGCCTCCTCAACCGGGATATCTGCGCGCAGGGCCATCACTCCGGAAATCCCGTTGTGGTAGGCGACGCTGAACCTGCCCGGTTTCTGTTTTGCCTCGAACACCTCCTCGCTGCGCTGTTCAAAGTAGCGCAGGAAACAAAGTGCCTGCCGGGCTGCATCGTAGTCACTGCCCGGAAAGCGGATGCACATTCCCAACGTTTCCATGGCAGCAGGCAATTCATACTGACGGTGGTAATCCCCTGGCTGCAGAATACGGTTTTGCCCTGTCCGAAACGGCGAGACAGCAACCTTTCTGTCAGGCATAGGCGGCAATGGGCCAGGTTCAGAGCTCACCAACTGGAATGCATGGTACAGTTCAGCCAGGTGCAGTCCGTACTTGGTAGACTGCTGACAGTAACGTTCGAACTGCCGTCCCTTTACTGACGCATACACGTCACTGGAGTCCATGTCATAGAGCAGGGATTCTATCAAGCCGGACAAATCCGTTTTGGGGTTGCCATGATCCAAAAGCTCAAACTGGAGGACACGAAGGGATTTCCCTTTGGCGACAGCCCTGGAAAACAGGTCATCTTCCAATGGAGGGAGTAGTTTCCATCCTGCCTTGTTAATGATCTCATGCTGCGCATGGAGCAGTGTCCGGACTCCCGGCCAAAGTTCATCAGGCAAGCCGGATACAATCAGGCTCTGAACGTTTTCAATGGCTCGGGGGTTGGCAACCCAGCAAACTGCCGGGGCGACAAAATCCCCTTCCGGAAGCTCATTCTTTGCATCAACAGCCAGTTTTAAGGCTGTCATGACCTTCTCTATATTCCATTTTCCCCCCAGTATAATCTTGAGCTTTTCTGGCTGGTAATGCTGGCGGTGAAAGTAGCGCACATTCCCGACAGTCAGCTCCCGGATGGTGTCCGGCAGCCCGCCGTAAAACGGCAGCCTCTGTGGCCTCATGGCAGCCAGGGAGAGACTTCGGGAAAATTCTGGCCGGTTAATGTATCCCTGCATTTCGGTACAGAGTACCCCGCGCACTTCCTGCCAAAAGTCTTGCGAAAGTAAAAGGGGGGAAAGGGTAGCATTGAGGAAGTACTCCAATGCCTCTTGGGCATCAGCTTCAAAGAGTGAGGACAAATGGAACTGTGTGCTGTCCGGCTGGGTTGAGGCATTGCATTCAGTCAAGGCCAGACGGCTTCCCAGTTGCCAGAATGTCATCGGATCCGGGAAGCGCTGGCATCCTCTCAGCACCATATGCTCTGTGGCATGGGCGATACCTGAATCATCTGTCGAGGCAGCAGGGAATTGCAGGCTGGCACTGCTGACAGCCTGGGTTCCATAAAGGGTTGGGCAGTGCCATATCTCAGTTCCCGAAGGGTCGAGAAAAGCATGCCATTCCAGGCCATCATGGCCGGTGAAAATCTTTTTCTTCAGCCCAGTTCTCCCCTTTCGGGTTTATACAAATAGCGTTTTCTACAACTTTTCCCTCATGATGATCTGGCTGTTGGTGAAACTGCGAGCCAAGGTTTCAGCATGGCAGCCAATGCCGGAGGAAGCCCTTTGCCGGGCATCTTCTATCAGGTGGTGGTGAGGTGAGCGTTCACAAACCGGGTCGGTGTTATGGGCATCTCCCGTCAGCATCATGGCCTGGCACCTGCACCCCCCAAAATCCTTTTCCTTGTCGTCACAACTTCGGCATGGCTCGGGCATCCACTCGAAACCCCGGAAGTGGTTGAATCCTTCAGATTCAAACCAGATATGGCGGAGACTGTGCTCCTTTACATTAAGGAATGGCAAGTCAAGCAGCGCTGCGCTGTGGCAAGGCAGAGCCTTGCCTTCCGGCGAGACGTTGAGAAACAGGCTGCCCCACCCGCTCATACAGGCTTTCGGACGGGATTCATAGTAATCCGGTGTCACGAAAATAAACTTTGGCCCCTCTCCGTCCTGCTTATCCCGGAAGGCATTCACATAGCTTTCTGCAGTTTCAATTTCCTGCAATGACGGCAACAACTGGTCGCGGTTTTCCAATGCCCAGCCGTAATACTGGGCGGTGGCAAGTTCCACATAGTCGGCATTCAGTTCACAGGAAAGCTCCATGATTTGCGGGATCTGGTGGATGTTTTGTTTGCTGATGACAAAGTTCAGCACCATCGGGAAGCCGTGCTCCTTCACCAACCCCGCCATCTCTTTCTTCTGTTGGAACGCACGCTTTTTCCCGGCAATCGCATCATTTAAATCCGGGTCAGCAGACTGGAAGCTGATCTGGATATGGTCAAGCCCGGCCTCCTTGAGCGCTTTGATACGTTTCTCATTCAGGCCAATCCCCGAGGTGATCAGGTTGGAATAAAACCCCAACTCCCTCGCCCGGCTGACAATGGTCTCCAAGTCCTTGCGCAGCAAGGGCTCCCCACCGGACAATCCCAACTGGACAGCCCCCATTTCCCGGGCCTGCTCCAGCACATCCAGCCAGGTTTCGGTATCAAGCTCATTTTCCGGCTCACCGAGGTTAACCGGGTTCGAACAGTAAGGGCACTGCAGCGGACAGCGGTAAGTGAGCTCCATAAGCAGCCAAAGGGGTGGCGTGACAGCCGGTCTCTCATCCGGCTTGCTGAATCCACTTTTTGTCATAGGCGACTCCAAAAAACTCGGTAACATCATCCGCCAGGGTGTCAGCCCCCGGGTATTTCTGTTGCAGTACGGCAATCACTTCACTTGGGCTGCGCACACCATCAACATGGGACAGAATTTCTGCCGCCGTATCACTCAGCTTGACCATCCCCTCTGGAAACAGGAGGACGTGGCAACCCTGCACTTTTTCGTATTGCATCCGGAACAGCGGGTTAATGGATACCGCCAAGTCTCGCTTCAGTGGCTCACTCATAGGTCCAGCCCCCGGTGGTAAACCAGCTGGTCGGTAATACCCACATAAGGCGGGCGTTCAAATTCCCATGCCATGCTTATTGCATCGAGCATGCTCCACAGGATATCGAGCTTAAACTGCAGGATATTCAGTGCCTGGGCCTGCTTTTCAGCCGTGTTGAAGTGATCCAGCGTAATTTGCAAGCCATGGGTAACATCTCTCCTTGCCTGAGAGAGACGCTGGCGGAAATACGTCAGACCTTCCTGCTCAATCCAAGGGTAATGCTCCGGCCAGGTATCAAGCCGTGACTGGTGTATTTCCGGTGCAAAAAGTTCGGTCAGGGATGAGCAGGCGGCCTGCTGCCAATTAGCATGGCGTGCGAAATTCACATAGGCATCTACGGCAAAACGCACCCCCGGCAAGACCCAGCGTTGATCCAGCACTTCCTCCCGGGACAGGCCAACTGACTCTCCGAGTTTGAGCCAGGCTTCGATACCACCGTACTTCTCTTCAAGGGTGGCATGGCCGTCATGGTCCAGGATGCGCTGTATCCAGCTCCTGCGGACATCTATGTCCTTACAGTTCGCAAGGATTGCTGCATCTTTGATTGGGATACTGATTTGGTAGTAAAAACGGTTGGCTACCCAGGCCCGTATCTGTTCACGGCTGCAGTGCCCGGCGTACATCGCTTTGTGGAAAGGGTGGTGAATATGGTAATACTCCCCTTTCGCTCTCAGGGCCCGTTCAAACTCTTCCCGGCTAAGTGCCTGTTCCATTGGCGTTCTCCGTTATTCCAGTTTCTATATATCAATCTCCATCCCATCAAACGCGACATCCACACCGGCATCCTTTACTTTCTGGCGTTCTTTGGAGTCTTCATCCAGGATGGGGTTGGTATTGTTGATATGGATTAGAACCTTACGTGGCCGGTCAAACTGCGAAAGCAAAGCCAGCATCCCCTTGGAGCCGGAAACGGAAAGGTGGCCCATGTCAGTGCCAAGGCTGTCACTGAAACCGTTTTGAATCATTTCATCATCCTGCCACAGGGTACCGTCAACCATCACGCAGGCAGCACCTGCCATTGCAGCCCTCACATTGTCGTCAGGCTCTGCAAGCCCTGGAGCATAAAACAGGTACTCCCCGGTTCTGCTGTCGGTAATTTTCAGGCCAATGTTGTCACCGGTGTGCGGGTCATGGCGGTGCGCAGAATAAGGGGGGGCTTTCGACACCAGAATCACTGGGTCAAACCGCAGGTTAGGCACACCTTCAACCTGGAATGCCTTTTCCGGTTCTACACCAATGGAATGTACCCTGAAACCGCCTTCCCAGTGGGTCAGGATATTGAGAAGCGGGAACTCGTGGGTTAATTGATGGCGGACAACATCCGTGCAGTAAAGATCCATCGGCAAGCCTTCCCGCAGGATAAGCAAACCGGTGGTATGGTCAATCTGGGCATCCGTTACCACCACCCCGGCTATCGCGGAGCCTCGGGCACCTTCTGCATTAGCCAGTTGGGGGCGGGCGTTGATTTGCTGTCGGATATCCGGAGAAGCGTTAATAACCACCCACTTGTTTCCGTCATCACTCACGGCGATGGAAGACTGGGTACGATGGAGGGCATTGATACTGCCATTGCGCGCTCCCTGGCAAAGCCTGCAATGACAGTTCCATTGTGGAAAACCGCCACCTGCCCCGGCTCCCAAAACTAATACCTTCATACAACCCTCCCAAATTAACTGCCTGCCCGTATTTAGTTATGTAGTACTCCGGGTCAGTTGCTGAGCCACTAAGGTCTCTGATAACAAAGCGCCCCCAGGTTGGGAGCGCTCAACGTTAAATGTACTTAGCGGTTGCTGATGTAAAGGGTCACTTCAAAGCCAAGACGAAGTTCCTGGTAAGTTGGTTTTACCCACATAGTGCTAACTCCTTGTGTTGGTGATCCAGTTCAGGACATCCCTATATGTTGTCCTTCGAGCACCACCCAGTTCCGGACTGTTATCCAAAAACTGACTGCCATGCTCCTATATCGACTGTAGTGAGAGACGCCTGCAACGAAAATCCTACTTTGTGATGAAATGTCTCCTCCACCTTTTTCCCTGTTTTTTCCGGGCATTATTCTTTTGCCTGAATGGCAATAATTCCCGGCCGAACCTCGACTACCGCTTCTCTTCCCGGGCGTTTACCCGCGTGAGCCTTGCGGCTGTATCGGTCCACAACACACTGTTTGTTGTCATGAATAATCACCAGGCACTCAAGGCACTGGATACACTCGTTGTAATCGATTTTCCCCTGTGGGGTGATTGCATTTATCTGGCATTTCTTATGGCAAAGCTGGCATGGGCTTCCGCACTCCTCACGCCGGGTAAGCCAGCTGAACAGCCGCAACCGGCCCAGTACAGAGAGCCCGGCTCCAAGCGGGCAGAGGTAGCGGCAGTAAGCTTTGTGTACCCACGCACTTGCACCAAGCAACAACAGTGCATAAAGCACAAATGGCCATGTCCGGTCGAACACCAAGGTTACGGCGGTTTTGAAAGGCTCAATTTCGGCCAGTGTTTCAGCCGTCGAAAGGGATGAAAAAGAGACACAAACCAAACCGGCAAGCACAGGGTATTTCACCCATTGCAGCCGCCTGTGGGTGGCATCTTTTATACGATGAGGACGTATACCAAGACGTTTACCCAGCTCTGAAACGAGCTCCTGCATCGCCCCGAACGGGCACAGCCAGCCGCAAAAAAGCCCCCGCCCCCACAAAAACAGTGAGACAAAGACATAACTCCAAAGCACGAAAATTACCGGGTCCAGCAGGAATACGTTGATATCAAACCCCTGCCAGAGAGAGAGCAACAGGGTGTAAATATTCACCACAGAAAGCTGGCCCTGCGCATAAATACCAATAAAACCGACGACAAAGGCGAGCGCAGCAAACCGGGCCGGGCGAAGATACCTGCCGGCCTGTTTTGCCAGCAGTTTTTGCCAGGCAAACATCGCAGTCAGTAATGCCAGATAAACCGATATGGCCGCGACCTCCCAAACCCTTTCCCGCCAGAGCCTCACCCACAGGGGTTCGGGCTCTGTACTGGCATTCGCCTCAGGTTTGCTGACAACTTCCTCAGGCAGGGCGTAACTGCTGGAAAGAGGCCGGTTTTCTGATTCGAGGAAGCTCTTTTTAACGGCAACATTAATGTGGAGTTCCAGTGGCTTCCCTGGGTCAAACCCACTGCTGCCCTTTATCCGGAACACACGTATTTGCGCGTATTCCGGTGCACCATCAGCCAACATGGGGGAGTAAAAGCTGTAAAAGTCGGTATCCCGGATATCCACGGCAAACCCTTCCTGGCTGATGCTGAACCTAGCCGGAGACGTGCCGGGGATAAAGTCTTCTGCCAACATGTTGTATTCGCCACCGGAGAGCGCAATGAAGGCAATCTCTCCCGCATCCAGACTCTCGTCCAGCCGCCGGAATTCTTCCTCTCCAAGCAGGTTTTTCCCAATTAGCGGACTGTTGAGCACGGCGGCATAAACTGCCACAAAACTCTCTTCTGCAGGAATATCTGTCAGGGATTCAAGCTGGTCGGCAGAAAGCCCCAGCTCTTGGGCCGCTTCCGGCTGTGAAAGCTGCCACTTGTGTACCAATCCCCGGCTTACCAGTTCATCAAATGACAGGGGGCGGAAATTATCCGTTTTTAAGGTACTTAAACGTTTATCGGTAAAACCGGACAACCGAGCCCGGGCCACTTTCATTGCCGCAGCCAGGATAGTGTCGTTGATGACAATGACGGAAACCGTCGCCTTGGTAACTCCGTCCAGGTAAACCGTGCTTCCATCATCTACCTTTTGCTGGCGGGAACCGATAATGAAACGCTTCTGGATTCGCTGGCCGAGGTATTGGGCGATGTATTCCAGTAACGGCTCCTCCCCCAAGCCATGAAGGAAGATAGGTTCATGGTGCCTGACAAGCTCAATACCCTGGATCACGCCTTCGGTATCCAGTCCCATACGTATATTTACTGTCTCACCGGAAAACCCGGGAAAGCCGGTCAGGTCATCAGATTCAAACACGTAACCAAGCAGCTCGTTAAGCTGGTAGACCGGGGTAACCGGCAAGTCCGGTTCCTGCGGCAATATACGTGTTGCCTGCGGGAATATCCGGGCTATTTCCGGTGTTACCTCCTGCCACTGCTCACCAAAGGCCGGCTTGGTCACCAGCAGGCTAAGAGCTACGACGGACAGAATCCAGATACAAAAAAGCCGGCACTTGGGGTGCCGGCAAACGAGAGTTGGTTTTTGCACCTTACACCTCCATAGGAGGGACAGAATGTGGCTGCCACCCTGCCCCCCTATTGGACGTTAGAAGAAACCAGAATCTTAGAAGAATCCCAGAGGGTTGATGTCATAGCTCACCAGCAGGTTCTTGGTTTGCTGATAGTGATCCAACATCATCTTGTGGGTTTCGCGGCCAATACCGGATTTCTTGTAGCCACCAAATGCTGCGTGTGCAGGGTAGAGGTGGTAACAGTTGGTCCATACCCGTCCAGCCTGGATAGCGCGGCCCATACGGTAAGCACGGTTCATATCGCGGGTCCACAGACCGGCACCCAGGCCGAAATCTGTGTCGTTGGCGATACGCAGTGCTTCTGCTTCGTCTTTAAAGGTCGTGACACTGACAACCGGGCCGAAGATTTCCTCTTGGAAAACACGCATGGAGTTGTCACCTTTGAGGATGGTTGGCTGCACGTAGAAGCCTTTGTCAAAACCGGAAATTGCCGCTGACTGGCCGCCCAACAGCACTTCCGCGCCTTCATCACGGCCGATCTGCAGGTAACTGAGGATCTTGTCATACTGCTCATCAGACGCTTGGGCACCAACCTGGGTTTCAGTATCAAGCGGGTTGCCGTGCTTGATGTTTTGGGCTCGTTCAATAACGCGGCTGATGAAATCATCATAAATACTTTCTTGAACCAGCAGACGGGAAGGACAGGTACACACCTCGCCCTGGTTAAAGAACGCCAGCACAGTCCCTTCAACAGCCTTGCTGATGAATTCATCTTCTTGCTGCATCACATCTTCAAAGTAGATATTCGGCGATTTACCACCCAGCTCAACGGTGGACGGGATCATATTCTCAGCCGCACAGCGCATGATGTGGTTACCGATTGGGGTAGAGCCCGTAAACGCGATCTTGGCGATACGGGTGGAGGTTGCCAGCGCCTGGCCAGCTTCCGGGCCCATACCGTTTACGACATTAACAACGCCCGGCGGGAGGAGATCTTCAATGACTTCCATCAGGAGAAGAATAGTGGTTGGCGTTTGCTCTGCTGGCTTAAGGACCACACAGTTACCCGCAGCCAGAGCCGGCGCCAGTTTCCAGGCAGCCATCAGCAATGGGAAGTTCCATGGGATAATCTGGCCAACTACGCCCAGAGGTTCATGGATATGGTAGGCAACGGTCTTACCGTCGATTTCTGCTGCGGTGCCTTCCTGGGCTCGGATACACCCGGCAAAATAGCGGAAGTGATCGACGCACAGAGGAATATCTGCCGCCAGGGTTTCACGCACGGCTTTACCGTTTTCCCAGGTTTCGGCAACAGCCAGCATTTCGAGGTTTGCTTCAATTCGATCTGCAATCTTCAGCAGGATATTGGAGCGCTCGGTGACTGAAGTCGAACCCCAGGCATCTTTTGCAGCGTGCGCAGCATCAAGCGCCAGCTCAATATCTTCAGCGGTAGAGCGTGGAATTTCTGTAAATCCTTCACCGGTACAAGGAGTGGTGTTGGTAAAGTACTGGCCTTTGACCGGCTCTACCCACTGACCGCCAATAAAGTTGGCGTAGCGGGATTTGAAATTAACGACTGCACCTTCCGTTCCTGGTTTTGCGTAAATCATGATTCCACCTCATGTGTTGTGGCATTAGTCCGTTGATTTCGGTTTGGGAGCCGCACCGGGCAGTTTTCCCTAGCCTGTGATTCCATTGTGGCAAGTGGTGCTTTCCCGCTCTATCAGCAGTTGGTTTACAAAATCTCCTACTTTGGGAGGGTAGCCAATGGGCAGCAAAAAAACGGCCTACCAGTCGAACCGCCACTGGGGTGAAAGCCCCTCTATCTGGAGCGGCTTGGCTACCTGTACTCCCTGTTGCCGCTGCGCAATCCAGTGCTCCCAGATTTTCTCAATGCTGTATTCATCCTGGAGCCGGGTTTTCAGCTTTATTTCATCCCCTTGCTGTACATGCCCTTCTTTGACTACCCGGTAATACCACCCGGTGCATTTCTGCATGATCACAAACTCGAGCACATGGGCATTGCCGATCCGTTGGTTTAACTTCCAGCAGGGCATACGGGGCTGGGAAACCTGGATCTCAGCTTCACCCACAGAGTAGATATCACCGATGAAGACATTGGACTCCGTCATCCCAATGGTGGAGAAGTTCTCGCCGACACAGGGTTCGTCCAGCCTGTCAGCGAGGTGGGGAAAGACTTCCTTCAAAACCTGATAATTTTCTAAGGGAAAGTGATAAACCGCCTTATCCAGACCGCCATGCACCCTGCTGTCGACCTGAAAGTCCCCTTCCAAACCAAATTCCCCAAGGAACAGAGGGCCTTCAACCGGTTGTTTATTAATTCCGGTAGGTGTTTTTGACGGGCCGATGGTGTCTTTTATTGCAATGCGAACCGGCCCCAGCGTATTTGATGAAATCATGTCACCAGACTCCTTCTGTCAAAAACGCAAAAGGGCCCCGAAGGGCCCCTGGCGTTATTTCTTAGGCAGTTTAAATGTCCATACCATGCCACCTTGGTTAAAGTTCTTAACCCGTTTGGCAACATCTCCTCCCCAGAGTGGGACTGCACCACCCCAACCGGACAGGACACTGATATATTGCTCTCCGTCCATCTCCCAGGTTACAGGGCTGCCCACAATACCGGAGCCGGTATTGAATTTGTAAAGCAACTCACCGGTTTTATCGTCAAAACCGAGCAGGTAACCTTCAGGGTTCCCGGTAAACACCAGACCGCCAGCCGTGGTCAGGACACCACCCCATAACGGCGCATAGTTCTTGTATTCCCAGACAATCTTGCCACTTTTCGGATCAACCGCTCTCAGTACACCGATGTAGTCCTCATTCAATGCCTTGATAGTAAAGCCGGCACCCAGGTAAGCAGCCCCTTTCTTGTATGCAGTAGGCTCATTCCAGATATCCATCTGCCATTCATTGGAAGGGACATAAAACAGTCCGGTATCCTGGCTGTATGCCATAGGCATCCAGTTCTTCCCTCCAAGGAAAGACGGCGCGGCGACAACAGTTTTACCCTGCTTGCCGTCGGCTGAGTCTGTTGGGTTCCCCGGACGGTTGCTGTCTACAAAAATCGGGCGTCCCTTGTCATCCAGACCGCTTGCCCAGCTAATTTTATCTACGAACGGGAAGCCTCGGATAAAGTCACCATTGGTTCTGTCCAGTACATAGAAGAAACCGTTACGGTCGGCAGTTGCCCCTGCTTTTACCGTCTTGCCGCCTTCGGTGTAATCAAACGAAACAAATTCGTTTACACCATCGTAATCCCAGCCGTCATGTGGTGTAGTCTGGAAATGCCAGACGATCTTTCCGTTGTCAGGATCAATAGCAAGGCGAGAGGAAGAAAAGAGGTTGTCACCCGGACGCATGTGGGAGTTCCACGGAGCCGGGTTACCGGTACCAAAGAACAGGAGATCTGTGTCGGAGTCATAGGTTCCACCAAGCCAGGGTGCAGCACCGCCGGACTTCCACAGATCTGCCGGCCAGGTTTTACCGGCTTCACCGCCGGAGATACCGGCTTCTGTTTTCTTGCCGTCAACCCAGACGTAACCCATATGGCCTTCTACCGTTGGGCGCTCCCAGACAATCGCCCCGGTTTTAGCGTCGTAGGCACGTACCTTACCGACAATACCAAACTCACCCCCGGATACACCGGTAATCACATTACCCTTTACAATAATTGGCGCGGCAGTAATGGAATAACCGGCTTTATAGTCCTCAACTTTCTTTTTCCAACGAACCTTTCCGGTTTTGGAATCCAGTGCAACGAGCTTGGCATCCAGAGTGGCAAAAATTACCAAGTCATCGTAAAGCGCGACACCACGGTTGATAACGTCACAGCATGGCATGATGCCGTCAGGCAGCCGGGCATCATACTGCCATAGTTCATCGCCGGTACGGGCATCAATGGCGTACACACGGGAATAAGAACCCGTTATATACATAACTCCGTCTTTAATCAGGGGCTGGGATTCCTGGCCCCGTTGTTTCTCTCCACCCAGGGAGAAACCCCAAGCCGGCACCACATTTTTAACAGTCTCTTTATTTATCTTATCCAACCCACTGTAGCGTTGGGCTCGTAGCCCAAGACCATAGCTGACTACATCATCCTGGGTTGCCTGGTCATTCAGAATGTCTTGATCTGTCACTCCGGCCACGGCCTGAGAAGACAGGGTCAATAAACCTGCCATCACCATGAAACCGAGCTTGCGGTTTACTGCTGTCATTAGGTGTTCCTCTCCAGTTTCAGTCCTTTGAGAAAGCCGGCTGCAGATTTATCCAAACCGGATTCCTCCCTAACTCGTCACGTCTTGTCGCACCCTGGGGTACTCATTGACTGAGTCTAAGTCACCACGGAAATCAGGAAATTCACATCTGGGAGGGTTTAGCCTCATACCTTGGCAGGAATAAAAGCTCATCCCGAAGTAGTAAACAGAGCTTTCACAAAGGAGTGAAAGAGTCCGGGCGGATCTGGCGGGCCCCACATGAACAAATATTGTTCAATTATTTGGGCTCGTTCATCTGTCAGAGTTTTTAGCCACCAGTATGGATAGGCAGCAGCGCCTGAAACCGAAAAAGGGATCTATTAACTGAATTACCAGAAAGTTACCGGCTGTCACATTTTTTGTTACTTGTTATGTCTTCTTTTTCCATTTGTTAATTTGACGATCCGTTTTCCCGCACATAGTATATGGAATTCTAATCACTTCTACTTGTTTCATATTAAACTCGGACTCAATACCGGGGATGACGAAACAATCTGTTCTATATCTGGCAGGGAATCGCATGGAAAAATTGAAGACTCAGCAAGAAGCCTTGGTAAAGTCGACTGTTGGAGAAGCCACCTTTAGCCATCAGAACAACACCTTACCTATTTCCGATGGAGTCAGGATTCCCTTAGGTGCAGAAATTGAAATCGCAGACGGAGCTGAGCTGCTCCTAGAATATGCGGACGGTAGCCTTGTCACCCTGCCGGATAACCTACCATCAGTCCCCATGGATGAAGAGATCCCCGGTCTGTCCGATGAAATTGCCGCTATTCAGGATCTGATCCTCGGCGGTGATGACCCAACTGAAGAACTCCCGGCAACAGCGGCCGGTGGTAACAACGCATCCGGTGGTGGGTTTGGCTTTACGTCGGTTAATCGTGATGGAGCGGAAACCCTTGCAGAAGCAGGGTATGAGACTGAGGGAGTTGAACCCCGTGCTTTGGGTAGAGGGGATGAGAGTGAAGATGATGCCGCATTCTTTATCAGCAACGCTGCTGAAGACTCTCCAGCACCTGGTGGTGACGGAGGGACAGGCCTGCCGATAGCTGTAGAATCGATCTCGAGCCCTAATGTTAGTGAGGGTGACAATGCAATCTTCACTGTAACACTTTCCCAAGCCACCACAGCTTCAACGACAGTAATACTTAACTTAGCCGGCGGAAGTGCCAATGCAGGTACAGATTTCAAAAGCGCTACCGTGACTGTCAACGGCGAGGAAGTCCAAGTTGCAGAAGACGGCAGTTTTGCCATCATTGTCGCCCCGGGTGAAACCAGCTTTGATGTTGTTGTAGAAACAATTGATGATTCCGTATCAGAGAACAACGAGAGCTTCACATTGTCGGCCTCAACGGTTGGGCAAGATGGTGCTGTGACTGGTACCGGCACCATTGAAGATGACAAGGGCACCACGCCGGGCACCGAAGACACGGTACGGGTCAACATCAGCGGCCCGGATTCCGTCGTCGAAGGGGAGACCACCGGTAAGTACACCGTTTCCCTGACCCAGAAGGCCGAGACCCCGGTGACCGTGAAGCTCACCTACTCCGGCACCGCCACCGACGGCACTGACTACACCAAGGTCGTGGACGTGGTTATCCCTGCCGGACAGGACAAGGTTGAGTTTGATATCACCACCCTGGATGACGCCATCGCCGACAACGGCGAGACCATCACCGTCACCCTGGGCGACATCACCGGCGGCGGCTTTGAAGCCATCGAAGCCGGTGCCAACAACAGTGTCACCACGGTCATTAACGACCAGACCGGTACCGATGGCACGCCGGGCACCGAAGACACGGTACGGGTCAACATCAGCGGCCCGGATTCCGTCGTCGAAGGGGAGACCACCGGTAAGTACACCGTTTCCCTGACCCAGAAGGCCGAGACCCCGGTGACCGTGAAGCTCACCTACTCCGGCACCGCCACCGACGGCACTGACTACACCAAGGTCGTGGACGTGGTTATCCCTGCCGGACAGGACAAGGTTGAGTTTGATATCACCACCCTGGATGACGCCATCGCCGACAACGGCGAGACCATCACCGTCACCCTGGGCGACATCACCGGCGGCGGCTTTGAAGCCATCGAAGCCGGTGCCAACAACAGTGTCACCACGGTCATTAACGACCAGACCGGTACCGATGGCACGCCGGGCACCGAAGACACGGTACGGGTCAACATCAGCGGCCCGGATTCCGTCGTCGAAGGGGAGACCACCGGTAAGTACACCGTTTCCCTGACCCAGAAGGCCGAGACCCCGGTGACCGTGAAGCTCACCTACTCCGGCACCGCCACCGACGGCACTGACTACACCAAGGTCGTGGACGTGGTTATCCCTGCCGGACAGGACAAGGTTGAGTTTGATATCACCACCCTGGATGACGCCATCGCCGACAACGGCGAGACCATCACCGTCACCCTGGGCGACATCACCGGCGGCGGCTTTGAAGCCATCGAAGCCGGTGCCAACAACAGTGTCACCACGGTCATTAACGACCAGACCGGTACCGATGGCACGCCGGGCACCGAAGACACGGTACGGGTCAACATCAGCGGCCCGGATTCCGTCGTCGAAGGGGAGACCACCGGTAAGTACACCGTTTCCCTGACCCAGAAGGCCGAGACCCCGGTGACCGTGAAGCTCACCTACTCCGGCACCGCCACCGACGGCACTGACTACACCAAGGTCGTGGACGTGGTTATCCCTGCCGGACAGGACAAGGTTGAGTTTGATATCACCACCCTGGATGACGCCATCGCCGACAACGGCGAGACCATCACCGTCACCCTGGGCGACATCACCGGCGGCGGCTTTGAAGCCATCGAAGCCGGTGCCAACAACAGTGTCACCACGGTCATTAACGACCAGACCGGTACCGATGGCACGCCGGGCACCGAAGACACGGTACGGGTCAACATCAGCGGCCCGGATTCCGTCGTCGAAGGGGAGACCACCGGTAAGTACACCGTTTCCCTGACCCAGAAGGCCGAGACCCCGGTGACCGTGAAGCTCACCTACTCCGGCACCGCCACCGACGGCACTGACTACACCAAGGTCGTGGACGTGGTTATCCCTGCCGGACAGGACAAGGTTGAGTTTGATATCACCACCCTGGATGACGCCATCGCCGACAACGGCGAGACCATCACCGTCACCCTGGGCGACATCACCGGCGGCGGCTTTGAAGCCATCGAAGCCGGTGCCAACAACAGTGTCACCACGGTCATTAACGACCAGACCGGTACCGATGGCACGCCGGGCACCGAAGACACGGTACGGGTCAACATCAGCGGCCCGGATTCCGTCGTCGAAGGGGAGACCACCGGTAAGTACACCGTTTCCCTGACCCAGAAGGCCGAGACCCCGGTGACCGTGAAGCTCACCTACTCCGGCACCGCCACCGACGGCACTGACTACACCAAGGTCGTGGACGTGGTTATCCCTGCCGGACAGGACAAGGTTGAGTTTGATATCACCACCCTGGATGACGCCATCGCCGACAACGGCGAGACCATCACCGTCACCCTGGGCGACATCACCGGCGGCGGCTTTGAAGCCATCGAAGCCGGTGCCAACAACAGTGTCACCACGGTCATTAACGACCAGACCGGTACCGATGGCACGCCGGGCACCGAAGACACGGTACGGGTCAACATCAGCGGCCCGGATTCCGTCGTCGAAGGGGAGACCACCGGTAAGTACACCGTTTCCCTGACCCAGAAGGCCGAGACCCCGGTGACCGTGAAGCTCACCTACTCCGGCACCGCCACCGACGGCACTGACTACACCAAGGTCGTGGACGTGGTTATCCCTGCCGGACAGGACAAGGTTGAGTTTGATATCACCACCCTGGATGACGCCATCGCCGACAACGGCGAGACCATCACCGTCACCCTGGGCGACATCACCGGCGGCGGCTTTGAAGCCATCGAAGCCGGTGCCAACAACAGTGTCACCACGGTCATTAACGACCAGACCGGTACCGATGGCACGCCGGGCACCGAAGACACGGTACGGGTCAACATCAGCGGCCCGGATTCCGTCGTCGAAGGGGAGACCACCGGTAAGTACACCGTTTCCCTGACCCAGAAGGCCGAGACCCCGGTGACCGTGAAGCTCACCTACTCCGGCACCGCCACCGACGGCACTGACTACACCAAGGTCGTGGACGTGGTTATCCCTGCCGGACAGGACAAGGTTGAGTTTGATATCACCACCCTGGATGACGCCATCGCCGACAACGGCGAGACCATCACCGTCACCCTGGGCGACATCACCGGCGGCGGCTTTGAAGCCATCGAAGCCGGTGCCAACAACAGTGTCACCACGGTCATTAACGACCAGACCGGTACCGATGGCACGCCGGGCACCGAAGACACGGTACGGGTCAACATCAGCGGCCCGGATTCCGTCGTCGAAGGGGAGACCACCGGTAAGTACACCGTTTCCCTGACCCAGAAGGCCGAGACCCCGGTGACCGTGAAGCTCACCTACTCCGGCACCGCCACCGACGGCACTGACTACACCAAGGTCGTGGACGTGGTTATCCCTGCCGGACAGGACAAGGTTGAGTTTGATATCACCACCCTGGATGACGCCATCGCCGACAACGGCGAGACCATCACCGTCACCCTGGGCGACATCACCGGCGGCGGCTTTGAAGCCATCGAAGCCGGTGCCAACAACAGTGTCACCACGGTCATTAACGACCAGACCGGTACCGATGGCACGCCGGGCACCGAAGACACGGTACGGGTCAACATCAGCGGCCCGGATTCCGTCGTCGAAGGGGAGACCACCGGTAAGTACACCGTTTCCCTGACCCAGAAGGCCGAGACCCCGGTGACCGTGAAGCTCACCTACTCCGGCACCGCCACCGACGGCACTGACTACACCAAGGTCGTGGACGTGGTTATCCCTGCCGGACAGGACAAGGTTGAGTTTGATATCACCACCCTGGATGACGCCATCGCCGACAACGGCGAGACCATCACCGTCACCCTGGGCGACATCACCGGCGGCGGCTTTGAAGCCATCGAAGCCGGTGCCAACAACAGTGTCACCACGGTCATTAACGACCAGACCGGTACCGATGGCACGCCGGGCACCGAAGACACGGTACGGGTCAACATCAGCGGCCCGGATTCCGTCGTCGAAGGGGAGACCACCGGTAAGTACACCGTTTCCCTGACCCAGAAGGCCGAGACCCCGGTGACCGTGAAGCTCACCTACTCCGGCACCGCCACCGACGGCACTGACTACACCAAGGTCGTGGACGTGGTTATCCCTGCCGGACAGGACAAGGTTGAGTTTGATATCACCACCCTGGATGACGCCATCGCCGACAACGGCGAGACCATCACCGTCACCCTGGGCGACATCACCGGCGGCGGCTTTGAAGCCATCGAAGCCGGTGCCAACAACAGTGTCACCACGGTCATTAACGACCAGACCGGTACCGATGGCACGCCGGGCACCGAAGACACGGTACGGGTCAACATCAGCGGCCCGGATTCCGTCGTCGAAGGGGAGACCACCGGTAAGTACACCGTTTCCCTGACCCAGAAGGCCGAGACCCCGGTGACCGTGAAGCTCACCTACTCCGGCACCGCCACCGACGGCACTGACTACACCAAGGTCGTGGACGTGGTTATCCCTGCCGGACAGGACAAGGTTGAGTTTGATATCACCACCCTGGATGACGCCATCGCCGACAACGGCGAGACCATCACCGTCACCCTGGGCGACATCACCGGCGGCGGCTTTGAAGCCATCGAAGCCGGTGCCAACAACAGTGTCACCACGGTCATTAACGACCAGACCGGTACCGATGGCACGCCGGGCACCGAAGACACGGTACGGGTCAACATCAGCGGCCCGGATTCCGTCGTCGAAGGGGAGACCACCGGTAAGTACACCGTTTCCCTGACCCAGAAGGCCGAGACCCCGGTGACCGTGAAGCTCACCTACTCCGGCACCGCCACCGACGGCACTGACTACACCAAGGTCGTGGACGTGGTTATCCCTGCCGGACAGGACAAGGTTGAGTTTGATATCACCACCCTGGATGACGCCATCGCCGACAACGGCGAGACCATCACCGTCACCCTGGGCGACATCACCGGCGGCGGCTTTGAAGCCATCGAAGCCGGTGCCAACAACAGTGTCACCACGGTCATTAACGACCAGACCGGTACCGATGGCACGCCGGGCACCGAAGACACGGTACGGGTCAACATCAGCGGCCCGGATTCCGTCGTCGAAGGGGAGACCACCGGTAAGTACACCGTTTCCCTGACCCAGAAGGCCGAGACCCCGGTGACCGTGAAGCTCACCTACTCCGGCACCGCCACCGACGGCACTGACTACACCAAGGTCGTGGACGTGGTTATCCCTGCCGGACAGGACAAGGTTGAGTTTGATATCACCACCCTGGATGACGCCATCGCCGACAACGGCGAGACCATCACCGTCACCCTGGGCGACATCACCGGCGGCGGCTTTGAAGCCATCGAAGCCGGTGCCAACAACAGTGTCACCACGGTCATTAACGACCAGACCGGTACCGATGGCACGCCGGGCACCGAAGACACGGTACGGGTCAACATCAGCGGCCCGGATTCCGTCGTCGAAGGGGAGACCACCGGTAAGTACACCGTTTCCCTGACCCAGAAGGCCGAGACCCCGGTGACCGTGAAGCTCACCTACTCCGGCACCGCCACCGACGGCACTGACTACACCAAGGTCGTGGACGTGGTTATCCCTGCCGGACAGGACAAGGTTGAGTTTGATATCACCACCCTGGATGACGCCATCGCCGACAACGGCGAGACCATCACCGTCACCCTGGGCGACATCACCGGCGGCGGCTTTGAAGCCATCGAAGCCGGTGCCAACAACAGTGTCACCACGGTCATTAACGACCAGACCGGTACCGATGGCACGCCGGGCACCGAAGACACGGTACGGGTCAACATCAGCGGCCCGGATTCCGTCGTCGAAGGGGAGACCACCGGTAAGTACACCGTTTCCCTGACCCAGAAGGCCGAGACCCCGGTGACCGTGAAGCTCACCTACTCCGGCACCGCCACCGACGGCACTGACTACACCAAGGTCGTGGACGTGGTTATCCCTGCCGGACAGGACAAGGTTGAGTTTGATATCACCACCCTGGATGACGCCATCGCCGACAACGGCGAGACCATCACCGTCACCCTGGGCGACATCACCGGCGGCGGCTTTGAAGCCATCGAAGCCGGTGCCAACAACAGTGTCACCACGGTCATTAACGACCAGACCGGTACCGATGGCACGCCGGGCACCGAAGACACGGTACGGGTCAACATCAGCGGCCCGGATTCCGTCGTCGAAGGGGAGACCACCGGTAAGTACACCGTTTCCCTGACCCAGAAGGCCGAGACCCCGGTGACCGTGAAGCTCACCTACTCCGGCACCGCCACCGACGGCACTGACTACACCAAGGTCGTGGACGTGGTTATCCCTGCCGGACAGGACAAGGTTGAGTTTGATATCACCACCCTGGATGACGCCATCGCCGACAACGGCGAGACCATCACCGTCACCCTGGGCGACATCACCGGCGGCGGCTTTGAAGCCATCGAAGCCGGTGCCAACAACAGTGTCACCACGGTCATTAACGACCAGACCGGTACCGATGGCACGCCGGGCACCGAAGACACGGTACGGGTCAACATCAGCGGCCCGGATTCCGTCGTCGAAGGGGAGACCACCGGTAAGTACACCGTTTCCCTGACCCAGAAGGCCGAGACCCCGGTGACCGTGAAGCTCACCTACTCCGGCACCGCCACCGACGGCACTGACTACACCAAGGTCGTGGACGTGGTTATCCCTGCCGGACAGGACAAGGTTGAGTTTGATATCACCACCCTGGATGACGCCATCGCCGACAACGGCGAGACCATCACCGTCACCCTGGGCGACATCACCGGCGGCGGCTTTGAAGCCATCGAAGCCGGTGCCAACAACAGTGTCACCACGGTCATTAACGACCAGACCGGTACCGATGGCACGCCGGGCACCGAAGACACGGTACGGGTCAACATCAGCGGCCCGGATTCCGTCGTCGAAGGGGAGACCACCGGTAAGTACACCGTTTCCCTGACCCAGAAGGCCGAGACCCCGGTGACCGTGAAGCTCACCTACTCCGGCACCGCCACCGACGGCACTGACTACACCAAGGTCGTGGACGTGGTTATCCCTGCCGGACAGGACAAGGTTGAGTTTGATATCACCACCCTGGATGACGCCATCGCCGACAACGGCGAGACCATCACCGTCACCCTGGGCGACATCACCGGCGGCGGCTTTGAAGCCATCGAAGCCGGTGCCAACAACAGTGTCACCACGGTCATTAACGACCAGACCGGTACCGATGGCACGCCGGGCACCGAAGACACGGTACGGGTCAACATCAGCGGCCCGGATTCCGTCGTCGAAGGGGAGACCACCGGTAAGTACACCGTTTCCCTGACCCAGAAGGCCGAGACCCCGGTGACCGTGAAGCTCACCTACTCCGGCACCGCCACCGACGGCACTGACTACACCAAGGTCGTGGACGTGGTTATCCCTGCCGGACAGGACAAGGTTGAGTTTGATATCACCACCCTGGATGACGCCATCGCCGACAACGGCGAGACCATCACCGTCACCCTGGGCGACATCACCGGCGGCGGCTTTGAAGCCATCGAAGCCGGTGCCAACAACAGTGTCACCACGGTCATTAACGACCAGACCGGTACCGATGGCACGCCGGGCACCGAAGACACGGTACGGGTCAACATCAGCGGCCCGGATTCCGTCGTCGAAGGGGAGACCACCGGTAAGTACACCGTTTCCCTGACCCAGAAGGCCGAGACCCCGGTGACCGTGAAGCTCACCTACTCCGGCACCGCCACCGACGGCACTGACTACACCAAGGTCGTGGACGTGGTTATCCCTGCCGGACAGGACAAGGTTGAGTTTGATATCACCACCCTGGATGACGCCATCGCCGACAACGGCGAGACCATCACCGTCACCCTGGGCGACATCACCGGCGGCGGCTTTGAAGCCATCGAAGCCGGTGCCAACAACAGTGTCACCACGGTCATTAACGACCAGACCGGTACCGATGGCACGCCGGGCACCGAAGACACGGTACGGGTCAACATCAGCGGCCCGGATTCCGTCGTCGAAGGGGAGACCACCGGTAAGTACACCGTTTCCCTGACCCAGAAGGCCGAGACCCCGGTGACCGTGAAGCTCACCTACTCCGGCACCGCCACCGACGGCACTGACTACACCAAGGTCGTGGACGTGGTTATCCCTGCCGGACAGGACAAGGTTGAGTTTGATATCACCACCCTGGATGACGCCATCGCCGACAACGGCGAGACCATCACCGTCACCCTGGGCGACATCACCGGCGGCGGCTTTGAAGCCATCGAAGCCGGTGCCAACAACAGTGTCACCACGGTCATTAACGACCAGACCGGTACCGATGGCACGCCGGGCACCGAAGACACGGTACGGGTCAACATCAGCGGCCCGGATTCCGTCGTCGAAGGGGAGACCACCGGTAAGTACACCGTTTCCCTGACCCAGAAGGCCGAGACCCCGGTGACCGTGAAGCTCACCTACTCCGGCACCGCCACCGACGGCACTGACTACACCAAGGTCGTGGACGTGGTTATCCCTGCCGGACAGGACAAGGTTGAGTTTGATATCACCACCCTGGATGACGCCATCGCCGACAACGGCGAGACCATCACCGTCACCCTGGGCGACATCACCGGCGGCGGCTTTGAAGCCATCGAAGCCGGTGCCAACAACAGTGTCACCACGGTCATTAACGACCAGACCGGTACCGATGGCACGCCGGGCACCGAAGACACGGTACGGGTCAACATCAGCGGCCCGGATTCCGTCGTCGAAGGGGAGACCACCGGTAAGTACACCGTTTCCCTGACCCAGAAGGCCGAGACCCCGGTGACCGTGAAGCTCACCTACTCCGGCACCGCCACCGACGGCACTGACTACACCAAGGTCGTGGACGTGGTTATCCCTGCCGGACAGGACAAGGTTGAGTTTGATATCACCACCCTGGATGACGCCATCGCCGACAACGGCGAGACCATCACCGTCACCCTGGGCGACATCACCGGCGGCGGCTTTGAAGCCATCGAAGCCGGTGCCAACAACAGTGTCACCACGGTCATTAACGACAACGACATAAACACCGTCAATGCAGAAAACGATGGTTCGGCTATTAACAGCCTAAACGATAATAACTGGGGTAATCTGGCCTCAAAAGGCATCACCATCACTGCCCATGCGCGTCCACTACCCGATGCAGATGGATACACTCACCAAGAATATATTTCTCATATCAACAATGATCCGGGAGAGACGATTGATGATCACCTCGATGGTAACAAGCTTGGTGTTAACGATGAGCCAAGAGGTCAGGTCCCTAACCAGATCCAGTATGACCATGAGACCGGTACATCTGAAGCCATCAAAGTTTCTTTAAACCCAGCAGAGCCAATCAGCCAAGCTGTATTCAGTGTCTCCAACCTCATTCACCATGAAGGTGGTGGTGAGAGAGGACGTTGGACAACGTTGGATGCAGAAGGAAACATCGTCGACAGTGGAATGTTCAAGTTATCGGGGGAAAATAGTGGGTCATTCCTTATTGATAGTGACAAACCATTCACCACTGTAATTTTCGAAGCTTTGCCATATGCAGGCGGAGACAATGGCAGCGGAGATTCGTCTGATTACTACATCACTGACATCGCTCTTGTCACTGACGATATTCTGTTTGTGAAAGAAGGAGAATCTCTTGTTCAGGAAGATTCTTCACACAGCATTCTCGCGAATGACAGTGATCCGGAAGGCCATCATTTCACTCTGACAACAGTGGATAACCTGGATGTACCAGAAACCGGTACGCTTGAAGTTCCGGTCAATCAAGGGGACGTAACAGGGACGCTCATAATCAGCGCTGATGGAACCTATACATTCAACGCGGATAATTCTGACCAGCTGGGGCCAGGTGAAATAGCGGAAATCAAGATTCCTTACACGATAACCGATGATTACGATGCAACCGATTCAGCATATATCATCATTAATGTAGTTGGCGTTAATACACCACCGACCGCTTTAGACACCACAGTGAATCTCGACGGTGGGCAGGCGGATATTTTGCTGGCCGAGATGATCGCAGATGTTGAAGACGGCCCTGACGGCATAAATGGGGAAACAGTTGTCATCCGTTCACTCCCCGAACATGGCACCCTCTACTATCGTGATGGCGAAAACGAAGTTGAAATTACCCAAGCCGACATCGAATCACTGAGAGAATTCAACAGTGATGATCTTGTCTACAAATCAGATTTAAACACTGACAATCTGCTGCTCGGAAATACATCTGAAAACACCCAATCCCTCGATATGTGGGGGAATGCAGTTTCCTCTCACAAACGTGAAATGGATTTGGGAGACGGGTACAAGGCGACATTAACGAGTAACTCCGGACCGCTGACTGCATATGATAACCAACAGAATCATATTGGCGTCGGCGTTGCTGATGACGATAACAACGGAATCAACTCAGGAGAAAACCTCTCTCTGGAATTCCATTCACCAGATGGTAAAGAAGCACTGCCGGTTACCGGCCTGACTATCGGACTTGATGGGCTGGGTGGTCACTTTGACCAAGGGGGCAGTGATGGTAAATCAGCCTTTGCAACTATTGAGGTTTACCTTGAAGGCCAGGCTGACCCCATTTTGTTCCGTTATCAAAAGGATGGTGACTATGGAAATACTGAGTTGTTCCAAACGGTCACTGTTGGGAATGGCCCACAATTCGATATCAACATTGGCAACGGAATTATCTCCAAAGTCGAATTCTCAACAGATTCTGAATATGACAGCAACTGGGAGCTTCGCTTTGTCGATATTCAAGTAAATGACAGCTTCGACTATGCGGCTGTAGACAGCAATGGCGCAGTATCAGAAGATGCAACGGTTTCAGTAACCTCTACTTCATCTGACTCTACGTCTGAGCAGTTAAATCTTGAGCTCAATGAAGCGGACTTATCACCAGATAGTGCAGAACAGGCCAAAGCACAGTTCTCCGATGAAAACACCACATTTATTCAAAGCAGTACGCCGGAGACAAGCGGCCTAGTTGCGAATGCAAGCATAACTTGGCAGTTAGTTGGTGACCTTTGGACTGGAAGCATCGAGGGAGAGAACGTCATAACACTCTCCCTAAACAATGGGGAAATTACTGCAAACCTTTTGGGGGCAATCCCTCATATCAATGAGCCTGATTCTGAAAACCAACCGGTTAAAGTGATAGTACAGACATCTTCCGGGCTGGCTACAGTGACAGTTAAAGACGATGTTCCCGAAATAGGCCAAATTACCCATGGAGACTGGGAAAACGTTTACCATTACTCAAATTCAGTCAGCTTTACGGACGATTCTCAAAACCTTGACGACCTTTTAGAAGATGCGCCATTTTACGTTGTTGGTACTGGTCACAGTGGGCTTCAGAGCAACGTTAGTTTTCACGGTAGCCACGGTATCGGAATCACATCGACGGGTACAGATAACAAGCACGAAATTAACTTTCAACATTCGAAAGACAATCCTCAATCACCCGAAAAAATCACACTGTTTTTTAAAGAAAAATCAAACAATGATTTAAAAATACTTTTCGGTAAGGTGAACGATGGTTCTACGCCTAACAAAGTTAATGTCGAATTCTATTCTTTAGACGGTACTAAAGTCAGTTCTGAACAGGCAATCATTGCAAAAAATAAGGGAAATGATGGCGAATTAACCTTCAGTAGCGCAAGTCAAGACTATGACTACGTAGTTATATCACCTATGGATAATGGCAATAAAAACCAAAACAGTTCATTTACGATTAAATCAATTGATCTGGTTGACTCAACTGACATTGAAAACATGCCTCATATTCAAGGGAATATAAATATCGACTGGGGTGCTGATGGCATGAACTCTCTTGCTGTCAATTCTGACGATTACACGATTAACTTGCAGCCCGGCAGTACCAACTCATGGACAGCGCGCAGTAACAATGAAGATATTTTTACCTTCACCGTCGAAAACGGCCAATGGAAAGTCATCGCGCTAAAACCGGAAAAAATTGAGGATGATATCGAACTCACTATCACTGCAACCGACAGTGACAACGATTCTGACTCCGTCGAACTTGTTATCCCCGCACCATCAGCTGCGGACGTGGCAAGAGGCTATGGCGGTGATGATCATATCGAAGTGCTAAGCTCCGACAAATTATATTACGTCACAGGAGACTTCCACCAAAGCAGTGGGATACCGGTTTCCCCTCCGTCTGATAACTATATGGATTTTGATTCATCAGAAGGCGCCATTCTCGTTGGCGGATGGGGGAACGACCAATTAGTCGGTGGAGCCGGAGATGACATTCTCATCGGCGGTGAAAATGGCCAGGTACATTCTACTGCGGGTAAAGCCAACGGACACTTCGTTGGCGATTGGCTCAAAGGTGGCGGCGGTGATGATACCTTTACCTGGCAAGCGGGCGATGATGTCCAAGGTAAACAGGTGCATGATCCAAATACAAACATGGCATACGATGTCATAGCAGATTTCTCACAGGTCGATGGAAACTCTGACCGGCTCGATCTCAGTGACCTATTGCAGAATGAAGAAAATGGAGACCTCTCTGATTATCTGACCATTTCTACTCTGGAAGAAATTCGCACCAACAACAATGGTCAAGGCCCTACAGGAACGTCCGGCTTTGATGGTGACAGCACAGTATTGCTCATTGACCGGGACGGAACAGGAAGTGAAGGGCAAAGCCAGATGATCATTCTTCAGAATGTTAATCATGCTGACCTTATGACCGATAGTAATCAAGGAGTTATAGAGAACCTTCTGCTCGATGGTGCCCTTATTGTAGATTCAAACGATGGTAACGTATCCGTTGGAGGTAACTCCATTGAGCTTCCAGATCTTTTCGATGAGAGCCTCTGAAAGAATCTGGATATGAACAAACCAGAGCCGGAGAACTGATCTCCGGCTTTTTACTTCTACTCACTCACTCGCATTGGGAAACACCGTCATATCAGATAATCACTGATAAACCCCCGGAACCTGATAAACCACGCCATAAGATTCAATCAGTTTCTGCAGCTCACCATTTTGCATTTTCACGACCAGGGCATCTTCAAGGGCATAGGCCAGTTGGCGGTAATCACCCTGAACGGCCATGCCTATCTCCCATTGCTGTTTACCTAGCATGGGAAACCCATTTTCGGCCAACTCACTCTTACCATTGCCATTCGCGTTGAGCCACTGGACTTGGGAGCGCATACCCATCACCGCATCAACTTCCCCTTTTAGCATTGCATCATAGGCATCTGCAATGGCATGGAATGAGTGGGTATTGCCTCGCATCCTGCCGGCAAATGCAGTAGTGAGATAGAACTGGGGGACAGTATCTACCTCGACGCCTATTGGGTGGTACTGAAACACCGCCATGGTGGGGACAGCTTCCAGTTTTACCGGGTTGTAGGCAATTTGCCATCGCTCCACTTGGTACGGCGCAAACATGTGTACGCGCTCATGCACAAGCAGACCAACATCATCCCTCAACTGGGAATACTCTCTGTCATAAGGGATACGCAACATGACATCAGCCTTTACCCGCTTACCGTCTTCACTGGTTAGGTTCATCCCCTTCCAGAGGTGGTTACGCATATCATCTTCAACATTTTCATCCGGCGTTACCCAATGCAATTTGAGTTGAACCCCCAAACCTTCGGCAAGAAACTTCGCGATGCCGATATCGATACCATCGGGTTTGTTTTCCCCATCTACAAATGAGTAAGGAGGAAAATCAGCATAGACGGCAACGGTAATCTCTCCGCTTTCTATGATGTCATCAAAGGAGCGTCCGGCCGCAGAAAAAGGAATAGTTCCGGTTAGGACAATTAACAAACCGGCCAATCCTGTTCGGATAAGCCGGTTATTCAGCGCCTTCAAGCGTACTGCCATATCACCTCCACCAACGGGTGAATTAACTCTCAGGAGCCACAGACTCCAGCCACGTACGGATAGCCCAAAGTGCTTCCTGGCTCAGGTGCTCGGACATTTTCGGCATATAGACTGCGCCATTACGGACAGCGCCATTCTGCACCCGGTATACATACCACTCATCACCATCATAATCGGCTGGCAGTACACGTAAATCCGGTGCAATACCGCCAGAAATACCTTCAAGCCCGTGGCAACGCGCACAATTCTGGTTGTAGGCTGATGCCCCGATGCGTACGATTTCATCACGTGTATCCCCTGCCAGTTCGCGGTATGGGTTGGTTTCAGCCCACTCTTCTCCCAACTGGGGGATACCAGATGTATCAATTGACTGTGGCGTTACGTCGCCGTGAGCCCAGACATGGCTCGCTACCACAGCGCTTCCTGCCAAACCCAATGCCAGATACTTAATCTTTCCGGTCGCTATCCCTTTCATCAGATATCTCTCACTCAATAATCAAGCCCAGTATTGCCAACCTGCAAAACTCTTATGTGTGTATTTTGAGTCTAGGGAGAACCGTGATGAGACAAAATGCTACATAAGCGGGTGAATGACTCATTCTTTAGGATGAATTCGACGATATGACATTTCGACAAATTTCATTCCCTGTTAAAAAAGAAACAAGCAGTTATCTGTCTAGGGGAGGTCACAATGGCAAGGAAGGGAGTCTGGAAATTTTTGATGAGGAAGGTAGGCGGGGCAGTTCGAGCATTGGCTTTACTTCTCCTTGCCCTTTCAATTCCGTCATTTGCAACCGCAGCGAAAAAAACACCACTGGTACTAAAATTTGGGCTGCTTCACCAACTGAAGGAGCCTGTGACCTCACTCCCCCATTATCTTCTCCCCCCAGAAAACGAAGGTGAGGCAGGTGCGGAGTTGGCACTGCGTGACAGCAATGGTTCCGGGAAATTCCTTGGCCACAAATACGAACTCGAAACATTATCTGATTATTCCTCGGATCGCTTGGTTGAGGGTGCAAAGGAACTGCATGAACAAGGGATCCGGATAATTCTGACCAACGCTGACACATCAACATTGCAGCAAATCAGGCAAACACTTGGGAATGAGGCCATTATCGTTAACTACGGCAACCCGGATGACCGGTTACGCCGCACCATATGCGTGGACAAGACCCTTCACACCTATCCCAGCCGCTCCATGCAGACCGATGCCCTGGCGCAATGGATGCTTTACCGCAGATTGGGAAAAACACTGCTCCTCACCGGGCGTCACGATGCTGACAGGGAGTATGCCTCCCAGGCAAAACTCAGCATGAAAAAATTCGGTCTCAAACTTTTGGAAGAAAAATCATGGACCTTTGATACAGATCTCCGCCGCACTGCAGGCGCCGAGCTTCCCTTGTTTACCCAAGCCGGAGACTACGATGTGGTCTGGATTGCAGACGAATCCCAGGAATTTGGCCCGTATGTTCCTTATAACACCTGGCTGCCACGGCCAGCCATTGGTACTCAGGGGCTTCGCAGTACCGGCTGGGCTGTCCCCATAGAACAGTGGGCAGCCATTCAGCTTCAAAACCGTTTTAGGGAACGGTTTGAACGTTACATGAACAGCAAGGACTATGCGGCCTGGGTTGGGCTTCGGATGTTTGCAGAAGTAATGACAAAACTAAACAGCAACGAACCCAATGCCCTTTATAACCACCTAATTTCACCGGACTTTGAGCTTGCTGCCTACAAAGGCCGAAAGCTGAGCCTTCGCCCATGGAATGGCCAGCTCCGCCAGCCCATGCCCATTCATTCAGCCGATGCACTGGTGGCAACTGCTCCGTTTGAGGGTTTTATCCATCCAACCAATGAACTCGACACACTGGGTGCCGACAGACAGGACAGTCAGTGCAAACTCAAGATCTGAAGGGAGTGATAACAATGAGATTTTTACCCATTGTGATAGCAGCATCGTTGCTTTCCACCACCTCAATGGCTGAAGAAGTCGCCTATATATCCAATGAAAAAGATGACACCATCAGTGTTATCAGCATGGACAACCTGGAAGTCATCAACACCATTGATGTCGGAGATCGGCCCAGGGGTATTTTGCTGAGTAAAGACGGTAAATCACTGTACATCTGCGCCAGCGATGATGACACGGTACAAATCCTCGATCTTGCTACCGGCAAGATTACTGGCGAGCTTCCTTCCGGCGAAGATCCAGAGCAGTTCGCGCTGCACCCTAACGGTAAGATTCTTTATGCCGCCAATGAAGATGATGCCTTGCTGACGGTAATCGACATTCCCAACGCCTCTGTTATTGCCCAGATTGATGTTGGCGTTGAGCCAGAGGGCGTAGCAGTCAGCCCGGATGGCAAAATTGCCATTGTGACCTCAGAAACATCAAACATGGCACACTGGGTTGATACTGAATCCAATGAAATTTTCCACAACACTCTGGTTGACGCCCGGCCAAGGCACGCAGAGTTTAACAAATCAGGGGATCGTCTCTGGGTGAGCTCTGAAATTGGCGGGACAGTGAAGGTATTGGATACGTCCAACCAGGAAGAATTAGCCACCATCAATTTCGCCCTCAAAGGCATCCACAAAGACCGGGTCCAACCTGTAGGGGTAAAACTGACAGATGATGGCAAATACGCTTTTGTTGCTCTTGGCCCGGCAAACCATATCGCAGTGGTGGACCAGAAGACATATGAGGTGCTTGATTACCTGCTGGTAGGCCGTCGCGTATGGCACCTTGCCCTTAACGAGGATCAGAGTCAGTTGCTGACAACTAATGGAGTCAGCAGCGATGTTTCCGTCGTGGATGTAGACAAACTTAAGGTTATTAAAACCATCAAAGTCGGACGTTACCCTTGGGGAGCAGTCATCCTGAACCAGTAAACCCACACTGGAGTGCCGATGTACATTGAGGTTCAAAACCTGACATTTCGATATGGTAACAGGCTGGCGCTGGATCAGCTTTCGTTCACCCTTGAGCCCGGGCTCAACATTTTGCTTGGGCCAAATGGCGCGGGGAAAAGCACGCTATTCGCCCTTTTAACCCAACTTTATGCACTCCAGGATGGTGATGTTTTAATCAACAATAAGCCTCTGAGCAGGGCAAAACGCGCCTACCTGAAACAGTTGGGTGTTGTCTTTCAGCAATCTACCTTGGACCTGGATCTGTCTATTGAACAGAACCTTTGCTACTACGCGGCTCTGCATGGCATAAGCGGTAAGGAATGTCTCTCCCGAGCCGTTCCACTTCTTGAGCATTTCGCCCTTCAGGACCGGCTAAAAGACAAAGTCCGGACGCTGAATGGCGGACACCGGCGCCGTGTTGAGATTGTCAGGGCACTGATGCACTCCCCTTCTTTTTTGTTACTGGACGAACCGAGTGCCGGGCTCGACCCTGCTACACGAGCGCGTCTCAGTGAAGCAGTGCGGGAAATATGCAGGCAAAGGCCACTTTGCGTATTGTGGGCAACGCATATTATTGAAGAGGTATCCAGTGATGACAATGTGCTCATCTTGCACCAGGGAAAGCTTCGTGATGCAGGAAAAGCTCAAATACTGAGCCAAAAATATAACGGGGCTCAGCTTAGTGACATATTCAGCCACCTGACTGCCGCAGGGGAAAATGATGTATTGGTTCGCGTTTAAGGGAATTTGCCAGCGAGAGTTTTTACGTTTTCTGTCTCAACGGTCCCGCTTTCTCAGCAGCCTCGTGCGGCCGCTTCTTTGGCTCGTCGTTTTTGCAGCCGGGTTCAGGGCTGCTCTCGGTATTTCCATCATCGAGCCCTACGCTACCTACATCAATTACGAGGAGTACATACTACCCGGCCTTTGCGCAATGATACTGCTGTTCAATGGTATGCAAAGCTCACTGTCTATCGTCTACGATCGCGAAATGGGAAGTATGAAACTGCTGTTGACCAGCCCACTTCCCCGCCCTTTTCTCTTAATCAGCAAGATCGTTGCTACAGCATTGGTCTCGATTCTTCAAGTCGCGGCATTTCTCATTATTGCGTGGTTTTATGGACTTCAACTTGACTGGCTAGGCTATTTAAGCGGAATTCCTGCGCTTTTCGTCACTGCAACGATGTTGAATGCTATGGGAATTGTAATCGCCTCTAATATCAGGCAATTAGAAAACTTTGCCGGGGTGATGAACTTTGTAATATTCCCTATGTTTTTTATGTCTTCTGCACTTTACCCTCTATGGAAAATGCAGGAAGCAAGTGAATGGTTATTCGAAATATGTAAATATAACCCTTTCACTTTTGGAGTGGAGTTAATTCGCTATGCTTTATACTTGAAAATTAATATATTAGCAGTCACTGTAGTCATATCAGCCACAATTATTTTCTCAATAATTTCCCTTATTTGTCTTAAACCTGAGAAGCACTGGAAATAAGTTATACAATCTCACCACCGAAACCCAAATATTCTCATTAAATTCAATACATTAAAAAATGTAATGCATTTCATTTCAGTAAATTAGCAATTTGAAATTATTGAACCAAGATCACTTCACGGTATTTTCCTACTCAGTTGTTTTATTTGAACTTTTACGAAATCCATCTTGTTTTTCGGACATTTTGTTGCATGCCGGAGCACTGCAATATCATTTGTACGTTTTATTGACGACTATATTCTTAGTGTTTAGCATTGATTTAATCATGGGATAAAAATATCAAAACATAACGCTCAAAAGCGAAATATTTGTCCAAATAACTTTACTGAATTGTACGGGGCGTAGAAGCATGGATGCAGTTAAATTGTCTCAGGAAGGCAAAGTAATCGCTGTTCGTGGTCATGTATACATTGAAAATAATGTTTCAAGAGAAGAGGTTAGCATCGATGCTAAATTAGACTCTGGTACATTACTTCTTATTGATAATGATTCAAGCGTAGACCTTATTTTCAATGATGGCAGCATCCACACGTTTGAATATAGCCAGAATTCCGTCATACCACCTGTCTCCGAAGAAGAATCAGATCTCAACTCTGAGATAGCTGCAATCCAGGATTTAATTGCAACAGGTGAAGATCCAACCGCAGAGTTACCAGCCCCTGCTGCAGGTAGTGCGCAAGGGCAAGGTGGTCATTCAGGTTATACTACTGTCGATCGAATCGGTTCAGAAACAATTGCCGGCTCGGTATTTACCACATCTACTTTTAACGAGGGCGATTCCCCTTCCCGCCTTGAAGAAGATGCGGACTCACCATTTATTCTGTCCCCTACTGTTACTGTCAACGCTCCGGTAAACAGCAACGACAACACTCCAACTATCACAGGCACATCAAACCTTCCTGCTGGGTCAAATGTTGTCGTGTCCGTAACAGACAGTGCAGGTAACACCCAGACTATTACTGGCACAGTTGAGTCAGACGGTACGTTCTCTGTTACCGTTCCAACAGCATTACCTGACGGTGACTACTCAGTTACAGCCACTGTTACAACCCCAGAAGGCATAACAAGCACTGCTGAAGCGACGGGTAGCATTGATACAACAGCCCCAGGGGAAGGGGAAGGAGCTGGTGGTTCTGACATTGCACCGTCTGTAACAATCAATGAAGCCTCTGAGGGTGTGAATAAAGAGGAAGCCAGTGACGGTGTCCAGGTGGCAGTAGTTCCACCAACAGGCTCCCAACCGGGTGATACGATTACACTGACAGTGTCCGGCCCTGGTGGTTCGTCTGAAATTACTCAAAAAGTTCCAGATGACTGGTCGGAAGGAGACACAGTTACTGTCACGATTCCAGCAACTGACATTCAGGATGGAAACGGAAATTTCGTTGATGGCAGTTACTCAGTCTCGGCGACTGTAACCGACACTGCTGGAAATGAAAGTGCATCCAGTTCACCAGAATCATTCAATTTAGATACAACGTCTCCAGATGTACCTTCTATTACTTCAGTCAGTGACAATGTCGGTGATATTCAGGGCAACATTAGCGCCGGTGCATCAACTGACGACACCACGCCAACTATTGTTGGTTCCGCTCCTTCTGACGCAGTTCAGGTGGAAATCTACGACGGTACATCCCTGATAGGTACTGCTACTGTCATTAACGGTCAGTGGGGATTTCAAACTCCGGCGCTTCCTGATGGCACACATAATTTCACTGTTGTTTCAGTTGACGCTTCAGGCAACAGGAGTGAAAGCAGCAGCGCGTTCCCTATCACAGTGGATACCATTGCCCCAGGTGAAGGACTTGGTCCAAATGGGAATGATTTGGCGCCTACCGTTACCATTGATGAAGCTGACAATGGTGTAAATGCATCTGAAGCCGGTAATGGCATTCAAACCGTTATCACTCCACCAACCGGCACTGAACCGGGCGATACAATTACCGTCACTATATCAGGCCCGAACGGCCAACAATCGGTAACAGCAACCGTACCTTCCGGTTGGGCAGAAGGTGATGGTGTTCCTGTAGACATCGACAAAAGCAAACTGGGTGATGATGGCAATTACACGGTCACTGCAACAGTTACGGATGCAGCAGGTAATGAGAGTGCAACAAGTTCAGGTGTTACTTTTGAGCTGGATACGCAAATAAGTAAACCAACGTTAGATCTTGACGCCGCCAGTGATACGGGCGTATCCCAAACGGATGAACTTACCTCTGACAATACACCTACATTGAACATAGGGAATATTGATCAGGACGTTACCAAGGTTGAAGTCTTTGTTTCAGGCAGCTCTTCAGCTGTTGGCGAAGCAACAAAAGATGCTCTTGGAAACTGGAGTTATACATTTACTAGTGAACTCCCAGACGGTGCGAACAGCCTGACTGTTAAAGCTACTGATAATAATGGTAACACCAGTACGTCAGAACCTTTAGTCATTACCGTTGATACCACGGCCCCAGGAGAAGGGACTGGAACAGGAGGGGGAAATGAAGCCCCATCCGTCACCATTGATGAAGCGTCTAACGGTGTAAATAAAACTGAAGCCGCTGACGGTATACAGGTATCAGTCACTCCTCCAACCGGTACTGAGCCGGGTGATACCATTACGCTTACTGTCACAGACCCTTCTGGTAATGTTTCAACAATAACTGCATCAGTTCCATCAGGCTGGACAGGCAGCAATGTACCAGTGACGATTCCCGTCACCGAACTTCAAGATGCCGGAAGCTTCGAAGACGGCACCTACAACGTAAGTGCCACAGTTACAGACAGTGCTGGCAATACAAGTGAATCCAGTCCGTCAACTGACTTTACGTTGGATACCACCGGTCCGGATAGCTCCGGCACGACCCTGTCGATTGATGATCTGGCTGGCGACAACGTTATTAACGCCTCTGAGTCCGGCAACGACGTTACGGTCACCGGTACCGTCTCTGGCGAGTTCAAGACCGGCGATGAAGTCACCCTCACCGTCAACGGCAAGGACTTTACCGGCACCGTCGATGCCAACGGCGATTTCAGTATTGATGTCCCGGGCGCTGACCTGGTTGCTGACGCTGATACCAAGATTGACGCCAAGGTTGTCGCCACCGATGCGGCCGGCAACACCGGCACCATTACCGCCACCAAGGATTACGATACCGATACCACTGGCCCGGATAGCTCCGGCACGACCCTGTCGATTGATGACTTGGCAGGCGACAACGTTATTAACGCCTCGGAGTCCGGCAACGATGTTACCGTCACCGGTACGGTCTCCGGTGAATTCAAGACCGGCGATGAAGTCACCCTCACCGTTAACGGCAAGGACTTTACCGGTACCGTCGATGCCAACGGCGACTTCAGCATCGATGTCCCAGGCGCTGACCTGGTTGCTGACGCTGATACCAAGATTGACGCCAAGGTTGTCGCCACCGATGCGGCCGGCAACACCGGCACCATCACTGCGACCAAGGATTACGACACCGATACCACTGGCCCGGATTCCTCAGGCACCACCCTGACCGTGGACGACCTCACCGCCGATAACGTGGTGAATGCCTCGGAGTCCGGCAACGATGTTACCGTCACCGGTACCGTCTCCGGCGAGTTCAAGAACGGCGATGAAGTCACCCTGACCGTCAACGGTAAGGACTTTACCGGCACCGTGGATGCCAACGGCGACTTCAGTATTGATGTCCCGGGCGCTGACCTGGTTGCTGACGCTGATACCCAGATTGATGCCAAGGTTGTCGCCACCGATGCAGCCGGCAACACCGGTACCATCACCGCCACCAAGGATTACGATACCGATACCACTGGCCCGGATTCCTCTGGCACCACCCTGTCGATTGATGACTTGGCAGGCGACAACGTTATTAACGCCTCTGAGTCCGGTAATGACGTCACCGTTACCGGTACCGTCTCCGGCGAGTTCAAGACCGGCGATGAAGTCACCCTCACCGTCAACGGCAAGGACTTTACCGGCACCGTCGATGCCAACGGCGACTTCAGTATTGATGTCCCAGGCGCAGACCTGGTTGCTGACTCTGATACCAAGATTGACGCCAAGGTTGTCGCCACCGATGCAGCCGGCAACACCGGTACCATCACCGCCACCAAGGATTACGACACCGATACCACCGGCCCAGATAGCTCCGGCACCACCCTGACCGTCGATGATGTCACCGCCGATAACGTGGTGAACGCTTCCGAGTCCGACGGCAATGTCGCGGTGACCGGTAAGGTCACTGGCGAGTTTATGTCCGGCGATACCGTGACGCTGACCGTCAACGGCAAGGACTTTACCGGCACCGTCGATGCCAGCGGCGATTTCAGCATTGATATCCCGGGCGCAGATCTGGTTGCTGACGCTGATACCAAGATTGACGGCAAGGTTGTCGCCACCGATGCGGCCGGCAACACCGGCACCATTACCGCCACCAAGGATTACGATACCGATACTACTGGCCCGGATGCATCCCGCACCACCCTGATCGTGGATGATGTCACCGCCGATAACGTGGTGAATGCCTCCGAGTCCGGCAACGACGTTACGGTCACCGGTACTGTCTCCGGCGAGTTCAAGACTGGCGATGAAGTCACCCTGACTGTTAACGGCAAGGACTTTACCGGCACCGTCGATGCCAGCGGCGACTTCAGCATTGACGTCCCAGGCGCAGACCTGGTTGCTGACGCTGATACCAAGATTGACGCCAAGGTTGTCGCCACCGATGCGGCCGGCAACACCGGCACCATTACTGCCACCAAGGATTACGATACCGATACCACTGGCCCGGATTCCTCAGGCACCACCCTGACCGTGGACGACCTCACCGCCGATAACGTGGTGAATGCCTCGGAGTCCGGCAACGATGTTACCGTCACCGGTACCGTCTCCGGTGAATTCAAGACCGGCGATGAAGTGACCCTCACCGTCAACGGCAAGGACTTTACCGGCACCGTCGATGCCAACGGCGATTTCAGCATTGATATCCCAGGTGCAGATCTGGTCGCTGACGCTGATACCAAGATTGACGCCTCGGTTGTGGCCACCGATGCGGCCGGCAACACCGGCACCATTACCGCCTCCAAGGACTACGACACCGATACCACTGGCCCGGATAGCTCTACAACCACGCTTACCGTCAATGACGTCACCGCTGACAATATCGTTAATGCAACTGAAGCGGGCAGCGTTGTCACGGTTACCGGTAAAGTGACCGGTGAATTCAAAGCCGGTGATACCGTGACGCTCACCGTTAACGGAAACGACTACCAAGGCAACGTCGATTCCAGCGGTAACTTTGCGATTTCCGTACCCGGCAGCGATCTTAAGAACGATGCCGATACCAAGATTGATGCCTCTATCAAGGCTACAGATCCGGCTGGCAACCAGGCAGATATCACCACAACTAAAGACTACAACGTCGACACCACTGGCCCTGACTCCTCAGGCACCACCCTGTCGATTGATGATCTGGCTGGCGACAACGTTATTAACGCCTCGGAGTCCGGTAACGACGTCTCCGTCACTGGTACTGTCTCCGGTGAATTCAAGACCGGCGATGAAGTCACCCTCACCGTTAACGGCAAGGACTTTACCGGCACCGTCGATGCCAGCGGCGATTTCAGCATTGATATCCCGGGCGCAGATCTGGTTGCTGACGCTGATACCAAGATTGACGGCAAGGTTGTCGCCACCGATGCGGCCGGCAACACCGGCACCATTACCGCCACCAAGGATTACGATACCGATACTACTGGCCCGGATGCATCCCGCACCACCCTGATCGTGGATGATGTCACCGCCGATAACGTGGTGAATGCCTCCGAGTCCGGCAACGACGTTACGGTCACCGGTACTGTCTCCGGCGAGTTCAAGACTGGCGATGAAGTCACCCTGACTGTTAACGGCAAGGACTTTACCGGCACCGTCGATGCCAGCGGCGACTTCAGCATTGACGTCCCAGGCGCAGACCTGGTTGCTGACGCTGATACCAAGATTGACGCCAAGGTTGTCGCCACCGATGCGGCCGGCAACACCGGCACCATTACTGCCACCAAGGATTACGATACCGATACCACTGGCCCGGATTCCTCAGGCACCACCCTGACCGTGGACGACCTCACCGCCGATAACGTGGTGAATGCCTCGGAGTCCGGCAACGATGTTACCGTCACCGGTACCGTCTCCGGTGAATTCAAGACCGGCGATGAAGTGACCCTCACCGTCAACGGCAAGGACTTTACCGGCACCGTCGATGCCAACGGCGATTTCAGCATTGATATCCCAGGTGCAGATCTGGTCGCTGACGCTGATACCAAGATTGACGCCTCGGTTGTGGCCACCGATGCGGCCGGCAACACCGGCACCATTACCGCCTCCAAGGACTACGACACCGATACCACTGGCCCGGATAGCTCTACAACCACGCTTACCGTCAATGACGTCACCGCTGACAATATCGTTAATGCAACTGAAGCGGGCAGCGTTGTCACGGTTACCGGTAAAGTGACCGGTGAATTCAAAGCCGGTGATACCGTGACGCTCACCGTTAACGGAAACGACTACCAAGGCAACGTCGATTCCAGCGGTAACTTTGCGATTTCCGTACCCGGCAGCGATCTTAAGAACGATGCCGATACCAAGATTGATGCCTCTATCAAGGCTACAGATCCGGCTGGCAACCAGGCAGATATCACCACAACTAAAGACTACAACGTCGACACCACTGGCCCTGACTCCTCAGGCACCACCCTGTCGATTGATGATCTGGCTGGCGACAACGTTATTAACGCCTCGGAGTCCGGTAACGACGTCTCCGTCACTGGTACTGTCTCCGGTGAATTCAAGACCGGCGATGAAGTCACCCTCACCGTTAACGGCAAGGACTTTACCGGCACCGTCGATGCCAGCGGCGATTTCAGCATTGATATCCCGGGCGCAGATCTGGTTGCTGACGCTGATACCAAGATTGACGGCAAGGTTGTCGCCACCGATGCGGCCGGCAACACCGGCACCATTACTGCCACCAAGGATTACGACACCGATACCACTGGCCCCGATTCCTCTGGTACCACCCTGTCGATTGATGATCTGGCTGGCGACAACGTTATTAACGCCTCCGAGTCCGGCAACGACGTTACGGTCACTGGTACTGTCTCCGGTGAATTCAAGACCGGCGATGAAGTCACCCTCACCGTCAACGGCAAGGACTTTACCGGCACCGTCGAGGCCAACGGCGATTTCAGCATTGATGTCCCGGGCGCTGACCTGGTTGCTGACGCTGATACCAAGATTGACGCCACGGTTGTCGCCACTGATGCGGCGGGTAACACCGGCACCATCACCGGTACCAAGGATTACGATACCGATACCACTGGCCCGGATTCCTCAGGTACCACTCTGTCGATTGATGACTTGGCTGGCGACAACGTTATTAATGCCTCTGAGTCCGGTAATGATGTCACCGTTACCGGTACCGTCTCCGGTGAATTCAAGACCGGCGATGAAGTGACCCTCACCGTCAACGGCAAGGACTTTACCGGCACCGTCGATGCCAACGGCGATTTCAGTATTGATATCCCAGGAGCAGATCTGGTCGCTGACGCTGATACCAAGATTGACGCCAAGATTGTCGCCACCGATGCGGCCGGCAACACTGGCACTATCACCGCCACCAAGGATTACGATACCGATACCACTGGCCCGGATAGCTCTACAACCACGCTTACCGTCAATGACGTCACCGCTGACAATATCGTTAATGCAACTGAAGCGGGCAGCGTTGTCACGGTTACCGGTAAAGTGACCGGTGAATTCAAAGCCGGTGATACCGTGACGCTCACCGTTAACGGAAACGACTACCAAGGCAACGTCGATTCCAGCGGTAACTTTGCGATTTCCGTACCCGGCAGCGATCTTATGAACGATGCCGATACCAAGATTGATGCCTCTATCAAAGCCACAGATCCGGCTGGCAACCAGGCAGATATCACCACAACCAAAGACTACAACGTCGATACCACTGGCCCGGATAGCTCCGGCACGACCCTGTCGATTGATGATCTGGCTGGCGACAACGTTATTAACGCCTCCGAGTCCGGCAACGACGTTACGGTCACCGGTACGGTCTCCGGTGAATTCAAGACCGGCGATGAAGTGACCCTGACCGTCAACGGCAAGGACTTTACCGGCACTGTCGATGCCAACGGCGACTTCAGTATTGATGTCCCGGGCGCTGACCTGGTTGCTGACGCTGATACTAAGATTGACGCCAAGGTTGTCGCCACCGATGCGGCCGGTAACACCGGCACCATCACCGCCACCAAGGATTACGATACCGATACCACTGGCCCAGATTCCTCTGGTACCGCCCTGTCGATTGATGATCTGGCTGGCGACAACGTTATTAACGCCTCCGAGTCCGGCAATGATGTTACGGTCACCGGTACCGTCTCCGGCGAGTTCAAGACCGGCGATGAAGTGACCCTCACCGTTAACGGTAAGGACTTCACTGGTACCGTCGATGCCAACGGCGACTTCAGCATTGATGTCCCAGGCGCTGACCTGGTCGCTGACGCTGATACCAAGATTGACGCCAAGGTAGTCGCTACCGATGCGGCCGGCAATACCGGCACCATCACTGCCACCAAGGATTACGACACCGATACCACTGGCCCGGATAGCTCCGGCACGACCCTGTCGATTGATGATCTGGCTGGCGACAATGTTATCAACGCCTCGGAGTCCGGCAACGATGTTACGGTCACCGGTACCGTCTCCGGCGAGTTCAAGACCGGCGATGAAGTGACCCTCACCGTCAACGGCAAGGACTTTACCGGCACCGTCGATGCCAACGGCGATTTCAGCATCGATGTCCCGGGTGCAGATCTGGTGGCAGATACTGACACCAAGATTGACGCCAAGGTTGTCGCGACCGATGCGGCCGGCAACACTGGCACCATTACCGCGACCAAGGATTACGATACCGATACTACTGGCCCGGATTCCTCAGGTACCACCCTGACTGTGGATGATGTCACCGCCGATAACGTGGTGAATGCCTCCGAGTCCGGCAACGACGTTACCGTCACCGGTACGGTCTCCGGCGAATTCAAGACCGGCGATGAAGTGACCCTGACCGTTAACGGCAAGGATTTCACTGGCACCGTGGATGCCAACGGCGATTTCAGCATTGATGTCCCGGGTGCAGATCTGGTTGCTGACGCTGATACCAAGATTGACGCCAAGGTTGTCGCCACCGATGCAGCCGGCAACACCGGTACCATCACCGCCACCAAGGATTACGACACCGATACCACTGGCCCTGATAGCTCCGGCACCACCCTGTCTATTGATGACTTGGCAGGCGACAACGTTATTAACGCCTCCGAGTCCGGCAACGATGTTACGGTCACCGGTACCGTCTCCGGCGAGTTCAAGACCGGCGATGAAGTCACCCTGACCGTCAACGGCAAGGACTTTAGCGGCACCGTGGATGCCAACGGTGACTTCAGCATCGATGTCCCAGGCGCTGATCTGGTTGCTGACGCTGATACCAAGATTGACGCCAAGGTTGTGGCGACCGATGCGGCCGGCAATACCGGCACCATTACCGCGACCAAGGATTACGATACCGATACTACCGGCCCGGATTCCTCAGGCACCATCCTGACCGTGGACGACCTCACTGCCGACAACGTTATTAACGCCTCTGAGTCCGGCAACGACGTTACGGTCACCGGTACCGTCTCTGGCGAGTTCAAGACCGGCGATGAAGTCACCCTTACCGTTAACGGTAAGGACTTTACCGGCACCGTCGATGCCAACGGCGACTTCAGTATTGATGTCCCAGGTGCAGATCTGGTTGCTGACGCTGATACCAAGATTGATGCCAAGGTTGTCGCCACCGATGCGGCCGGCAATACCGGCACCATTACCGCAACCAAGGATTACGATACCGATACCACTGGCCCGGACTCCTCAGGCACCACCCTGACCGTGGATGATGTCACCGCCGATAACGTGGTGAATGCCTCCGAGTCCGGCGGCAATGTCGCGGTGACCGGTAAGGTCACCGGCGAGTTTAAATCTGGCGACACCGTGACCCTCACCGTCAACGGCAAGGATTTCACTGGTACCGTCGATGCGGCGGGTAACTACTCGATCAATGTCCCCGGCGCTGACCTGGTTGCTGACGCTGATACCAAGATTGATGCCAAGGTTGTCGCCACCGATGCAGCCGGCAACACCGGCACCATTACCGCGACCAAGGATTACGATACCGATACTACTGGCCCGGATGCATCCGGCACCACCCTGATCGTGGATGATGTCACCGCCGATAACGTGGTGAATGCCTCTGAGTCCGGCAACGACGTTACTGTCACCGGTACTGTCTCCGGCGAGTTCAAGACCGGCGATGAAGTGACCCTCACCGTCAACGGCAAGGACTTTACCGGCACCGTCGATGCCAGCGGCGATTTCAGCATTGATATCCCAGGTGCAGATCTGGTCGCTGACGCTGATACCAAGATTGACGCCTCGGTTGTGGCCACCGATGCGGCCGGCAACACCGGCACCATTACCGCCTCCAAGGACTACGACACCGATACCACTGGCCCGGATAGCTCTACAACCACGCTTACCGTCAATGACGTCACCGCTGACAATATCGTTAATGCAACTGAAGCGGGCAGCGTTGTCACGGTTACCGGTAAAGTGACCGGTGAATTCAAAGCCGGTGATACCGTGACGCTCACCGTTAACGGAAACGACTACCAAGGCAACGTCGATTCCAGCGGTAACTTTGCGATTTCCGTGCCCGGCAGCGATCTTAAGAACGATGCCGACACCAAGATTGATGCCTCTATCAAAGCCACAGATCCGGCTGGCAACCAGGCAGATATCTCCACAACCAAAGACTATAACGTCGACACCACTGGCCCGAATGCCTCCAGCACCACCCTGACAGTGGATGATGTCACCGCCGATAACGTAGTCAACGCTTCCGAGTCCGGCGGCAATGTCGCGGTGACCGGTAAGGTGACCGGCGAATTTAAGTCTGGCGACACCGTGACCCTGACCGTTAACAGCAAGGACTTCACCGGTACCGTCGATGCGGCGGGCAATTACTCGATCAATGTCTCTGGCGCTGACCTGGTCGCCGACGCTGATACCAAGATTGACGCCAAGATTGTCGCCACCGATGCAGCCGGTAATAACGGCACCATCACCACAACCAAGGATTACAGTGCCGATATTTCTGCAGATGAAGATAATAATCTGTCCATCAATGTCACACCTGTATTCAATGCATCTTTAGGAAATGGCGAAGCCGGCAATGACATCATTTATGGTGGAGAAGGCAGTGACACAGCTTACGGTGGTGCGGGCGATGATGACATTACAGTTGGAGCAGGAGACATTGCCTTTGGCGGTGCCGGAGATGATGAATTCTTCGTTGATGCAAGCCTGAGTGGAAACTCTGATATTTCTATCACTGGAGGGGAAACCGACGAAGAAGCAACCATCGATCCTGTTAACAATCCTGGTGGACGCATAGGTGACACGCTTGATCTCAGCGGCCTGCAGAATGTTGTTATTACCTACGATGAAACAGAGGCAACTTGGGATGGCACAAAATCAGAAAGTGGCACAGTTACTTACACCAACGATAACGGTGAAACCGTTACCATTAATTTCTCTGAAATAGAAAATATCCTGACTGGCCCAACATCCAATGTCACCCCGGTGAAAGAAGTTCCTGATGTTAATCGCCCCGAAGGCATCAGCATTGAAAGTGGGGAAACCGTCAGCGGTGATACAAACAGTAGTTGGACTACAACCACGGTCAATATCAATGGTACACCGTACGTAGTATCTACAAGTTGGGGTTACAGCGGTACCGTCGTGATCTCAAAGGTTAACAATGATGGCAGCCTGACAGAAACTGACCGTATCACCTACGACTGCAACACTGGAACCGTTGTCAGTACTTCAGGCGGTGACATCACTCAAACGCTTACCGACGCAGGAATTAGCGTTGGCGCGTTGGGGAACGGACTTACTCAGTCCAATATTTCTAATATAGACGGACAAGAAACGCTGTTTGTCACCTCTCAGAACTCCCGCTCTTTGACTGCTTGGAGTATCTCAGATGACGGCAAGTTATCGCTCAACGGTGGCTTAGACTACATGGGCGGGTCTATCATCCGCGAAAACGTCACGTTTGAGGGCGATGATGGCACCGAGTACATCTATGCTGCTCGCACAGGTTCAGACCGAATTGACACCCTGACATACAACCCTTCTACCGGTGACATCACCGAGACCGGTACCACAACGTCTTCTGGTGACGCCGTTTCCAGTGTCGATGTCATCCGCATTGGTGACAAAGCTTACCTCGCATCTGGAGCTAAGGACGGTATTGGTCTTTATGAGATTGACACCGCGGACGGCAGCCTTACTCATATTGAAAGCATTACACCTGAGACTGGTTTGGGTACAGGGGTAAGTGTGACCTTTTATACCAACAACGATGGCGCTACTTATGTCGTTTACACCAACACCGCAACCGAAACGTCTTACCTCTACAAAGTGGAAGCCAGTGGGCTGACACTGACCGATACGGTTACCGGTGGTGACGGAAACTACTTCACTTCTGCTGGTTACATTGACGGTGAACCGATTTTTGTTACCCGCAATGCGGAAGATGGTTTCGACGTTTATACCATCGATGAAAATGGTGATTTCCAGTTCCAGACAACAGCAACGGGCTTTGACAATGACCGTACACCTCCGGTCGTTGTACAAACAGAAGACGGCAAACACTGGCTGGTTGACGCAGATGGCAACAACGCGTCGGTAGCCCTGAATATCTATGATCACGCTATAGAAGGGACACAGGATGCTGACACTATCAATGCATCTTACACCGGCGATTCAGAATCTGACCAAATAGACCACAATGATGCCCCGGATGGATCCAATAATGACTTTGTTGTCGCCCAAGGCGGAAATGACACCATTGATTCCGGAGAAGGTAATGATTCGGTCCTTGCAGGAAGCGGGAACGATACGGTCCATGGCGGTCAGGGAGATGACCTGATATTGGGTGACGCCAGCGAATCCATTGAAGTGGAAAGCGGCACAGCTGTATCCACGGGAACCGGAGGTTACTACAATACCACTGTCACTATTGACGGTATCCCGTATGTTATCTCCACATCTGGTGGTTGGAGTGGTTTAGTAACGATTTCGAAAGTTAATAGTGATGGCTCACTCACTGAAACAGATCGTATTACTTATGACAGCTCTGCAGGTACAGTCATCAGCACATCCGGCGGTGACCTGACTCAGGCACTCGCGGATGCAAATATCCCTATCGGCGCAATGGGAGCCAAACTCTCACACTCAAATATCAGCAATATAGATGGTGAAGAGACCCTATTCCTGACTTCGCAAAATACCGGTTCCATTACTACCTGGAATATTTCTTCAGACGGCAAATTGTCACTTGAAGGTGGGCTTAACTTTGGTCATTCCCAGCCAGGAATCAAAGGGGGAATTGTCAGGGAAAATGTTACATTCGAATCCTCTGATGGCGACATCTATGTTTATGCAACCCGTCCTCAAAATGATCGCATTGACAAGCTGACTTATGATCCTGCCACCGGCACTCTGACCGAAACCGGCGAGTCAATCGCTGCTGGCCGATATGTCTCAGCACTGGATATCTCTGAAGTTAACGGAACAACTTATTTGGTATCAAGCTCTCGGGAAGGTCTGGACCTATATGTTGTTGACTCATCCACCGGGGAGATGACGCTTTCTCAACATATTGATTCTCCGGTCGGAGATGATCTCGCAGTAAGCGGTGTGGAGTTTTATACAACGCCAAACGGTAAAACCTATGCGATCTTTATTCAGTCCGGTGAATCTCATATCTATGAGGTGAACGAGAATGGTGGACTGACACATACCGATTCTGTAACTGGCGGAGCCACTGCCTCTTACGTTTATTTCTCAACTGCAGGTTATATTGACGGCGAACCTGTTTATGTCGCGGCAAATGAAACAGCCGGTGTCGACCTTTACACCATTGGCGCGAATGGTGACTTTATCCACCAGGGGACAGTCACCGGTATTGAAAATGACACCACAGCACCGGTTATCGTCCAAACAGAAGATGGTAATTACTGGCTTGTTGATGCTGACGGCAACCGCTCTTCGATCCCTCTTTCGGTTTCTGAGGACGGCAACGATATCCTCTTCGGCGACGAAGGTGATGATGAGATTCACGGCCAGGGTGGTGACGATATCCTTACTGGCGGAGCTGGTGATGATTACCTGTCTGGCGGTGCGGGCAACGACATGCTCATTGGTGATGATGTTGCTGTCACCGGAACAACACTTTCCGGCGTGGACTCAGATGCATCCACAGTAACAGTTACTTACAGCGATGGAACAAACGAAATCACCGTCGATGCGGTTAAAAACGCTGCTGGTGACTGGATCGTACCAAATACAGATATCAGTGAGCTCGATGACGGTACTATCACCGCGACAGTTACTGTGACCGATCATGCTGGCAATACGGCTACCTCCAGTGACACATTCACACTCGATACCACTGCCCCAACAACAGGGGATGGACAGAACAGTATCAGTGTCGATTCAGGCGTAACAGGAGCACCAAGTGAGACCGAAGGCGAGAACCTATACACGCTGAACCAGGTATTCACTCATGCAATGACTGGTCTTGGAGGGAATGGCGGGGCCGTTGGGTTTACCTTCTCTGTCACAGAAAACGCAATGTCCATGACGGTACAGGACAACGACAGCCTGCTGGAAGACAACAATGGAACAAATGCTGTTGCAGGAAGCCAATCAAAAGATCTGTCTTCACAAAGTCTTTCTACCCCATTTGGCAATCATGATGAAGGTTCATATGTCCATGCCCGTGCTTACCAGGAAGTTAAAAACCTGACTACCGGGGAAACCGGACGCATCTATCAGGTTCGAATCGAAAGCTCAGATTACGATCCGACAACTGATGGCATGCCTGTCGGCACTACTTATTGGGCCTTCAGCAATGGTTTCAAAGTTAATCCGGGTGACCAAATTGAACTGACCAGCACGTTCAAGTCTGGCGGAAACGTCGAGTACACCGACCTGTATCTTGATGATAATGACGGTGTGATCAGTGCTTCCGAGCAACGAGGTGTGCCGCTCAGCGGTAAAGTTGAGGCTGATGCCAAAGTACTTTCTGTTACTGTCACCGACTCTGACGGCAAGACCCATCATGTAAGTTCATCAGATATCACTGTCGCCGCCGACGGCACAGTGACGATTTCACCACAAGATTTATCAGAGCTCGCTGATGGTTCACTTACGGTCTCTATGCTCGTAGAGGACTCGAACGGTAACAGGGGTACCGTTACTGACTCAGTCTACAAAAACACCTCTGCCGGCCAAGGCACTGTCACTGTCGACTCCATCACCTCAGATGACGTCATTAGTGCAGCTGAAAGCCTGCAAAACATTAAAGTTTCAGGAACCGCAGTTGGTGGCGATATTTCTCCGGGTGACACAGTTACTGCTACGGTCAATGGCACCGATTACTCAACAACGGTTGGTGCAGATGGCAGTTGGGAGCTGAATGTTTCTGGAAGCGATTTAGCTGCAGATACCAGCTTTGCAGTTAACGTTATTTCTACTGACTCAGCAGGCAATACGGTTACCAGTACCGCTATATCCGAACACACAGCAGATCTGTCTGCACAGGCTGGTACCGTCTCTGTAAACACCATTACTGCTGACGATGTAATCAATGCTGCAGAAAGCCAGCAGACCATTGCCGTCTCCGGTACTGCATCCGGCGGGGATATCTCAGCCGGGGATACGGTCTCCATGACCATCAACGGCCAGAGCTACTCCACCACTGTGGGTACCAACGGCAGTTGGAGTATCAATGTCGACGGCGCTGACCTGGCGGCCGATAACAGCTTTACAGTCAATGTCAGCTCCAGCGATGCAGTGGGTAACACTGTGACCAGTTCGGCTACTTCGACGCACACTGTCGATCTGTCTGCACAGGCCGGCACTGTATCCGTTAACAACATTACTGCTGACGATGTGATCAATGCAGCGGAAAGCCAGCAGACCATTGCCGTCTCCGGTACTGCATCCGGCGGGGATATCTCTACCGGGGATACCGTCTCCATGACCATCAACGGCCAGAGCTACACCACCACTGTGGGTACCAATGGCTCTTGGAGTGTGAATGTTGCCGGCACTGACCTGGCGGCGGATAACAGCTTTACAGTTAATGTCGCCTCAAGCGATGCAGCCGGCAACCCGGTCACCAGCGCCACGACTTCGACCCACACCGTCGACCTGTCCGCGCAGGCTGGTACTGTTTCTGTAAACAGCATAACCGCTGACGATGTGATCAATGCTGCAGAAAGCCAGCAGACCATTGCCGTTTCCGGTAAGGCTACCGGCGGCGATATCTCTGTCGGCGACACGGTCTCGATGACCATCAACGGAAAGAGCTACACCACCACCGTTGGCAGTGACGGCAACTGGAGTGTGAATGTTGCTGGCTCTGATTTAGCGGCGGATAACAGCTTTACAGTTAATGTTGCCTCCAGCGATGCAGCCGGCAACCCGGTCACCAGCTCGGCAACTTCAACGCACACTGTCGATACGTCTGCACAAGCCGGCACGGTGTCCGTCAACAAGATCACTTCTGACGATGTCATCAACGCGGCGGAAAGTCAGCAGACCATTGCCGTATCCGGTAAGGCAACCGACGGGGATATCTCTGCCGGGGATATCGTCTCCATGACCATCAATGGCAAGTCTTACACCACCACCGTTGACAGCAATGGCAACTGGAGTGTGAATGTTGCTGGCTCTGATTTGGCGGCGGATAACAGCTTTACAGTTAATGTCGCCTCCAGCGACGCAGCCGGCAACCCGGTCACCAGCTCGGCAATTTCAACGCACACTGTCGATACGTCTGCACAAGCCGGCACGGTGTCCATCAACAAGATCACTTCTGACGATGTCATCAACGCGGCGGAAAGTCAGCAGACCATTGCCGTATCCGGTAAGGCAACCGGCGGGGATATTTCTGTCGGCGATACGGTCTCGATGACCATCAACGGTAAGAGCTACACCACCACGGTTGACAGCAATGGCAACTGGAGTGTGAATGTTGCTGGCTCTGATTTGGCGGCGGATAACAGCTTTACAGTTAATGTCGCCTCCAGCGACGCAGCCGGCAACCCGGTCACCAGCTCGGCAACTTCAACGCACACTGTCGATACGTCTGCACAAGCCGGTACGGTGTCCGTCAACAAGATCACTTCTGACGATGTCATCAACGCGGCGGAAAGTCAGCAGACCATTGCCGTATCCGGTACTGCATCCGGTGGGGATATTTCTGCCGGGGATACGGTCTCCATGACCATCAACGGCCAGAGCTACACCACCACAGTGGGTACCAATGGCTCTTGGAGTGTCAATGTCGACGGCGCTGACCTCGCCGCCGACAACAGCTTTACCGCGAGTGTCAGCTCAACCGATGCTGCCGGTAACCCAGTGACCAGCTCCACGACTTCGACACACACTGTCGATCTGTCTGCACAGGCCGGTACAGTATCCGTCAACAAGATCACTTCAGACGATGTAATCAATGCGGCAGAAAGCCAGCAAACCATTGCCGTTTCCGGTAAGGCTACCGGCGGCGATATCTCTGTCGGCGACACGGTTTCGATGACCATCAACGGAAAGAGCTATACCACCACGGTTGGCAGTGATGGCAACTGGAGTGTGAATGTTGCTGGCTCTGATTTGGCAGCGGATAACAGCTTTACAGTTAATGTTGCCTCCAGCGATGCAGCCGGCAACCCGGTCACCAGCTCGGCAACTTCAACGCACACTGTCGATACGTCTGCACAAGCCGGCACGGTGTCCGTCAACAAGATCACTTCTGACGATGTCATCAACGCGGCGGAAAGTCAGCAGACCATTGCCGTATCCGGTAAGGCAACCGACGGGGATATCTCTGCCGGGGATATCGTCTCCATGACCATCAATGGCAAGTCTTACACCACCACCGTTGACAGCAATGGCAACTGGAGTGTGAATGTTGCTGGCTCTGATTTGGCGGCGGATAACAGCTTTACAGTTAATGTCGCCTCCAGCGACGCAGCCGGCAACCCGGTCACCAGCTCGGCAACTTCAACGCACACTGTCGATACGTCTGCACAAGCCGGTACGGTGTCCGTCAACAAGATCACTTCTGACGATGTCATCAACGCGGCGGAAAGTCAGCAGACCATTGCCGTATCCGGTACTGCATCCGGTGGGGATATTTCTGCCGGGGATACGGTCTCCATGACCATCAACGGCCAGAACTACACCACCACAGTGGGTACCAACGGCAGTTGGAATGTCAATGTCGATGGCACGGACCTCGCCGCCGATAACAGCTTTACCGTGAGTGTCAGCTCAACCGATGCTGCCGGCAACCCAGTGACCAGCTCCACAACCTCGACGCACACTGTCGACACCACAGCCAATGCAACAATTACGCTAGATACAAATATCACGGCTGATGATGCTATCGACAATTCGGAAGCTGCTGGCAATGTAGCCATAACCGGTATGGTTTCTGGTGACGCAAAGCAGGGCGATACGGTAAGCATCACTGTCAATAACACGACCTACACGGGTACAGTTCAAGCTGATAAATCGTTTAGTGTCTCGGTTCCTGGTTCTGCGCTCTCTGCCGATTCTGACCGTACGATTCAGGCCAGTGTCACTGCCACTGATAGTGCAGGTAACCAGATCACAGTCACAGACTCGGAAAGCTACTCGGCGTATGGCGCTAAAGTTGCCTCAATAGATCACCTTCGCGATGGTGTAGAAGGAGGCACTTCTCCCGGATGGACGCTTAATCTGGATAAAGCCACGATTGAAGACACAACGGTGAAACTGCAGTTTGCAGATTCGCTCCACGATGTCCAACACGGCTCAGATTACTCAGGTAAAGTTTCCGTATATTCACTGTCCGGCACAAAACTGGGTGAAGTAACACTTGATGGCACCAACAGCTACCGGGCTGACATAACAGTTCCTGCGGGACAAAGTGGCGTCCGTCTCTACGCCCAGACCCTCAATGACAACATCTATGAAGGCACAGAAACCATTAAGATACAGGGGGTTGTATGGGGAAGCGGTACTGGATGGATCACCTCAGATGCTTCCAATATCACTGATGCAGCCGACAAGCCGGTTGTCCAGTCAGTCTCCAACGTCACCGCCAATGAAGGGGACACAGCCGCAGTAACCGTCACCCTGAACAAAGCCTCCACATCCACCACCAAAGTATGGATAGACGGCCATAATGGCGATGCTATTCAGGGCAGTGACTTCAATGGCAAGGACCTCTGGGTAAATTACGGCAATGGCTGGACCAAAGCCACCGGCGATTTCAGTGCCGGTAACTGGCTCACCGTACCTGCCAACAAGACCTCCTTCCAGGTGCGCATGGCCACCACGGAAGACGGTATCTACGAGGGCAATGAGACCTTCCGTATTAGCGCCAAAGCTGAAGGCCAATCCACCGCAAAATCCGGTACCGTCACCATTGCAGACGACGAAGCTGCACCTATCGTCGCCTCTATCGAGCACCTGCGTGATGGTGTGGAAGGCGGTAGGTCATCTGGATGGACACTTAACCTAAATAATCCATCCGATACCGCGACTACAGTGAAATTGCATTTTAATGATGCAGATCACCAGGCCGACCTTGGCACTGACTACTCCGGCCGCGTATACGTCTACAACCTCTCCGGCCAAAAGATTGGTGAAGTGGTTCTGGACAGCACTAACAGCTACAAAGCAGATATCACAGTACCTGCCGGCCATGCCGGTGTTCGCCTCTATGCCCAGACCCTCAATGACAATATCTATGAGGGTAACGAGACCATCAAGATCCGCGCAGCGGTTATTGGCCGCCAGGGTTGGGTCACCTCTGAAGCTGCAGACATCATTGATGAGGCAGACAAACCTGTAGTGACATCCGTATCTAATGTCACCGCCAATGAAGGGGACACAGCCGCGGTCACCGTCACACTGAACAAAGCCTCTACCACCACGACCAAGGTATGGGTCGATGCCTATGGCGGCTCCGCGACCGAAGGTACAGATTACAATACCAAGGATCTATGGGTGAACTATGGCAGTGGCTGGACCAAAGCCACCGGCGATTTCAGTGCCGGTAACTGGCTCACCGTACCTGCCAACAAAACCTCCTTCCAGGTGCGCATGGCAACCACGGAAGACGGTATCTATGAGGGCAATGAGACCTTCAGTATTAGTGCCAAAGCCGAAGGCCAGTCTGCTGCGAAACTGGGTACCGTCACCATTGCAGACGACGAAGCTGCACCTATCGTCGCCTCTATCGAGCACCTGCGTGATGGTGTGGAAGGCGGTAGGTCATCTGGATGGACACTTAACCTAAATAATCCATCCGATACCGCGACTACAGTGAAATTGCATTTTAATGATGCAGATCACCAGGCCGACCTCGGCACTGACTACTCAGGCCGCGTATACGTCTACAACCTCTCCGGCCAAAAAATCGGTGAAGTGGTTCTGGACAGCACTAACAGCTACAAAGCAGATATCACAGTACCTGCTGGCCATGCCGGTGTTCGCCTCTATGCCCAGACCCTCAATGACAATGTCTATGAGGGTGACGAGACCATCAAGATCCGCGCAGCTGTTATTGGCCGCCAGGGTTGGGTCACCTCTGAATCTGCCGACATCATTGATGATGCAGACAAACCTGTAGTGACATCCGTATCTAATGTCACCGCCAATGAAGGGGACACAGCCGCAGTAACCGTCACCCTGAACAAAGCCTCCACATCCACCACCAAAGTATGGATAGACGGCCATAATGGCGATGCTATTCAGGGCAGTGACTTCAATGGCAAGGATCTCTGGGTCAACTACGGCAGTGGCTGGACCAAAGCCACCGGCGATTTCAGTGCCGGTAACTGGCTCACCGTACCAGCCAACAAGACCTCCTTCCAGGTGCGCATGGCAACCACGGAAGACGGTATCTATGAGGGCAATGAGACCTTCAGAATTAGCGCCAAAGCCGATGGCCAGTCTGCCGCGAAATACGGTACTGTCACCATCACAGACGATGAAGCCTTGCCTAAGGTCGCCTCTATCGAGCACCTGCGTGATGGCATTGAGGGTGGCACCGCGCCGGGCTGGACACTGAACCTCAACAACCCATCTGAAACGGCTACCACGGTACGCCTGAGTTTTGCGGACAGCCTCCATCAGGCTGACCACGGAGCCGACTACTCCGGCCGCGTGTATATCTACAACCTCTCCGGCCAGAAGATCGGGGAAGTAGTACTGAACAGCACCAACAGCTACCAGGCTGACATCACAGTACCTGCAGGCCATGCCGGTGTGCGCCTCTACGCGCAGACCCTCAATGACAACGTCTATGAGGGTGATGAGACCATCAAGATCCGTGCAGCTGTTATTGGCCGTCAGGGTTGGGTCACCTCTGAAGCTGCTGACATCACAGATGAAGCCGACAAGCCGGACGTTACCACTATCACCCGCCTGCAAGATGGCGTAGAAGGCGGACAGTGGGCAGGCTGGACACTGAACCTGGATAAGACATCCACAACCAACAACACAGTGACTATCCGTGTCGCTGACGGCTTGCATGACGCTACCTTCAACCAGGACTATACCGGTGTCTTCCATATCTACAATGGCAGCACCAAAATCGGCTCTGTAACCCTTAACGGTTCGAACGGCTGGACATCCAACTTTACGGTACCGGCTGGCGTCAAGGCGCTTAAGGTTTATGCGCAACCAAAAGACGATGCCACTTACGAGGGCAACGAAAGCATCAAGTTCCAGGCTACGGCCTCTGGACAAGGCAGTTGGGTGACCTCTGCTGCTGCTTACATCACCGATGAAGCCGATATGCCTCAATGGCAAATTGGCAATACCTCTGTCGCTGAAGGCGGTTATCTTGTGTGGAACGTATCTCTCCACACTCCAACCAAGGCTGCCACCTGGACCAAGGTTGAGTTTGAGGACATTACCACATCCGGCGATACCGGCAGTTGGGAAGCCTCTTTTGATGGCGGGCAAACATGGGGAGTAACTAAGTACTACGGTAACCAAATTTCTGTGCCTGCGGGTAAATCCGGCTTTAAGGTTCGACTTAAAACCAATGATGACAACACTTATGAAGGCAATGAGACCGTTCGCCTGAAAATAACAGAAAGTGCAGGCTCAAATGGTAATGACCAGGGTGTCGTTTTCACCACTAGTACGGCGATTGGTACTATCACCGATGTTGCGGACAAACCAACTGTTACGTCTGTTTCCAATGTCACCGCCAACGAAGGGGATACTGCAGCCGTAACCATCACCCTCAGTAATACCTCTACCACCACAACCAAAGTGTGGGTCGATGCTTACAACGGTGATGCCGTCCAGGGCACTGACTTCAACGGCAAAGATCTGTGGGTCAACTATGGCAGTGGCTGGACCAAAGCCTCCGGCGATTTCAGTGCCGGTAACTGGCTCACCGTACCAGCCAACAAGACCTCCTTCCAGGTGCGCATGGCAACGACCGAAGACGGTATCTATGAGGGCAACGAGTCCTTTACTATCCGCGCCAAGGCGGAAGGACAGTCCGTACTGAAATCCGGCACCGTCACCATTGCTGAAGATGAAGCGGCTCCTAAAGTAGCCTCAATTGAGCACCTGCGTGACGGCGTTGAAGGAGGCACCTCCCCTGGCTGGACACTGAACCTTAATAACCCGTCTGATACAGCAACCACGGTGCGCCTGAATTTCAATGATTACTATCATCAAGCAGACCACGGCGTTGACTACTCAGGACGTGTGTACGTCTACAACCTGTCCGGCCAGAAGATTGGGGAAGTGGTACTGAACAGCTCCAACAGCTATCAGGCGAACATCACTGTTCCTGCAGGCCATACCGGGGTACGCCTCTACGCACAGACCCTCAATGACAATGTCTATGAGGGTGATGAGACCATCAAGATCCGCGCAGCGGTTATTGGCCGCCAGGGCTGGGTCACCTCTGAAGCTGCGGACATCACGGATGAAGCCGACAAGCCGGACGTTACCACTATCACCCGCCTGCAAGATGGCGTAGAAGGCGGACAGTGGGCAGGTTGGACACTGAACCTGGACAAGACATCCACATCTAATAATACCGTGACAATCCGTGTAAATGACGGCTTGCACGATGCCACCTTCAATCAGGACTACACCGGTGTCTTCCATATCTACAATGGCAGCACCAGAATCGGCTCTGTAACCCTTAACGGTTCCAACGGCTGGACATCCAACTTTACGGTACCGGCTGGCGTGAAGGCGCTTAAGGTTTATGCTCAACCAAAAGACGATGCCACTTACGAGGGCAACGAAAGCATCAAGTTCCAGGCTACAGCCTCCGGACAGGGCAGTTGGGTGACCTCTGCGGCTGCTTACATCACCGATGAAGCCGATATGCCTCAGTGGCAAATTGGCAATACCTCTGTTGCTGAAGGCGGCTATCTGGTTTGGAATGTATCCCTGCACACCCCAACCAAAGCATCAAGCTGGACCTCGATTGATTTCGAGAATATCACTACCTCCGGTGATACCGGTTCGTGGCAGGTCTCAGTTGATGGCGGCCAAACTTGGAATACGACGATTTACTATGGCAATAAGATCTCTGTTCCTGCGGGTAAATCCGGCTTTAAGGTTCGCCTCAAAACCAATGATGACAACATCTACGAAGGCAATGAAACTATCCGACTGAAGGTCACTGAATCAGCAGGCTCAAATGGTAATGACCAGGGTGTCGTTTTCACCACCAGCACAGCTATTGGTACCATCACCGATGCTGCGGACAAGCCTTACGTAAAATCTGTTTCCAATGTCACAGCAAATGAAGGTGACAGCGCATCCGTGACAGTCAGCTTGAGCAATGCGTCGACGTCTACCACACGCGTTTGGGTTGATGCATACGGAGGGACAGCAACCGAAGGAACAGATTTCAACACCAAAGATCTGTGGGTCAACTATGGCAGTGGCTGGACTAAAGCTTCCGGCGATTTCAGCCGCGGTAACTGGATAACAGTGCCTGCCAACAAGACCTCCTTCCAGGTGCGTATGGCGACTACCGAAGACGGTACCTATGAGGGCAACGAGTCCTTTACTATCCGCGCCAAGGCGGAAGGACAGTCCGTACTGAAATCCGGTACCGTCACCATTGCCGAAGATGAAGCGGCTCCTAAAGTAGCCTCAATTGAGCATCTGCGTGACGGCGTCGAGGGAGGCACCTCCCCTGGCTGGACGCTGAACCTCAACAACCCATCTGATACAGCAACCACGGTGCGCCTGAATTTCAATGATTACTATCATCAAGCAGACCACGGTGCTGACTACTCAGGACGTGTGTACGTCTACAACCTCTCCGGCCAGAAGATCGGGGAAGTGGTACTGAATGGCTCCAACAGCTATCAAGCTAACATCACGGTACCGGCCGGCCACAACGGTGTGCGCCTCTACGCCCAGACCCTCAATGACAACGTCTACGAGGGTGATGAGACCATCAAGATCCGCGCGGCTGTTATTGGCCGCCAGGGTTGGGTCACCTCTGAAGCTGCGGACATCACGGATGAAGCCGACAAGCCGGAAGTTACCACTATCACCCGCCTGCAAGATGGTGTAGAAGGCGGACAGTGGGCAGGTTGGACACTGAACCTGGACAAGACATCTACATCTAATAACACCGTGACAATCCGTGTAAATGACGGCTTGCATGACGCCACCTTCAATCAGGACTACACCGGTGTCTTCCATATCTACAATGGCAGCACCAGAATCGGCTCTGTAACCCTTAACGGTTCGAACGGCTGGACATCCAACTTTACGGTACCGGCCGGTGTGAAGGCGCTTAAGGTTTATGCTCAACCAAAAGACGATGCCACCTACGAGGTGAAAGAAAGCATCAAGTTCCAGGCCACTGCCTCCGGACAGGGCAGTTGGGTGACCTCTGCGGCTGCCTACATCACAGATGAAGCCGATATGCCTCAATGGCAAATTGGCAATACCTCTGTGTCTGAAGGCGGCTATCTGGTTTGGAATGTATCGGTACATACAGCAACCAAAGGTAACTCCTGGACTGAAGTAAACTTTGCCAACGGCTCCGGCGAAATAGGCAAAGACACGGCCAGTGGAGGTTATTTCCAGGCATCGTATGACGGTGGCAAAACCTGGGGAGCGACCAAGTACTACGGCGATATGCTTATTGTCCCTGCCGGTACCAAGAGCTTTAAGGTTCGTCTGGCTACTACAGAAGACTCAGTCTATGAGGGCAACGAAACTGTCACCATCAAGGTTACTGAACACGGTGGCTCAACCGGTGTAGTTAAAACCACTACTACTGCGACTGGTACTATCAACAACGATGATGCTGCACCGCGAGTTGCGTCAATTGAACACCTGCGTGACGGCGTGGAAGGCAGTACCACCCCAGGGTGGACACTCAAGCTTAATAACCCATCCCAAACGGCAACAACGGTACGCCTGAATTTCCATGACAGTTACCATGAAGCAGACCACGGTAGCGACTACTCAGGCCGGGTATATGTCTACAACTTGTCCGGCCAGAAGATTGGGGAAGTGGTACTGAACAGCTCCAACAGCTATCAGGCGAATATTACTGTCCCTGCCGGCCATTCCGGGGTACGCCTCTATGCCCAGACCCTCAATGACAATGTCTATGAAGGTGATGAGACCATTAAGATCCGGGCTGCTGTGATAGGCCGCCAGGGCTGGGTCACATCAGAAGCTGCGGACATCACGGATGAAGCCGATAAGCCTACCTTGAGTCTGGTTGACACGAATTCTTACAGCCAGGTTAACGAAGGCAACTGGGCTTACTTCAAACTCAGACTCAGCAAGCAGGTTGATCAGGAAGTAGAAGCCAAAGTAAGCGTCTACACCGGCTCCGGGTCATATGTGTCTAATAAAGACATGGGTAATTACCAGTACTGGAATGGTTCAAAATGGGCTGAATTTGAAAGCGGCAGACCATTGACCTTTGCAGCCAACCAGACTGAAATTCAGCTCCGCGTGAAACCCATAAACGACAACATCTCTGACGGTAACAAAACACTGCTTCTAAGGGCACAGCCTGCTTCAGGTGAAACCCATATCGGCGGAGGACAGGTTTCTGACACAGTAACCGTTATCGACAAGGGTTACCGGAATATGAGTAACTCAACGGGTGGTCACGTCCATTGGCATGCCGACGGCAGCAATAAAGAGTGGGTAACAGGAAACGGCTGGCGCAGTGGAGAGAAAGTTGAATTGATCGGCCCAGACGGCAGAACTTACACCGTATGGGCTGACAACAGCGGGAACTTTACCAAGAGCGGGTATGACCTATTCACTAAGGACGGGATCCTCACAGCGAAAGGTAAGACCTCAGGCCACGTTGATACCATCACCATTGCACCGAGTCTCACACCTATCGTGCTGGATTTGGACGGCAACGGTATTGATACCAGCAGTGTAATGACCGACAGCGTTAACTTCGATTTCGACGGCGATGGCGTAAAAACCAAAACCGGTTGGATATCAGGCAATGATGGCCTGCTGGTCCGGGATATCAACGCTGATGGGGTAATCAATGATGGCTCAGAGTTGTTCGGCTCTGACACCCGCCTTGCTGATGGAAGCCTTGCTCAGGATGGCTATGTCGCACTCTCCCAACATGATTCCAACGCAGACGGTATCATCAATAAGGATGATGCAATCTTTGATGAACTGAAGGTTTGGGTAGACACCGATCACGACGGTGTTACGGATGAAGGGGAGCTGCTTAGCCTTGATGAGGCAGGGGTCGCATCTCTCAACCTCAACGCAGAGGATGGCGATGAGTACAGCTCAACCAACCGACTGGGCAAAGTGTCTGACTACACAACAACTGACGGGGAAACCCGTGATATGGCAGATGTGTGGTTTGCAAATGAAGGCGCCGAAAATGACTCCCTGATTCAGAACAACATGATTAGTGGCCTCGGTGACGAAGAGCTTACCTGGCACAGTGCTGATGTTGAAGGTATCGCGGTTTCTGACACCGTTATGGACTTTGTAGTTGGTGAAAGCAGATTGGATCTTACCGACCTGGTAAAAGATAAAAATGAGCAAATCCTGGATGCAGATCAGGTAGACATTTTTGACCGGGATGGATCATTGGTACTGCGTGTAGATACCGATGGAGACCATACCTGGAATCAGGAAATCATTCTTCAAAATGTCACATTAGATGATATCACCGATGAAAACGGTGTTATCAAAAATGGCATACTTGAGGATGAAAATGTTAAGCAACTGTTTGAAAATGCTGTGAGTACGGATATAGTAAACAATACTCATATCCCATTGGAAGACCCAGTGCAGGATTACCTGTGATGGGTTTCCCATCTCGTAAGAGATTCAACGTTGATGTACCTCGACCTGCAAGGATAGGTAACAAACAGTGAGAGCTGCAGAAAACATGAAACCTCAGTGGAGCATTCCAGCCTCCGTACAAACCACTGAGGATCCACTTCTGGACTGCCTGGTGCTCCTTACTGAGCACTATGGCACACCTTGCTCCAGTGAAGCACTGGTTGCAGGTTTACCGATGTCCGGAGCCCGACTTTCACCTGATCTCTTTCCCCAGGCATCTTCACGTGCGGGATTAACCTCCCGCCTGATTCGTAAACCACTGGATAACATCAGTCCCCTGCTGTTGCCCTGTGTACTTTTACTGAAAGATCAGAAAGCCTGCCTGCTAAGGGAATTTGACACCACCAACAACCGGGCAGTAATTCAATTACCTGAAAATGGGGGTGAAACGGAACTTCCCATAGAGGAGCTTGAAGCCCTTTATGTGGGTTATGCATTACTAGTCAAAAAGCAGTACCGAGGGGATCAAAGTGTTGATCTCCACCAGCACAATACCAAAGGGCACTGGCTGTGGTCGATGGTCAGGGACGCAAGCCCTATCTACAGGGATGCGCTGATTGCATCAGTAGTCGTTAACCTTTTTGCACTGGTTTCCCCGCTGTTCATGATGAACGTGTACGACAAAATCGTACCCAACCTGGCTTTTGAATCCTTGTGGGTACTCGCCAGTGGTGCTGCTATTGCCTTCTTTTTCGACTATATCCTGCGAAATCTCCGGAGTTCACTGATCGATATTGCCGGCAAAAAGATCGATATCATTGTCTCATCCCGGCTGTTCGCAAAAGCAATGGGAATGCCGCTTGAAAAACGTTCCCCCAGTGTCGGAGGCATGGCAAAACAGCTTAGTGAATTCGACAGCGTGCGGGATATGCTGACGTCCGCAACAATTACTGCGCTGGTCGACTTACCCTTTGCGGTAATGTTTCTGTTCATTATCTATGTAGTCGCAGGTGACCTTGCGGCGGTTCCTCTCGTTTCTGGCCTCTTTATCCTTGGCTACACATTTGCGATCCAGCCAAAGCTCAGGGCTGCTATCGAAGAAAGTAACAAATATGCCAGCCTGAAAAATGGCCACCTGATTGAGAGCCTTACAGCAATTGAATCGATCAAAGCCAACGTCGCAGAAGGCATCGTACAGAAAACCTGGCAACAGATGATTGCCCACACAGCGAACTGGAACTTAAAGGTTAAAAAAATCTCCCAGTCAGTTTCCTACCTGGCAACCTTTGTCACTCAGCTGACCTCAGTGGGTGTAGTGATTTTTGGGGTACACAGGGTTGCTGATGGGGATATATCAATGGGTGGCATTATCGCGGCAGTAATGCTTTCCGGGCGTGTTGTCTCGCCAATGGCCCAGCTTGCAAGCCTTTTGACCAGAGGTAACCAAACCGCCAGCGCCCTTCGTCAACTCAACACCATCATGAACGAAGAGGACGAGTTTGCAGACAAGGGACACCTAATCAGCCGTAAACGGCTTACCGGTCACCTCCAGTCCGATAACATCTCATTCAGCTACCCCAATACTGAAAAGCCTGTGCTGTACCCAAGCTCATTTACTATCAAAGCAGGGGAAAACATTGCCATTATTGGTAAAAATGGCTCAGGAAAAACCTCCGTATTAAAAATGCTTGCCGGGCTCTATCAGCCTTCCCAGGGAAGCCTTCGTTTTGATGGTGTGGACAGTAAGCAGATTCACCCGGCAGACCTGCGCCGCAATGTAGGATATATGCCTCAGGACATCACGCTTTTCCACGGCTCCGTTCGGGACAACATCCTGTTCGGTACACGTCAGGTGACGGAACACCAACTTATTCGCGCGGTTCAACTCTCCGGTGTCGGGCAATTCACCTCTCAGGACTCTGAGGGGTTGGATAAAGAAGTGGGAGAACGTGGTGAAGCACTCTCTCGCGGTCAGCGGCAGGCTGTTGCACTCGCCCGAGCCATTCTGAATGACCCCCCTATCCTCCTGATGGACGAACCAACCGCCAGTATGGATGCCTATGCCGAAAAGCAATTCATGCACGCAATGGATCGTGTCAGCCAGGATCGCACCATGATCATGGTCACCCACAAAATGTCTTTGCTGAAACTGGTAGACCGCATCATTGTTCTGGAAAAAGGCAGGATATTACTTGATGGTCCCAGAGACAAAGTCCTGAAGGAACTCAGCAAAGGCATAAACGCTGCTGAAGCACGTCAGAAGAAGGCTTCGCATGACTAAACGCCTGAATGCCAACGAACTTGAAATGACCGATGATGTATACGGTGCCATGATGATTTCAGCACCTGTACGCTACCGGATTATTATATGGGCACTGGTTGCCATGGTAGGGGCATTTGTTGCTTGGGCAGCCGTATCCTCTCTCGATCAGGTGACACGGGGAGACGGTAAAGTCATCCCCTCCTCCCAGGTACAGGTTATACAAAGCCTGGACGGCGGTATTCTCCAGGCGATGTACGTTAAAGAAGGCATGATCGTCACAGAAGGCCAGCCTCTGGCGCGTATCGACGATACCCGTTTCCGCTCAGATGTCGCCCAGCAGGAAGAAGAAGGTTCCAGTCTGGAAGCCAATATACTTCGAATGCAGCAGGAGTTGGCCAGTATCGAACTGGCGCCTGTATCCCAGAACTGGCGTGAACAGATTCGGGTAAAAAAAGCAGATTTGGTTTTTCCTTCCGAACTGATTGCAGATGAACCAGAACTGGTGTCCCGCCAACGGCTGGAGTACGAAGGCCGCTTGGATGATTTGAACAATAAACTTGAGATTCAGGCTCGCCAGATCCTGCAAAAACAGCAGGAAATCCAGGAGCTGAAAACCAAAATCCAAACACTGAAAAATAGTTCGAAATTGGTTTCTCGTGAGCTAGAGCTTACCAAACCCCTGGCTAAAAAAGGGATAGTGCCAGAAGTTGAATTGCTTAAATTACAACGCCAGCTAAATGATATTCGTGGGGAAATTTCAGCCCTTCAACAGATGCAGCCCAAAGTAAAAGCCGGGCAGGATGAAGCCATTCTCAAGCGCAGGGAAGCCGTGCTGGCGTTCAACAACGAAACCCGCGCCAAGCTGAACGAACTGCAAACCAAGTTATCCCGCCTAAACCAGGCAAAAGTGGGCTCACAGGACAAAGTGAACAAAGCTGTTATCACCTCCCCGGTAAACGGCACCATCAAGACAATTCATATCAACACGCTGGGGGGCGTCGTACGCTCCGGTGAAGACATTGTGGAAATTGTCCCCACCGAAGACCAGCTGCTTATCGAAGCAAAAATCCAGCCGAAGGATATCGCTTTTCTTCACTCCGGGTTACCTGCCGTAGTCAAAGTAACCGCTTATGATTTCACCCGCTATGGGGGCTTGAATGGCACGCTGGAGCATATCAGTGCTGATACGACCCAGGATGAAGAGGGCAACAGTTTCTATCTGGTCAGAGTCAGGACAGAGAAGTCGAATCTGACCCGAAAAGACGGTACTCCAATGCCAATTATCCCCGGCATGTTGACCAGTGTGGACATCATTACCGGGAAACGCACCGTGTTGGATTACATCCTCAACCCGATTTTAAGAGCAAGAGACACTGCGCTGAGAGAGCGCTGATGTTATCCGTGAGATGTGCAGGAGAACACAATGAATCACGTCCGTAAGGTGTTTAAGGGAAGTATGGCTGCATTGGCTGTGTCATGTGCAGTTGCAACACCAACAGCCTGGGGCCAGACACTTGAACAGGCTGTAGCGCAGACCCTGGATTCCAGCCCTGAACTTCGTCAGGCATTCAACGCTTTCAAAGCAACAGAAGAACAGATTACCCAAGCGCGCAGTGGTTATTTGCCAACTGTTGACCTGACTGCAGGCTATGGTTGGGAGCAAACCAACAGCCCCGCAACCCGGGCTGCTGGCGACGGAGATGTAGAACTTGATCGAGGTGAAGCCGGTATCAGCATCCGCCAGATCCTGTTCAATGGTTTCCAGACAACCAGTGAAGTGGGCAGAACCCGGATGGAAGCAGGCTCGGAGTTTTGGTCGCTCCTGGCCTCTGCCGAGGACAAAGCCCTGGATGTGGTAAAAGTCTACCTGGGTTACTTGCAGGCCAAAGAGGTGGTATCCCTTTCCGAGAAAAATCTTGAAAGCCACCAGGAAATTTACGACCAAATTAAGCAGAAAACCGAATTTGGCCTTGGTTCAACTGCTGACCTTTCCCAAATAAGCGGACGCCTTGCCAGGGCAAAATCTAACCTTGTCTCTGCCCGAAATAACCTTATGGATACGCGAAGCCAGTATATCCGTACGGTTAACAGCCAACCGGAAGACATGATAATCCCGGTACCAGATGCAGATATGCTGCCAGCCAGCCTGGATGATGCACTGGCTCTTGCCCGTAAAAACAACCCGGTAGTCAAAGCATCAGGAAAAGACATTGAAGCTGCACAGTACCAACGGGAGTCTGCCGAATCTAACTACTACCCCGAAGTATCTTTAGAGCTAAACGGCAACTGGAATAACGATATCGGCGGTACCGGTGGGCACAACAATGACCTGCAGGCAATGGTCAGGGTTCGATACAACCTGTTCAATGGCGGACGTGATACAGCACGTGAACGTGAAACCGCGTATAGGGTCGGTGAAGCAAGGGAACTGAACCACCGTACCATGCGGGATATCACCGAAGGTACAACGCTGGCATGGAATGCACGCACCAATCTTCTCGAGCAGTTGGGTTATATCAAAGAGCATGTTATCGCCTCTAAGGAAACCCAGAGTGCCTACAACCAGCAATTCAGGCTGGGACAGCGCACCCTGCTGGATCTCCTCGATGCAGAAAATGAACTGTTTGAGGCCCGCAAAGACTACATTGCATCTGAATTCGATGAACTGACGGCCCAATACCGAATTCTTAACGCAACCGGACAACTGCTGTCATCACTCAGGGTTGAAACACCTGAAGCTTGGCAAAGTGATAATGAGTACTGACAAGGACAATCCCTATGAAGCAAGCCCTGATTTTCATTTTTACCCTGTCATTGCTCGGTTGTGCCGGGGACGACATTGTCACCCTGCCGGATAACCATCCTCAGGCTAACGATCTGCGTGACCTGGACCGGGATGGTGTTATCGAAGCACGTGAACAGTGTGATGACACCCTGACAGGCGCACTGATTAACAATTACGGCTGCAGTGATGCAAGAGAGATCAGTAAGCGCATCAAACTTAACGTTTTGTTTGCCAATAACTCCTCTTATGTCCAGCCGAGGTTCTACACCGACATTGAGAGCCTGGCTGAATTTATGGAGTCCTATCCGGGAACCAGCGTAGTCATTGAAGGGCATGCCAGTGCTTTAGGCGCCGCGGCAGCAAACCAAACTCTATCCCAATCCAGAGCTGAAGCGATAGCAAGGGTCTTAACCGGGACATTTGGTATTGCGAAATCTCGGGTAAGTGCAAAAGGATACGGTGAAAGCCGTCTGCTTGATGAGTCAGATACCCCAGAGGCTCATGCCAAAAACCGCCGGGTTGTGGCAGATATCAGTGGCAGCAATACGTCCACCAATATGAAGTGGACGATATACAGTGTCGACGATGAAACCTAAAAATAACGCCCAAATTGCGGGAAAACAGAATTAAAAAGGCCAGGTGGACCACACGATGACTCTGATTAACAAAATAAATCTCGTCGTTGTTAGTATTTTGCTCCTGATGTGTGGGCTGCTTGGCTATGTTCAGTTTGATAATAATTTGCGGTTTCTAGAAAAAGAGTTAGAAAGCCTGGCAAATACCTCTATACGCCATCTGGATGTCGCACTGGTACCTATACTTGAGAGCGGTGATACGGAAAAAAGTGATACTCTTTTAACCACTATAATGGAAGATGGCTCCCTCAGTGCTGCAAAACTGGTATGGCTGTTGGATGGAAAGCAACAATCCTGGCAAATTGAGAATATCGAAACCCAAGCACCTGAGTGGTTTGTATCTCTGGGGTTGATCGCACCGGTATCCGTTTCTACCACAGTCAGTTCCGGCTGGATTGAACTGGCAAATCTCAGTATTACCATTTCGCCAGCTAAAGCTTATGAAACGCTGTGGCGTCTTTCCCTGCCATTTCTGGCGCTGACTACTGCTACGATTTTAATCGTCAGCGTTTTTGTCCGAATATTCACCCGCAAAATTCTCTCCCCAATTTATGCGATATCAGAGGAATCAAAACGCATTGCCAGGCTAGAGTTTTCCACCCAACTCCCTCTTCCCAAAAGTGGGGATCTAAGAGAGCTGACCAACGCTTTCAACAGTATGTCCCGGCAGCTCAGCCAGCTATTCGATACCCTTAATGAGGAAGTACGGAAACTTCGGGAAAAGACCCTCTATGATTCAGTCTCCGGCCTGCCTAACCGTACTTTTTTTACTCGCAGGATGAATAGCTGGATGGATGACGAAACCGGGGGCGTGATCATGTTTCTTCGCCTTAACTGGCTTGAACTCCTAAACCAGAGATACGGTTTTCAGGTTAGGGATGACAGTTGGAAACTGCTTGCCAAAGGTATCACCGGTATTTTGAGTTCCTCTCCGGATGCAACCGTGGCCCGTCTCAGCCACAACGAGGTTGCCATCTTGATTCCCGGTGCGGATGATGCTGAAACCCGGCGAATCCTCCAGGTATTGATTCGCCTCCTAAACAATGAAGTGACCCAGAGTGGCTTACCTGTCAGTGACAGTTTTGCAATAGGGCTGGTGAACCGCACAGATGAGAAAACCCCTTCTGAATTACTGTCAAAAGCAGACAATGCAGTTCAGGAAGCGGAAGAAAAAGGAGAGACCTTCCTTTTTGCAGACAGCGGTAAGCACCTGAGCAAAGAACAGTGGCGGGCAACCCTGACTGAAATTATCGAAAGCGGAAATTTACGCCTTCAATGGCAACCGGTAATCTCTACATCCGATGGCAGCATTCTTCATAAAGAAATATTTGCCCAGGTGTTGCTGGATGACGATTTTGTACCAGCAGCCCAGATTTTGAACAACCTCGAAAGGTTTTCCCTTGGCAGCAGCTTTGACCAGCTTGTGGTCACTATGACGGTGAAAGCCATTGTCAACCTCGCACCAAGTTCTCCAATTTCAATTAATCTCACCGCAGACAGCATTAAAGATACCACTTTCACTACCTGGCTTTTGCAAACCATCAAACGTCACAGGATTGAAAGTTCGGTTTACTTGGAATTGAACGAGATGGTTGCCTACCGCTCACCAGAAACGGCACATCGTTTTTGCAGCCTTATGAAGAAAAACAATATTCGCTATGGCATTGATCAGTTTGGCAGGCAGTTAGGTTCTGTCGCTTACCTCAAGCGACTCCGACCTGATTTTGTAAAGCTCGACCAGTCTTTCAGCTTCGATGAGGGTGATGAAAGCAATGCTCTGATGCTGCTGCCAATGATCAATATGGCAACCAGCCTGGGAATTGAAGTAATTGCGACCGGCATCCAACACTCTGAGCAATTATCAAACTTTAAAGAGATGAAACTTGGTGGATACCAGGGCTATATCATGCCGCCTGAACTCATTTCAGACGGCGCTGATGAGGAAGATAAAAAAGCGTCTTAAATCAGAAAAGATATGTCATGATCAACGCATCTTCTTTCCCCTGTTTTGCAGGGTAATAGCCGATACGGCGGTCAATTTCGTTAAAGCCCGTAGACTCATAAAGCCTGGCCGCCCGGATATTGCTGGCTCTGACCTCCAACCAAGCCTCCTCCCCACCCATGATTTCCGACTTTTCAAGGAAGTTATTCAGCAGTGCTTTACCTATCCCCTTTCCCTGACAGTCCGGTGAAACCGCTATATTGAGTAGAGTTGCTTCACCTGCGACACACTGTCCGTAATAATATCCGGCAACTTTTCCGTTGAGCATTGCCACCTGATTAAAACCAAACCTTCCCGGAGCCTGCCGGATAAGATTTTCACTCCATGGCCAACCATGAGCGGCCTTTTCTATTTGGTACACCTCATCCAGATGCGTCTCAGCCATAGGCTGGAAATCAATTTTCATACTGCTTTATCTGCTGCCAAAGATATTTCTTGGCTTGATTGTCATTATGCATTGCCGAAATGGCAACGGAGTGCAACACACGGGTATTTTTAAGGACTGTACGCTCCGTTTCCTCAAGCTCATGTCCGGTCACCCAGCACCATGCCAGTGTCTGAAAAGCCAAATGAGGTAATGCAGCCCGAGGCAAACACAGAGCCTGCTCAGTTTTCAGTTTCATTGTCGCCAGAATCTTCCCGAACAGCTCAACATCCTTTTCAGTCAGCAAGTCATCAGTGATCAGCAACAACTGACATTGTTCAGGCAGGTCCACTTTTGTTTCAGCCATCTCGGCGTAAAGCTGCGGGTTGCGAACATCCCACGCAGGTATGCCCATCTCTTCAAGCTGAGCCAACTCTTTTTGTGTCAGGCCAACAGGTATTGATGCCATTCAAAACTTTCCAGTTTGGGTTTCAGGCTTCTTTCCAGTACGGAAAAGAAGGAGTGAGGGAATGCTAGCAAATAAGGCTGGTATCTAAAATAGTCTCCCCCTGGCTATTCCAGTCTTCGACATATCCACCAAAGAAAATTCCGCACACAAATGAAACTAATGACGAAAAATTGGCGTCAAATATGTAATACAATTAGCATATGATTTCATCTATAATCATCAGATCAAATTATAGTGCTGGTAATTACAGTTTTTACAAAATAAAAACCAATAATTAACTTCAGGAAGTGGAATGGAACCAGTCAACCCAAAATCAAACAGTCAAGCCAATAACTCAGCATCAGCACAGACTGAAAATGTTCATGATCAACAAGATATGAAAGCTGATGGCGTTGACACACAACCCGTTCAAGGGTCAGTACAACCCGTTTCTCACACTCCAGATAACGCAGTTGGGGATTTCGGGCTGGATTCCGATGCGCTTGTTAACAATCACGCAAAACATAACACCGCATCTCAAGATAACCGTGGTGATGACGTCGCTCAGATCCAGGACATGCTTTTAAACGGTGAAGACCCGACGAAAGTACTGCCGGAAACCGCAGCAGGTACATCACTCAAATCTGGCGGGGGCTTTGACTTTGTAACTGTCGCCCGGACAGGTGCAGAAGTCATTGCGTCTGCATCCTACCAGACACAAAGCCCTGCCTATGATCCGGTAAACATCAGTTTTGGTGAAAAAGAAACACTTCCTGACAACGTCGCTCCATCAATCGGCGATAACCATGGCAACCCAGTTGGGGATGTCATCACTGTTATCACCGATGAAGACACCGAAGTCAGCGGCAAAATTACCATCACGGATTTTGATAACGATGATGTGGTGATCAGACCCCACACCCAGCCCGCTCACGGCAATGTCACCATTTCACAGGACGGTGACTGGACCTACACGCCCGAAAGCAACTACAACGGTAAAGACAGCTTTACCATTGAAGTGGATGACGGCAAAGGCGGTACCGACAAAGTAATCATTGATGTCAATGTAGCTTCTGTTAACGATACAGCCCTGGTTGATGGTGACAACGAGGGTGCAGTCACTGAGAACGATAACACCCCGATCCTGACCGATCACGGCAAGCTGACTGTAAACGATGTCGATGCAGGAGAGAGCCACTTCAAGCCTGATGTCATTAAAGGCAATGGTACCCTCGGTGACCTGACCATCGATGCCAACGGTGAATGGCACTACTCTGTCGACAACAGCAAGGTTAACGACCTGCCTGAAGGTATCACCAAGCAAGAAGATTTCACCGTCACCACTGAAGATGGCACCAAACACACCATCACGGTAACCATTACTGGTACTAACGACGGCGCAGCTATCACCGGTGACAGCATTGGTGACGTCAAAGAAAACGACAACACCCCGGTTCTGACCGACCACGGTAAGCTGACTGTTGATGACGCCGATACCGGCGAAAGCCACTTCAAACCTGATGTCATTAAAGGCAATGGTACCCTCGGTGACCTGACCATCGATGCCAACGGTGAATGGCACTACTCTGTCGACAACAGCAAGGTTAACGACCTGCCTGAAGGTATCACCAAGCAAGAAGATTTCACCGTCACCACTGAAGATGGCACCAAACACACCATCACGGTAACCATTACTGGTACTAACGACGGCGCAGCTATCACCGGTGACAGCATTGGTGACGTCAAAGAAAACGACAACACCCCGGTTCTGACCGACCACGGTAAGCTGACTGTTGATGACGCCGATACCGGCGAAAGCCACTTCAAACCTGATGTCATTAAAGGCAATGGTACCCTCGGTGACCTGACCATCGATGCCAACGGTGAATGGCACTACTCTGTCGACAACAGCAAGGTTAACGACCTGCCTGAAGGTATCACCAAGCAAGAAGATTTCACCGTCACCACTGAAGATGGCACCAAACACACCATCACGGTAACCATTACTGGTACTAACGACGGCGCAGCTATCACCGGTGACAGCATTGGTGACGTCAAAGAAAACGACAACACCCCGGTTCTGACCGACCACGGTAAGCTGACTGTTGATGACGCCGATACCGGCGAAAGCCACTTCAAACCTGATGTCATTAAAGGCAATGGTACCCTCGGTGACCTGACCATCGATGCCAACGGTGAATGGCACTACTCTGTCGACAACAGCAAGGTTAACGACCTGCCTGAAGGTATCACCAAGCAAGAAGATTTCACCGTCACCACTCAAGATGGCACCAAACACACCATCACGGTAACCATTACCGGTACCAACGACGTCCCAACCTTTGGAAAGGGTGAAGGCATTGACACCGGAGACGTGAAAGAAGACACCACCCTCACCACCAGCGGCACCCTGACCATTGATGACAAAGATGCCGGTGAAAAAGCCTTCAAAGACCAGACAGATATCAAAGGCCAGCACGGCACCTTGGACATCGACAAAGCCGGTCACTGGACCTATCACCTGGACAATGACAAGGCCGATATTCAGGCACTCGGTGAAGGCGATCCCCTGACTGATACCATCACTGTCACCTCAGAGGACGGCACTACCCACGACATCACCGTGACCATTACCGGTACCAACGACGTCCCAACCTTTGGAAAGGGTGAAGGCATTGACACCGGAGACGTGAAAGAAGACACCACCCTGACCACCAGCGGTACCCTGACCATTGATGACAAAGATGCCGGCGAAAAAGCCTTCAAAGACCAGACAGATATCAAAGGCCAGCACGGCACATTAGACATCGACAAAGCCGGTCACTGGACCTATCACCTGGACAATGACAAGGCCGACATTCAGGCACTCGGTGAAGGCGATCCCCTGACTGATACCATTACTGTCATCTCAGAGGACGGCACTACCCACGACATAACGGTAACCATTACTGGTACTAACGATGGCGCAGCTATCACCGGTGACAGCATTGGTGACGTTCAGGAAGATATCTCTGACAAAACAACGGCTGAAGGCTCGCTGACTGTTTCTGATGCAGACAACGGACAAAGTGAAGTCTCCCCTAAAACCGTCACCAATGACTACGGCACCTTCAGTGTTGATAAATCAGGCCACTGGACCTTCACCATCAACAATGACAGTCACACCGTACAGGCTCTGGGCAAAAAAGATTCAGTAAAACTGGATTTCCCGGTCTCCTCTGTTGACGGCACCGACACAGCAACTGTCACTATTACTGTTGCTGGCACCGATGATGGCCCTCAAATCACAGGTACAGATACTGCAACCCTCACCGAAGACAACGCAGCGCAACTAACCGGCAACGATATGCTGTCAGCAAATGGCGCTCTGACTGTCTCCGATGTAGACACTGGTGAGAGTCATTTCAAAGCCGGTACGTTTGATGGTCAGATGGGTAAATTAACCCTGACCAACGATGGTCACTGGCATTACGAAGTCAGTAACGACAGCGTTCAGCATCTCGGTGCCAACGACAACCCCATTGTTGAAACCTTTACGGTTGAAACCGCTGACGGCACTACCCACGACATCGTAGTCACCATTAAAGGGACAGATGACAAACCGGAAGTATCCGGTACCTTCGTCGGTAATGTTGTTGAAGGCAATGAAGGGGATGCGCCGGTTACAGCTACCGGTACGCTAACTATCACAGATGCCGACCAGAACGACCATCCAGCGTTCGAAAACGGCACCACTGCCGGTAAGTTCGGTTCGCTTGAGCTTAAGGACGGTCACTGGACCTACACCCTGGATGAATCCAAAGTCCAGGCCCTGCCTGCCGACGGAAAAACCACCGACAGCATTACCCTCACGGCGACCGATGGTACCCAGCAGACCATTACCATCCACATCACTGGCACAAATGACAAACCTGTTGTTGAAAAAGTTAAAACTGAAACGACAGAAAATACTGAACTCAACGGCAAGGTTCCTGAAGCTCACGATGTAGACGGCACCGTCGACCATTACCAACTGGTGGATAACATCCCTGAAGGTAAAGGTTCCCTGACCTTCAATGCTGATGGCAGCTATACCTTCAATCCAGGCAAAGACTTTGACAGCTTGCCTGACGGTAAATCTGAAACCGTTACCTTCACTTACTCTGCCACCGACAATAACAACGCGGTCAGTGATCCGAAGACTGTGTCTATTACAGTCACAGGCTCTAACGATGCGCCAGAGGTTAAAGCTGTTGAAACTACAACCTCTGAAAATACGGAACTAACCAGCAAGGTTCCTGAAGCTCACGATGTAGATGGCACCGTCGACCATTACCAACTGGTGGATAACATCCCTGAAGGTAAAGGTTCCCTGACCTTCAATGCTGATGGCAGCTATACCTTCAATCCAGGCAAAGACTTTGACAGCTTGCCTGACGGTCAATCTGAAACCGTTACCTTCACTTACTCTGCCACCGACAACAACAATGCGGTCAGTGATCCGAAGACTGTGACTATTACAGTGACAGGCACTGACGACAAACCGGAAGTATCCGGTACCTTCATCGGTAGCGTCACAGAAGGCAATGAAGGAGATGCACCGGTTACAGCTACCGGGACGCTGACCATTACTGATGCTGACCACGGACAGAACCCGGAATTCGAAAATGGCACCACTGCCGGTAAGTTCGGTTCGCTTGAGCTCAAAGACGGTCAGTGGACCTATACCCTGGATGAATCCAAAGTCCAGGCTCTGCCTGAAGGACATCCGGAAACCGACAGCATGACGCTGACAGCGACGGACGGTACCCAGCAGACCATTACCATCCATATCACCGGTACTGACGACAAACCGGAAATATCCGGTACCTTCATCGGTAACGTCACAGAAGGTAATGAAGGAGATACACCGGTTACAGCTACTGGTACGCTGACCATTACTGATGCCGACCACGGACAGAACCCGGAATTCGGAAACGTCACAACTGCTGGTAAGTTCGGTTCGCTTGAGCTCAAAGACGGTCACTGGACCTACACCCTGGATGAATCCAAAGTCCAGGCCCTGCCTGAAGGACATCCGGAAACCGATAGCATCACGCTGACAGCGACGGACGGTACCCAGCAGACCATCACCATTAATATCACTGGTACAAACGATGGCGCAGCTATCACCGGTGACAACATTGGTGAAGTCAAAGAAAACGACAACACCCCGGTTCTGACCGACCACGGCAAGCTGACTGTTAATGACACCGATACCGGCGAAAGCCACTTCAAACCTGATGTCATTAAAGGCAATGGTACCCTCGGTGACCTGACCATCGATGCCAACGGTGAATGGCACTACTCTGTCGACAACAGCAAGGTTAACGACCTGCCTGAAGGTATCACCAAGCAAGAAGATTTCACCGTCACCACTGAAGATGGCACCAAACACACCATCACGGTAACCATTACTGGTACTAACGACGGCGCAGCTATCTCCGGTGACAGCATTGGTGACGTTCAGGAAGATATCTCTGACAAAACAACAGCTGAAGGCTCGCTGACTGTTTCTGATGCAGACAACGGACAAAGTGAAGTCACCCCTAAAACCGTCACCAATGACTACGGCACCTTCAGTGTCGATAAATCAGGCCACTGGACCTTCACCATCAACAATGACAATGACACCGTACAGGCTCTGGGCAAAAACGATTCAGTAAAACTGGATTTCCCGGTCTCCTCTGTTGACGGCACCGACACAGCAACTGTCACTATTACTGTTGCCGGCACCGATGATGGCCCTCAAATCACAGGTACAGATACTGCAACCCTCACCGAAGACAACGCAGCGCAACTAACCGGCAACGATATGCTGTCAGCAAATGGCGCTCTGACTGTCTCCGATGTAGACACTGGTGAGAGTCATTTCAAAGCCGGTACGTTTGATGGTCAGATGGGTAAATTAACCCTGACCAACGATGGTCACTGGCATTACGAAGTCAGTAACGACAGCGTTCAGCATCTCGGTGCCAACGACAACCCCATTGTTGAAACCTTTACGGTTGAAACCGCTGACGGCACTACCCACGACATCGTAGTCACCATTAAAGGGACAGATGACAAACCGGAAGTATCCGGTACCTTCGTCGGTAATGTTGTTGAAGGCAATGAAGGGGATGCGCCGGTTACTGCTACCGGTACGCTGACTATCAGTGATGAAGACCAGAACGACCATCCAGCGTTCGAAAACGACACCACTGCCGGTAAGTTCGGTTCGCTTGAGCTCAAAGACGGTCAGTGGACCTACACCCTGGATGAATCCAAAGTCCAGGCTCTGCCTAAAGGACATCCGGAAACCGATAGCATCACGCTGACAGCGACGGACGGTACCCAGCAGACCATTACCATCCATATCACCGGTACAAATGACAAACCTATTGTTGATGCAGAAATCACTGGCGGTATCTTCGAAGGTAACCCGGCTCAGACCGTTACCCTGACTGACAACATCACTGATATCGATGGCGACACCCTGACCGTCGTTGATGGCAGCATCAAGGGCCTGACCGATGGCGTCACTGTTAAGGGCAATACCCTGACTGTTGACCCATCTAACTCAGCATTTGATGGTCTCAAAGAAGGTGAAACCAAAGAGATCACCGTGACCTATCAGGTGACCGACGGCCATGGTGCAACGGTTGACCAGACGGCGACCATCACCGTCACCGGTACTAACGATGTTCCAGTTGTTGGTGAAGTCATTACCAAAGGTGTGATCGAGGGTGAAACATCTCAGACCGTTACCCTCACCGACAACATCACCGATGTCGATGGCGACACCCTGACCGTCGTTGATGGCAGCATCAAGGGCCTGACCGATGGCGTCACTGTCAAGGGCAATACCCTGACCGTTGACCCGTCCAACTCAGCATTTGATGGCCTGAAAGAAGGTGAAACCAAAGAGATCACCGTGACCTACCAGGTGACTGACGGCCATGGTGCAACCGTTGACCAGACTGCGACCATCACCGTCACCGGTACTAACGATGCGCCAAAAGTGGGCTCTGTTATTACAGAGGGCTTCACTGAAGGTAACCCGGCTCAGACCGTTACCCTGACCGACAACATCACTGATATCGATGGCGACACCCTGACTGTCGTTGATGGCAGCATCAAAGGCCTGACCGACGGCGTGACCGTTGATGGCAATAAGCTGACTATCGACCCATCTAACTCAGCATTTGATGGTCTCAAGGAAGGCGAAACCAAAGAGATCAAAGTGACCTACCAGGTGACGGACGGTCATGGCGCAACCGTTGACCAGACTGCCACCATCACTGTCACCGGTACCAACGATGCACCGAAAGTGGGCTCTGTCATTACCGAAGGTGTGGTTGAAGGCGAAACAGCTCAGACCGTTACCCTCACCGACAACATCACCGATGTGGATGGCGATACCCTGACTGTGGTTGATGGCAGCATTAAAGGCCTGACCGACGGCGTCACTGTCAAGGGCAATACCCTGACTGTTGACCCATCTAACCAAGCATTTGATGGTCTCAAGGAAGGCGAAACCAAAGAGATCAAAGTGACCTACCAGGTGACTGATGGCCATGGTGAAACCGTTGACCAGACTGCCACCATCACTGTTACTGGTACTAACGATGCGCCGAAAGTGGGCTCTGTTATTACAGAGGGTTTCACTGAAGGTAACCCGGCTCATACAGTTACTCTGACTGACAATATCACCGATGTGGATGGTGACAGCCTGACTGTGATTGATGGCAGCATCAAAGGCCTGACTGATGGTGTGACCATTGATGGCAACAAGCTGACTATCGATCCAAGCAGCCCGGCATTTGATGGCCTGAAAGAAGGTGAAACCAAAGAGATCAAAGTCACCTATCAGGTGACTGACGGCCATGGTGCAACCGTTGACCAGACTGCCACTATCACTGTCACCGGCACTAACGATGCGCCGAAAGTTAGCTCTGCTATTACTGAGGGTTACACCGAAGGTACCCCGGCTCAAACTATTGATCTAACCACCAACATCACCGATGTCGATGGCGACACCCTGACCGTCGTTGATGGCAGCATCAAAGGCCTGACTGATGGTGTCACTGTTAAGGGCAATACCCTGACCGTTGACCCATCTAACTCAGCATTTGATGGTCTCAAGGAAGGCGAAACCAAAGAGATCACCGTGACCTACCAGGTGACTGACGGCCATGGTGAAACCGTTGACCAAACTGCCACCATCACCGTCACCGGCACTAACGATGCGCCGAAAGTGGGCTCAATCATTACCGAAGGTGTGGTTGAGGGAGAAACAACTCAGACTGTTACCCTGACTGACAACATCACTGATATCGATGGCGATACCCTGACTGTGGTTGATGGCAGCATTAAAGGCCTGACCGATGGCGTCACTGTTAAGGGCAATAAGCTGACTATCGACCCATCTAACCAAGCATTTGATGGTCTCAAGGAAGGCGAAACCAAAGAGATCAAAGTGACCTATCAGGTGACGGACGGTCATCGCGCAACCGTTGACCAGACTGCCACCATCACTGTCACCGGTACCAACGATGCACCGAAAGTTGGTTCAGTTATTACCGAAAGTGTGGTTGAGGGCGAAACTGCTCAGACCGTTACCCTGACCGACAACATCACTGATATCGATGGCGATACCCTGACTGTGGTTGATGGCAGCATTAAAGGCCTGACCGACGGCGTCACTGTCAAGGGCAATACCCTGACTGTTGACCCATCTAACCAAGCATTTGATGGTCTCAAGGAAGGCGAAACCAAAGAGATCAAAGTGACCTACCAGGTGACTGATGGCCATGGTGAAACCGTTGACCAGACTGCCACCATCACTGTTACTGGTACTAACGATGCGCCGAAAGTGGGCTCTGTTATTACAGAGGGTTTCACTGAAGGTAACCCGGCTCATACAGTTACTCTGACTGACAATATCACCGATGTGGATGGTGACAGCCTGACTGTGATTGATGGCAGCATCAAAGGCCTGACTGATGGTGTGACCATTGATGGCAACAAGCTGACTATCGATCCAAGCAGCCCGGCATTTGATGGCCTGAAAGAAGGTGAAACCAAAGAGATCAAAGTCACCTATCAGGTGACTGACGGCCATGGTGCAACCGTTGACCAGACTGCCACTATCACTGTCACCGGCACTAACGATGCGCCGAAAGTTAGCTCTGCTATTACTGAGGGTTACACCGAAGGTACCCCGGCTCAAACTATTGATCTAACCACCAACATCACTGATATCGATGGCGACACCCTGACCGTCGTCGATGGCAGCATTAAAGATCTGCCTCCGGGGGTAACCGTTGACGGCAATACCCTGACCATTGACCCGGCCAACCCGGCATTTAATGGTCTGGCTGAAGGTGACAAACAAACCATCACTGTGACCTACCAGGTTACTGACGGTCATGGTGCAACCGTTGACCAGACTGCCACCATCACTGTTACCGGTACTAACGATGTTCCAGTTGTTGGTGAAGTCATTACCAAAGGTGTGAACGAGGGCGGAGCCGCTCAGACGGTTACCCTGACTGACAACATCACCGATGTGGATGGCGACACCCTGACCGTCGTCGATGGCAGCATCAAAGACCTGCCACCGGGGGTAACCGTTGATGGCAATACCCTGACCGTTGACCCATCTAACTCTGCGTTTGATGGTCTGGCTGAAGGTGATCAACAAACCATCACCGTCACCTACGATGTCACTGACGGACACACTACGGTTCAGCAAACCGCCACCATCACCGTCACCGGTACTAACGATGTTCCAGTTGTTGGTGAAGTCATTACCAAAGGTGTGAACGAGGGCGGAGCCGCTCAGACCGTTACCCTGACTGACAATATCACCGATGTGGATAGCGACACCCTGACCGTCGTCGATGGCAGCATTAAAGATCTGCCACCGGGGGTAACCGTTGACGGCAATACCCTGACCGTTGACCCGGCCAACCCGGCATTTAATGGTCTGGCAGAAGGTGATCAACAAACCATCACCGTCACCTACGATGTCACTGACGGACACACTACGGTTCAGCAAACCGCCACCATTACCGTTACCGGTACTAACGACATGCCTGTCGTGGGTGACATCATAACCAAAGGTGTGAACGAGGGCGGAGCCGCTCAGACGGTTACCCTGACTGACAACATCACTGATATCGATGGCGACACCCTGACCGTGGTTGATGGCAGCATTAAAGATCTGCCGCCGGGCGTCACTGTTGACGGCAATACCCTGACCGTTGACCCATCTAACTCTGCGTTTGATGGCCTGGCTGAAGGTGATCAACAAACCATCACCGTCACCTACGATGTCACTGACGGACACACTACGGTTCAGCAAACCGCCACCATCACCGTCACCGGTACCAACGATGCACCGAAAGTCAGCTCTGCTATTACTGAGGGTTACACCGAAGGTACCCCGGCTCAAACTATTGATCTAACAACCAACATCACCGATGTCGATGGTGACAGCCTGACCGTCGTTGATGGCAGCATCAAAGGCCTGACTGATGGTGTCACCGTTGATGGCAACAAGCTGACTATCGACCCATCCAACCCAGCATTTGATGGCCTCAAAGAAGGTGAAACCAAAGAGATCAAAGTAACCTACCAGGTGACTGACGGCCATGGTGCGACGGTTGATCAGACTGCCACCATCACTGTTACCGGTACTAACGATCGCGCGCATATCACTGGTGAGACCATTGGCTCTGTTACTGAAAATGACGCCACTACCGTACTTACAGACCACGGCAAGCTCGATATCACTGATCTGGATAACGGAGAAGCGCACTTCAAGCCTGATGTCATTGAAGCCGAAGGCACATTGGGGAACCTGAGTATTGATGCCAACGGTGAATGGCACTATTCCGTTGAGAACAGCCTGGTTAATTATCTGGGTGCTGGTGAAAGCAAAGTAGAAAGCTTCACGGTCACATCCGAGGACGGCACCACTCAAACAGTGACTGTCACCATCCATGGCACTGATGACAAGCCAGTGGTTTCGGGCTCATTTACCAGCAAGGTAACAGAAGGAAATGAGGGGGATGCCCCGGTTACAGTATCCGGTACCATTGCAATAGCAGATGCTGACCAACACGATCATCCGGTGTTTGATAATGGCCAGTTCAAAGGCCTGTACGGTTCACTGGAGCTGAAAGGCGGCCACTGGACCTATACCCTGGACGAGGCAAAGGTTCAGCAGTTGCCTGAGGGTGAGGAAGTTACCGATACCGTCACGCTAACGGCTTCTGACGGTACCCAGCAGGAAATTTCTGTAGTTATTAGCGGTACTAATGACAATGCCATCATTGGTGGTGCTGACCACGTAACGGCATATGAAGACCTAACCACAAGAGTGCGAGGAATACTCTCCAGTTATGACGTAGATAATGCCCAAGATACCTTCAAAATCGAAACTTTAAACGGTAAATACGGCTCACTATCTATGTCAGCCGATGGTCTATGGACTTACAAGCTGAACAACAGCTCAGACGCCGTCCAGCAGCTCCAGAAAGGTGAAATCAAAACCGAGACATTTACCGTGCACAGTGAGGATGGTACAGCTCACCAGATCACCGTTGATGTTAAAGGTGAAAATGACAGCGCTGATATTACCGGCAACTTCACGGGCAAGGTAATAGAAGACCAAGGACAGGGTGACAAGCTGACCAGCCACGGAACACTTGCAGTCAAAGACATCGATCACGATGAGTCTTACTTCAATACAACCGTGACCAAACCTGCTGATACCCTGGGCAACCTGACTATCGACCGTAATGGTAATTGGACTTACGACGTCGACAACAGCAAGGTCCAGTATCTGGGCGCCGGTGACACTAAGGACGAAACCTTCACCGTTACGTCTGCAGACGGCACTGAGCAGAAGATCACCGTCACCATCACCGGCACTAACGACGCCGCCCATATCGACGGCACTGTTGTAGGTACTGTAACCGAAGACGGTGATTCCGATTACCTGCATAACGACCCTGAGCTGCCTGATACCTCAACTTCTGAATCAGTTGAAGGCAAGCTGACGGTCGACGACATTGATGGGCAGGACGCCTTTAAAGCGTCTCAAATCGACGGTAAGTACGGTCACTTTGAGATTGATACTGACGGTAGCTGGAAGTACGTCCTGGACAACAAGAGTGATGCTGTACAGCAGTTGTCTGGTAAGGAGACTCAAACAGAGACCTTTACTGTGCATACTGCTGACGGCTCTTCCAAAGACATCGTTATTACCGTAAATGGTCACAATGACCATCCAGAAATCGGTTATGTTGATGCACCGGATCAGCATCGTGTAGACAAGTTCTATTACGAAGGTGATGGTGATGTCCGCGTGTTTAACGATATCACGCTGAAAGATGTCGACAGCTCAGAGTTCAGTCATGTCACTGTACGTATTACTGCCGGTATTAACGGCAACGTGCAGAACAACTATGATGCAGAGCACGACTTTATCTCCCTGTCTCCGGAAATGGCCGGAAAATACGAGATTACTCAACATAACTACGCTGACCATGACGGTGCAGTCGTTGGCAGCTGGGAAATCACCGCTAAAGACGGTCACCAACTGACTCACGATGAAGTACTGGAAGTCATCCGGAATGTGGAATACCGCAATACCATGACTGACCAAAACGGTGTCAGCAAGGCCATTGACGTATTTGTACAGGATGACCAGGGTGCTCCAAGTTACGTGGTTATCTCTGATATGCACCTGCAAAATGCGTTGAGTGACCATGCTTCGGGCTCTGAAGACATGACAGTTACGGGCAATGTCCTGAGCAACGATGCATCAGACAAAGCCACTGATATCAATGTCGAGAGTTTCACCTTACATGGCCAGGAGTACACTGCCGGCAACCATCCTGTAACAGTTCAGGAAGGTACTCTGATCCTCGAAACAAACGGTCACTACAGCTTCGCACCGGCACCAAACTGGAGTGGCAAGGTTCCGGATATCACCTACACCACAAACCATGGTGGTACGGCAAAACTGGAAATCAGTGTCACGCCTGAAGTGGATGCTCCGACGCTGCAAATAGGCAATACCGACACCCAGACTATCTTCACATTCGATAACGTGAACCTGGGTAACCATGAACTGGATGCAAATGTTGATGCAGGTTCCTTGATTGGTAACGGACAGGTCATCAAATGGCAGTCCACTAACCCTGGCCAGGATATCGAGATCGGTCGGGAAGATGTTTACCTGAAAAATGGCTCTGACAACCAGGCTCTGGAAGTCGAAGCCAATCCGGGTGATAAAAACATCTACACAGATCTGGATCTGACTGCCGGTAAGCACTACCAGATGGGCTTTGATATTACAGCCAGGGTGATTAATCCGGGGTCTTGTAACCTGACCATCACCCTGACACCGATTGACGAGCACGGCAACGCAACCGGACAAAGCGAAACGCTGTACCGGTTTACGCCAAGCCAGGCTGGTTGGGTACGCGACAATGTGATTGACCTGCCGGTTGAAACTTCAGGCAAATACCGTCTCGAAATTAATGGCGACAACGGTGATACCGTCGGAGCCGTTCTGGACAACGTGACATTTACAGCACAGTCAGGAGTAGGTTACGAAGACAACTTCATTAACCTGAACCCTATTGAGGCGAGCCTGACGGATACCGATGGCTCAGAAACGCTGAAAGTGGAACTGTCCGGCTTGCCTGATGACGCTGTAATTGTGGATGGCAATTCTGCCCACACCACAGTCCATGTCGTCAACGGTGTCGCTGATGTCAGCGGCCTTGATTTGGGCAATCTGTCAGTGAAAACCTCGCAGGTCGGCGACTACAACGTCCGGGTAACTGCCACAGCGACTGAAACAGGAACAGGCGCAACTTCAAGTCAAGTTGCAGATATGACTGTTTCGGTTAAGGAAGTCCCGGTACATCCTGAAAATATCATCAACGGGAACGGCGGTAACGATCAGTTCGTTCTAATTGGCAACAGTTATGGTGCTCAACTGGATGTCAGCCTCTCACCTTATCTCCAGGCAGATGGTACATGGGCGGATATCGGTGCAGGAGCAGGTCAGCAAATTAAAAAACTGGTAGATACCACTATTGATACCGATCTGGTAATCAACAGCGGTGACAGCAATGATTATGTTGATTTGGGACTCAGCCGAGCAGACAACACCGTAAATGCAGGAAGCTCACTGCCAAGCAATCATGGAATGTATAACGTTGCAATGCTGGAAGGCACCCACTTTATGCAAGACAGCATGCAGCAACTGACGGGGGATGATGGTCATCTCAAGCCGGACTACCAGTCTGATCTGCAAAGTGGCCACACTTCCAACAGAGAACTCCCTGGTAACAGTGAATTTGGTCACAGCCATCAGGGTAATCACCATGGTCAGCATGCCATTGAATTCCATACAAACAACCACCAGCATCCACTGGCTGATCTGGTCAATATGGGAAGCGGCAATGACACCGTGACTGGCGGAACAGGCACACTGGCTGCCTATGGCGGCGCAGGCAACGACACACTGAGCGGCGGCAGTGGCAGTGATGCCCTGCGCGGTGGCTCCGGCAACGATGTACTTCTGGGTGGAACCGGTGATGATATCCTGCGTGGCGATACCGGCAATGATGTTATCCAGGGTGGTACCGGCAGCGACATTCTAATTGGTGACGGAGGCGCAGATACCTTCCGCTGGACAGCAGAAGATATCGACCACCAGCACAGCGTTGATGTCATAAAAGACTTTGAACTGAGCAAAGACAAACTAGACCTGTCTGGCCTGATTCATGAAAACAGCAACGGCATTTTTGACAATGTTACTGTTGAAGTTTCCAAAGGCAGCCGCGGTAACCTTCAGGATGTATCCATCCAAATCGATACCGACGGTGACCACAGAGCCAACCAGGAAATTGTTCTGGAGGATATCAACAAGCACGAACTGACAAGTATTGTCGGTTCCAGCCATGGTAATGGCGTTGTCCAGAATACAACGCTAAACACAGATCAAGTAAAAGCACTGTTTGATCATGTCGACACACAGAGTGTCCACACCGAATCACACATTCTGCTTCAAGATCCGGAAGATCTTCATCATCTGTAACTGAAAGGTACGGGCGCAGCTTTTGGCTGCGCCCGTATTTTCGTTTTTTAAATTCAGTAGAGAGAATTCGCGGTGACTTCAACCACCAAATTGAAACCGCAGTGGAGTATTCCGGCCTCGGCCCAGACCACCGAAGACCCCTTGCTTGACTGTCTGGTACTGCTTACCGAGCACTACGGTAACCCCTGCTCCAGTGATGCGCTGACAGCCGGGCTTCCGATGACCGGTGCCTGCCTGACGCCAGGGCTTTTCCCCCAGGCGGCTGGCCGGGCGGGGTTAAGTGCTCGCCTGCTTCGAAAACCGCTCGACCAGATTTCATCCATGCTGTTCCCATGCGTATTACTGCTCAGGGACCAGAAAGCTTGCCTGTTACACCGGATGGGATCAGAGAATGGGCGCAATGTCGCGGTAATCCAGTTGCCTGAAAACGGCGGTGAAACAGAAATCCCGCTCGAAGAGCTGGAGGCCATCTATACCGGCTATACCATCCTGGTAAAAATGCAGTACCGGGGTGACCGCAGTGTCGACCTCCACCTGCACAACACCCAGGAACACTGGCTCAAGGTCATGCTGCGTGACGCCATGCCCATCTACCGGGATGCGCTGCTGGCTTCACTGGTGATAAACCTGTTCGCGCTGGTATCCCCCCTGTTTATGATGAACGTCTACGACAAGATTGTCCCCAACCTTGCCTTCGAATCCCTCTGGGTTCTGGCAAGCGGTGCGGCACTGGCGTTTATTTTTGACTTCACCCTGCGCTCACTTCGCAGCTCGCTTATCGACATAGCCGGGAAAAAAATCGACATCATTGTCTCTTCCCGCCTGTTTGCCAAACTGATGGGGATGCCCCTGGCAAACCGCTCGCCAAGTGTCGGCGGCATGGCAAAACAGATGAGCGAGTTTGATTCCGTCAGGGATATGCTGACTTCCGCAACCCTGACCACCCTGGTAGACCTGCCATTCGCCCTGTTCTTCCTGTTTGTAATTTATGTGGTGTCCGGCGACCTTGCTGCCGTGCCGTTTTTTGCCGGCCTGCTGATTATCGGGTACACCTTCTGGGTACAGCCGCGCCTGCGAGAAGCCATTGAGGAAAGCAATAAGTTCGCAAGTCTGAAAAACGGCCACCTGGTGGAAAGCCTTTCTGCCATTGAATCTATCAAGGCAAGCGTTGCTGAAGGGCTGGTACAGCGTACCTGGCAGCAGATGATTGCTCACACCGCCAACTGGAACCTCAAGGTTAAAAAGATCTCCCAGTCGGTCTCCTACCTGGCAACCTTCGTCACCCAGATGACCTCTATTGTTGTAGTCATCCTCGGGGTATATCGCTTGTCTCAGGGAGAACTTTCCATGGGCGGCATTATTGCAGCAGTGATGCTATCTGGCCGCGCTGTGGCACCGATGGCACAGCTTGCCAACCTGCTGACCCGTACCAACCAGACAGCCAGCGCCCTTCGCCAGCTTGATACCATTATGAATGCGGAAGATGAGTTCGCCGACAAAGGCCACCTTATCAGCCGCAAACGCCTGAGCGGCCATATCCAGGCTGACAACATCGGATTTACCTACCCGAACTCAGAAAAGCCGGTGATCTACCCAAGCTCCCTGACCATCAATGCCGGAGAGCGAATCGCTATTATCGGCAAGAATGGTTCGGGAAAAACATCGCTGTTGAAGATGATGGCTGGCCTTTTCCACCCAAGCCAGGGCAGCCTGCGCTATGACGGCATCGACAGCAAACAGATCCACCCGGCAGACCTTCGCCACAACGTCGGTTACATGCCGCAGGACATCACCCTGTTCCACGGTTCCATCCGCGACAACATCATGTTCGGCACCCGCCAGGTCAGCGAACACCAGTTGATCAGGGCAGTGCAACTGTCCGGTGTTGGCATGTTCACCAGCAAGGATTCCGAGGGTCTGGACAAAGAAGTCGGAGAGCTGGGAGAAACCCTTTCCCGGGGACAGCGCCAGTCCGTAGCCCTTGCCCGCGCGATCCTCAACGATCCGCCAATACTGGTGATGGACGAACCCACCGCCAGTATGGATGCCACCGCAGAGAAACAGTTCACTCACGCCATGATGCGGGTCAGCAGTGAACGTACGCTGCTGCTCGTCACCCACAAGATGTCCCTGCTCAACCTGGTAGACCGCATTATCGTGGTCGACAACGGCCGAATCGTCCTCGATGGCCCACGTGAGCAAGTGATGGCAAAACTCCATGGCCATCAGGAGCCACAACGCATCCAGGCAGGAGGGCAGCATGAATAAGCCGGTATCCATGACCCCGACAGAGCTGGAAATGGTGGACGACGTATACGGTGCCATGATGATGGAAGCGCCGGTGCGCTACCGCTGGATTGTCTGGACCATCGTCACCATGGTGTTGCTGTTTATCATCTGGGCCAACTTTGCTTCTCTCGACCGGGTAACCCGGGCAACCGGCAAAGTGATACCGTCCACCCAGGTCCAGGTTATCCAGAGCCTTGACGGCGGCATCCTTGAAGATATGTACGTTAAAACCGGCCAGGCCGTAATCAAAGGTGAACCGCTGGTAAGAATTGACGACACGCGTTTTCGTTCCGACCTTGCCCAGCAAGAAGAAGAACAGGACAGCCTGCGCGCCAACATTCTCAGGATGAAACAGGAACTTGCCAGCATCAAGCTCGCGCCGGTTTCATCTGACTGGCGTGAGCAGGTCCGTATCGACAAAGCCCCGCTTGCGTTCCCGGCTGATTTGGAAAGTGGCGAACCAGAACTGGTTTCCCGTCAACGCCAGGAATACGCTGGCCGACTGGACAACCTGAAAAACAGCGTTGATATCCTCGCCCGCCAGATCCTGCAAAAGCAGCAGGAAAGCAACGAGCTGCAAACCAAGATCCAGACCATCAAAAACAGCCTCAAGCTCATCACCAGAGAGCTGTCGATGACTAAGCCTCTGGCGAAAAAAGGCATTGTGCCAGAAGTGGAACTGCTCAAGTTGCAAAGGCAGGTCAACGATATGCGTGGCCAGCTTGCCTCACTCAAGCAGACCCAGCCGAAAATCAAGGCGACCTTTGATGAAGCCATTCTCAAACGCCGCGAAGCCGTGCTCGCTTTTACCAACGACACCCGATCCAAGCTGAGCGAACTGGAGACCAAGCTTTCCCGCCTCAATCAGGCTCAGGTGGGCGCACAGGACAAGGTCGACAAAGCAGTTATCTATTCCCCGGTAACCGGTTCAATCAAAACCATCCATATCAACACGCTGGGGGGGGTCGTCCGCCCGGGTGAAGACATCCTGGAAATTGTACCGACAGAAGACCAGTTGCTGATTGAAGCCAAGGTTAAACCGAAGGACATCGCTTTTCTTCACCCAGGCCTGCCGGCAGTGGTGAAGGTCACGGCCTACGATTTCACCCGCTATGGGGGACTCAAGGGCACCGTTGAGCACATCAGTGCTGACACCACTCAGGATAAGGAAGGCAACAGCTTCTACCTGGTCCGTATCCGTACCAACCGCTCCAGCCTGACCCGCAATGATGGCACTCCAATGCCGATTATCCCGGGCATGCTGACCTCGGTGGACATCATTACCGGCAAACGCACGGTACTGGACTACATCCTGAACCCTATCCTGCGAGCCAAAGAAAATGCGCTCCGTGAACGTTAACAACAAAAACAACAGGAGAACTGTAATGAACCATCCCTTGCTCCGCCATGCTAAGCGGAGTTTGGCCGCGCTTGCCATCGCATCCGCACTGACACCGGGGCTGGCATGCAGCCAGACCCTGGAACAGGCGGTCGCCAATACCCTGGATACCAATCCGGCGATCCGCCAGGCATTCAATCAGTTTAAGGCACGCGAAGAACAGGTTAACCAGGCCCAGGCCGGTTACCTTCCAACCATCGACCTGACCGCAGGAATCGGCCGCGAAGAAGTGGACAACCCGGTTTCCCGCGCCAAAGGGGGAACCACCAGCCTCAACCGCGGTGAAGCCGGGGTATCTATCAAGCAGGTACTTTTTGACGGGTTCCGTACCGCCAACGAAGTGGACCGCTTCAGCCGTGAAGCCAGCTCTGAGCAATGGAAGCTATACGGTACAGCGGAAAACAAGGCGTTGGATGCCGTCAAAGTGTACCTGAATTACCTTCGTGCAAAGCAGGTAGTGGTACTGTCTGAGAAGAACCTCAAGAGCCACGAAGAAACCTACGACCAGATCAAACAGAAAACCGAATACGGTCTTGGCTCCACTGCCGACCTGTCACAGGTAACCGGTCGCCTTGCCCGCGCACGCGCCAACCTGATTTCGGCAAAAAACAATCTGCTTGATACCGAAAGCCAGTTTTTCCGTGTGGTCAACCAGGCACCCAAAGATTTGATCAAACCTATGCCTGACACCTCTATGTTGCCCAAAGACCTCAAGGCTGCACTGGAAGAAGCCAAGGCCAACCAACCAGCCCTGCATTCAGCAATGAATGACATTGAAGCCGCCCGCTTTGAGCGCAAATCAGCCAAGTCCAACTATTACCCGGAAGTCAGTGTTGAGCTGAACGGTGGTTGGAACAATAACCTCGGCGGTACAGAAGGTTATGCCAATGACCTGCAGGCGATGGTCCGGATGCGTTACAACCTGTTCAACGGTGGCAGTGACTCAGCCCGTGAGCGGGAAGCATCCTACAAACTGGGACAGGCACAGGAGATTGAACAGAACACCTTCCGTGAAGTAGTAGAAGGCACCACCCTGGCGTGGAATGCCTCTGAAAGCCTCCTGCAGCAAATGAAGTTCCTGAAAGAACACGTCATTGCAGCCAAACAGACGCTCGAAGCCTACGACCAGCAATTCCGCATCGGCCAACGTACCCTGCTTGACGTTCTGGATGCAGAAAACGAGCTGTTCAATGCCCGTAAAGACTACATCAACGCAGAGTATGACCACCTGATTGCCCAGTACCGTATTCTCAACGCTACCGGCAGCCTGCTGTCATCCCTGCGCGTTACAGCACCGGATATCTGGCAAGGTGAAGATCAATACGAAGGAGGAATCACACGATGAAACGCACACTGATTGGCCTTTCCATCCTGTTGATGGCCGGTTGCAGCAACCAGGAAATTGTCACCATGCCAACATCCGGCAGCATCACACCGGCGCTGCAGGACCAGGATGGGGACGGTGTTATCACCGCTCGGGAACAGTGTCCGGAAACCCTTGAGGGGGCATGGGTCAATAATGACGGTTGCGGTAACCAGAAGCCGGTTGAAAAACGTATCCACCTCAACGTGCGCTTTGCCAACGACTCTTCTGTCGTAGCCCAGCAATTCTACAAAGATATTGCCAAAGTGGCTGATTTCCTGAAAAGCCACCCCCACACCCAGGTGGTCATTGAGGGACATGCCAGTGCAGTAGGCCGTTCTGAACATAATATGACGCTTTCACAAAGTCGCGCTGATGCCATTGCCAATGTGCTGGTAGACAAGTTCCATATTGCGGCTGATCGCGTAACCGCAAAGGGCTTTGGTGAAACCCGCCTGCTGGACACGGCCAACACACCGGAAGCAGATGCAAAGAACCGCCGTGTAATCGCAGATGTAACCGGTTCAGAAGATGTCACCGACATGATCTGGACCATTTACAGCGTGGACTGACAGCCATAGCAGAAACACTCTGCCATTCAACAACCCGGGCATACCAATACCTGCCCGGGTTGTGTCCGGCTCACTGTTTCAGGCATACCGGGAAACTTTGATGACACTGATAAAAAAAATCAACCTGGCGATGATGACCATCGTTCTGTTGCTGTGCAGCATCACCAGCTATGTACAGTTCAACCGGCACGTAGCATTTCTCCAGCAACAGTTGCAAACCAACGCTAATACCTTGCTCAGCAATATTAACTATTCACTGATCCCGATTCTTGAGAGCAACGACCACGACCAAAGTGCCTCGTTGTTCCATTCCCTGATGTCGAACCGGAATATCAGCGAAGCAACACTGATATGGCTGATTGATGGTACAAAACAGTACTGGCGGGCAGAGAAATATACCGCCACGGATGTACCTGACTGGTTCCGTCAGACCGGCCTGATCCAGCCCGTAACCGTCTCCTCCACAGTACGTTCCGGCTGGCTCGACCTTGCACAGCTTAAAGTTACTTTTTCTGCCGAGAAAGCTTATTCCGTTTTATGGTCACTGACTGTACCAATGCTGGCATTTACGCTGGCAATGGTGGTAATCCTCAGCCTGATCATTCACCTGATAATCTCAAAACTGCTTAGCCCGGTACCGGCATTGACTGCTGGCGCAGAGCGTATTGCCCGCCTCGATTTTTCTCAGCCGATCCCCCAGCCCCATGGCAAGGAGTTCAGGCAATTGGCCAATGCTTTCAACCGGATGGCAGAACAGCTCAACCAGATGTTCTCCACACTTAATGAAGAGGTGGAGCAACTGCGGGAAAAAATGCTCTATGACGCCCCCTCCGGCCTGCCAAACCGCCAGTACTTCAACCGGCGCATGGCAAGCTGGATGGATGACGGGCAAGGCGGTGTTCTGATTCTGGCTCGCCTTAACTGGCTTGATCTCCTCCACCAGCGTTACGGCTACCAGGTGCGTGATGAAAGCTGGCGCCTCCTGAAAAATGCACTTAACTCCATGTTGTCCCCCTATCATGAGGCTCTGGCGGCCAGACTTAACCGGGGAGAGATAGCTATCATGCTGCCAGGCCTGGACCACAACGACGGCATGAAGGTTCTTCAGGAGCTTATCCGGTTGCTTAACAATGAGCTTGCCCAGTCAGGCATTGAAATGGAAAAAGGCTTCACCCTGGGCCTTGCAGAAAAAGAGCCACAGCTCTCGTCACATGACTTCCTGGCCAAGGCCGACAACGCACTTCAACTGGCATTGGAAGACAACCGCTGTTTTGTTGTCGCAGACAGTACCATCAACAATTACACCCGGCAGCAGTGGCGCCAGTATCTCACCGATGCGATTGAAAACGGTGACATTGCTCTTAACGGTGCTTCTGTACTTGATGCAAAAACCGGAAACCCGGTCAGTCATGAGGTCTATTGCCAACTGAAGGTCAACGGGGAATTTCTGCCGGCAGCACGTCTCCTTCCACACATCCACCGTCTGGAACTGGGCGCTGAATTTGACCGCAAGGCAACGGAAGCTAGTTGCAAGGCAGCCCAGCGACAGACCGATGCCCTGCCATTCAGCCGGAACATTACCTCCGACGCTATCCGCGATGCCGGCTTTGTTGGCTGGCTGGTGAGCACGCTCGACAGTTTTGGGCTGGAAGGCCGTTTTATAGCAGAAATCAGTGAATCCAGTGCCATCAAATACCCGGAATCCACTGCCCGATTCTGCCGGCAGCTAAAGGATGCGGGAATCGCACTGGGAATCGATCAGGTAGGACGCCATACCGGCACATTTAACTACCTGCAAAGCCTGCACCCGGATTACATCAAGCTTGACCAGTCATTCAGTCGTGAGGATGAACTGGAGAGCAACGGCCTGCTGATTCTGCCGGTGATTAACATGGCTAATAGTCTCGGGATCCGGGTGGTGGCCACCGGTATCACACATACCGGACAGTTAAAACGGTTTGAAGGGCAGGAGCTTTGGGGATACCAGGGAGAGATTTCACCTCAAATCAGCCTAAGCTGACGGGCGACTGAAGATGTGTAACCTGCCCGGTAGGATACCGGGCAGGTTTAACCGTTACATTTTGCTGAACGGTTCGCTGTAGGCTACCTGCCCTTTTACGCCTTCCAACACGCCTTCCTGAAGCGGCAGAACCATGAAAGCTTCTGGCGGTACCGGCCAATGGCAAAGAAGCCCGTAGTCAGCAGCGGTTTCAAATCCAAAGCGGCGGTAGTAAAGCGGATCGCCCAGGACGACAACTGCCGGGTAGCCAAGCTCACCCAGCGTCGAAATACCTTCTTCAACCAGCGCAGCGCCAATCCCCTTACCCTGCCAGTCGGGATGCACCGCAACCGGGGCCAGCCCCTGCCAGTTTCCGTCACTGCCTTCTACCTCAACCGGGCTGAATGCTGCGTGTCCTACGACTTCACCTTCATCTGTCACTGCGACCAGTGACAGCGTCAGCAGGCCGTCTTCGCGCAGCATCTCTACCAGCCGCATCTCAGCATCGGTTTCAAAAGCGGCTTTTTCAACGGCGGACACCCCTGGGATGTCCATACCTATTTCAGATCTGATGAGCGTGTCGGTATTCAGTGTCATGTTTCTCAGCCAAGCCTTTTCCAATAAAGTCAGCCAGCTGCATCAGCGCCTGGCGAAGGAATGACGGTAGGGTATCCAGATCGATACCGTCCATCAGGTTTTTTACTTCCAGGCCGAGTTCAGTATCGCCTTCAATGGAAAGCCGGCGCTGGAAGAAAAGAGTATCAGGGTCTTCTTTGCGGGCGGCAATCAAAATCAGGTCATTGAGGCCTGCACTGAACACCACATCCGGCTGTTCAATTCGCTCCGCTACCACCAGTTTTTCATCTTGGTAGCTGATATAGCTTTTAACACCGAGGTCGCGAACATTCACTTCCAGCCAGCGGCCTTCCAAAAATTCAAAATCACCATCATCAAGTGCTTCATGGTAAACACGCTTTAAGGTCTCAAGCATCACTTTCTGGCGTACGGAAAAAGGAACCAGCTGTGCGGGAACTTTCAGGATACCCGGTGTTTGCCGAACCAGGGTGCTTCTCAAGGTGTTGAACATGATTTACGTACCAGTATGGTTATGCATATTCAGCTATTTTATGCCACTCTAATCCCGAAAAGTGCTGGGTTGCATCAAAAAACAGCCTAGAATCACGTTAATTCTTTTTCCCGTACTTTAGCCGTTATATAGTTTCTTTGTATTTTACTGAATTTTAATACTCGGGCACCTCGTCGTGCAGAATTCTGTGGGAGCAGGTCTTTTTTTGACCCAAGCATTAAGCCGGAACACTGATGAAAGGGCTGGAAGCCCGGACTGATTGCAGCACATCAGAACCCCCACCTTTTCCGTACAACATGCGATGTGTGCATGAGTATTCAATGCTGACGAAGAATTGGTGTGTAGATGCAGTTGGAGCAATTGCTGACTCTTTTTCCCTTATTAACGAACAACAGCCCTTTCCTGTTTGCTGTTTTGGACGCTAATCATCGGTATTTAGCTGCTAACAACCGTTACAGCGAAATATCCGGACTGACACCTGAAGAGCTCAGAGGGAAAAATGACGCCGATGTATTCGGACAGGCGTTTTATGAAAAACTTCGTCCCCACTACATACAAGCATTGAATGGAAACGAGGTTGAAGCTGAAATCCAGTTGACCGACGGTTTCCACGAATCCAGCTTTCATTTCAGCGCGTGCCCGCTGAAACTCAATCCGGCCAGTGACACTGTTGACGGCGTTATTTTCCATGCGGCTGACACTTCAGAGCGCCAGGTATTGCTGCATGCCATGGAAGAGGTACAGGAGAAATTCGACAAACTGACCGAGTTGATGGATGAGGGGTTTTGTGTCACAGACAACGGCCAAATACTAACGGCGAATGACCGGGCCGTCTCCTTGCTCGGCTTTGATGCTATCAATGAAATTCTCGGCAACGAGCTCGGTGAGCTGGTTGTCAGCATGAAAGGGGAAAACGACGTCGGGAAACAGTTGGATGGCCTCCCTGACGGCCACTGGCTTGAATGCAAAACCAGCCCTCGCAGCACCATTGAACGTAGCCTGGTGATTACCCAGTCAGCCATTCACCTTCTCAGCAGCCAGGTTTACTTGGTTGTTATCCGTGAAAAACAGGTTGTTACCGAAGGGGAAAAGCACGATAACGCCTACCAGAAGCTGGCACACTTTGACCCTCTGACAGGGCTTTACAACCGGCACGGTTTCACGCGGCGCCTTGAAGAATATGTTGAAGCCGGTACACCGCTTATCATGCTCCACCTCGATGTGGACAACTTCAAAAATATCAATGACTCCCTTGGCCACCATATCGGTGACAAAGTGCTGCAGGAAATTGCATCCCGCCTGCGCCGCATGCTTCCTGAATCAGCTATCCTCGGTCACCTTGGCGGTGACGAATTTGCCATCCTGATGCCTGAGATAGCCCAGCAGGAGGAAGGCCTTCGCATGGCCGAACAGGTTAAGGCGTTAATAAAGCAGCCTTTTGACCTGCTCCATTTCAGTAAGTACCTGGTGTGCTCTATCGGCATGGTGCAATACCCGGGGGATGGTGACAACGCCCGCTCCCTGTTGCAAAACGTTGACACCGCCATGTATGAAGCTAAGGAGCAGGGCCGAAACCGCATCGCCTGTTTCCACAACCAGATGACCAAAGAGGCGCGCAAACGTCTGTGGCTGGAAATCGAGCTCCAGAAAGCATTGCAGAACAACGGCCTTGAAGTCTGGTTTCAGCCCAAAGTCAGCGCCCGTGACTTTACCATTAACGGAGCTGAGGCACTGGTGCGTTGGAAACACCCGATTGAAGGCTACATTAACCCGGGGGAATTCATCCCGGTTGCAGAGCGCTCTGGCCTGATTGAGCAACTTGGCCGGGTTATCATGCGCGATGTTTTCCAGTGTGTACGCCGCTGGCAGGTGCAAAAGCTGCTGCCGGGCCGCGTCGCCATCAACCTTTCACCGCAGCAGTTCCGCAACCCTAACCTCATTGAGCATATCCAGCAGCTTCAAAAGGTAACCAGTGTGGATCCCCGCGCCATCACGTTTGAGCTGACGGAAAGTGCGGTAATGAGTGATGGCGACCATGCCATCCAGATGCTAAAGGCCATCAAGAAAATGGGCTTTGCCCTGTCAATTGATGACTTTGGGACCGGCTACTCATCCCTTTCCTACCTGGCCCGTTTCCCACTGGATGAACTCAAGATAGACCGCCAGTTCATCAATGATATGGACAAAACCCCCAAGCAGGTCACCCTGGTGGAAAGCATCATTAACCTTGGCCGTGCCCTGAATATGTCTGTCGTGGCCGAAGGTGTGGAGACCAAGGAGCAGGCAATGGTATTGTCCAACCTCAATTGTGACGGTATTCAGGGTTTCCACTTCCATCGCCCGCAACCACGCAAGGAATTCGAAGGGCTTCTGCTCAAACAACACCAGAAACGCCGTTCAGTTCCTGCACCTATATCGCAAAAACCTGCCTGATATCAAAGCGGCCGTCTCGGCCGCTTTTTTACAATAACCGGCTAAAGTAACTGACCAGGCAGTGACGACATGGAACTACTGTGCCCGGCGGGAAACCTTCCTGCGCTGAAAACTGCGATTGATAACGGCGCTGATGCCGTTTACATCGGATTCAAAGACGATACCAACGCCCGGCACTTTGCCGGCCTCAACTTTAACGGCAAAAAGCTGGAAAAAGCGGTCGACTATGTGCACCAACACAACCGAAAGCTACATGTCGCCATCAACACATTTGCTCACCCTGACGGCTTCGAACGCTGGACCCGTGCCGTTGACGAAGCGGCCGACCTCGGCATAGACGCTCTGATCGTGGCGGACATGGCAGTACTTGATTATGCAGCCCGCCGCCACCCGGATCTGGAGCTTCACCTGTCTGTACAGGCTTCCGCCACCAACAAGGCGGCCATTGATTTCTATCACCAGAATTTCGGTGTGAAGCGTGTAGTTCTGCCACGCGTCCTCTCTATCCACCAGGTAAAATCGCTCGCCAAGCAGGTCGACGTGGAGCTGGAAGTGTTTGCCTTTGGCAGCCTGTGCATCATGTCTGAAGGCCGTTGCTACCTCTCTTCCTACATGACCGGCGAATCCCCGAATACCGTCGGTGCCTGCTCCCCGGCTAAGTATGTACGCTGGCAAGAAACAGACAAAGGACTGGAATCCCGTCTGAATGACGTGCTTATTGACCGATATGGCAAAGGTGAAAATGCCGGTTACCCTACCCTGTGCAAAGGCCGCTTTGTTTCAGACGGCGACCCTTACCACGCACTGGAAGAACCAACCAGCTTAAATACCCTTTCCATCCTGCCTGAGCTCTTTGCCGCCAACATTGCTTCTGTGAAAATCGAAGGCCGCCAGCGCAGCCCCGCATATGTCGAGCAGGTGACCAAAACCTGGCGTGCAGCCATTGACCGCTACAAGGCAAACCCGGAAGGTTATCTGGTAGAGGCTGCCTGGGATGCCACTTTAGGCAACGTATCTGAAGGCCGCCAGACGACACTTGGCGCTTACCACCGTAAATGGCAATAGGAGAGCAGAGATGAAATACGCGTTGGGTCCACTGCTTTATTTTTGGCCAAAAACAGACGTGGAAGCGTTCTACCATGCAGCCAAAGAGTGTGATGCAGACATTATCTACCTGGGTGAAACCGTGTGTTCCAAGCGCCGGGAACTGAAGCCGGGTGACTGGCAGAACCTGGCTCAGGAGCTGGCAGCTGCCGGTAAGCAGGTTGTGCTCTCCACCATGGCGCTGCTGGAAGCGCCGAGCGAAGTTAAGGTGATGCAGCAATACGTCGACAATGGTGAATTTATCATTGAAGCCAACGACGTTTCCGCTGTGCATCTGGCCCACGAGAAAAAAATCCCGTTTGTTGCCGGTCCTGCCCTTAACATCTACAACGCACACAGCCTGCGTATCCTGCTCGAACAAGGCATGACCCGCTGGTGTATGCCGGTAGAGCTCTCCCGCGACTGGCTGGCCAATACCATGGCTCAGGCAGATGAAATCGGCATTCGTAACAAATTTGAAGTAGAAGTGTTCAGCTACGGGTACCTGCCTCTGGCCTACTCTGCACGATGCTTCACTGCCCGCGCGGAAGACAAGCCGAAGGATGAATGCAAGACCTGCTGCATCAACTACCCTCAGGGTATCCGGATTGCCAGCCAGGAGGGACAGGAAGTGTTTACCCTCAACGGTATCCAGACCCAGTCCGGTTACTGCTATAACCTCATCAATGACCTCAAGGGTATGGAAGATTTGGTGGATGTTGTCCGAATCAGCCCACTCGGCCTCGAAACACTGGATACTGTCCGTCAGTTCCGTCACCATGACGGCTCACCGGTGAAACTAGACCGCCAGTGCAACGGCTACTGGCACCAGGTTGCAGGTATGTGCGTACAATCCTGATACCAATACCAAAACGCGTTATCGCAAACAGCAAAAAGCCGGGCTAAAAACCCGGCTTCTTTATAGCAGTGCTATGTATCAACTTCCGTTAACCGGCAAGGCGCGTTGCTGGCTGTTGTAGGCAATCCGGCTCAGCTCAAGCCACGCATAGCGGTGCTCCACAAACTCATAGACGTTTCCGGCCATCGCCAGTTTGTAGAGCGCAATGGCTGTATCCAGGTCCCCATGGAATTGGTACTGCTTGCCGATATAGAAGTAGCCTTCGGTCAGGCGCTGGGCCAGTTCAGCATTGTCTTTGCTGGTGGCTGCAATCTGGTAGAAGAAATCCCGCTCAGTGATATCACCGGCATACAGTCGGGCGATCTGCCACCCCCAGTCTTGCTTGTTTGACGCAGCAAGGCGAGTGGAGAGGTTATGTTTGGCTGTAAGGGGATCTTTCAGCTCCAGCTCCACCAAATAGAGCCATATAGCCCGGTACGGGTCATTGATATCTTCTTGGTAGTGCTTAATCAGGTCATCATACGCTAGCGGGAAGCGGCCACCGTAATACAGGGCAATGCCTCGGTTGCGCTCAGCAAATGTATGGGTACCGTCCAGTTCCAGTGTCGAATCAAAGGCTTCATAAGCGGCATCAAACTGCCCGCTCTGGGTAAAGTAAACCCCGAGGATGTTGAACACATCCGGCTGATCCGGCTTCAGGGAAAGTGACTGGTTGAAATCGAGGCGCGCGAGGTCACGAAGGCCAAGGCTGTCATGGATAAGACCACGCTCGTAGTAAAGTTGAGCCCGGGTTTTGTCGTCGAGATCATCCCTTGTCAGCAACTGTTCGACGCGGGCCAGCTGGATTTCCTGCTGCAAGGTGGGCTGCAACGGTATCGCCATAGGAGGAAACCGCCACTGGGTATCACCGGTTGACGCGCAGCCGGATAACAGCAGCAGTAAAAGAGGAGCCAGGTATTTCTTCACCGTCAAAGCCCATATCTCCATAAAAAAAGGGGCATCATCTGCCCCTTTTATATCATGCATCCCTGTGGAATGCATTCAGCCAATATTAAGCTTCTGGCTGCTGTGGCGCTTCTGCCGCTGGTGCTTCTTGAGCAACAGCTTCTTTCATGCTCAGGCGGATACGGCCCTGACGGTCGATTTCCAGAACCTTGATCTGAACTTCCTGGCCCATAGTCAGGTAGTCGCTCACCTTCTCAACACGCTCATTGGCGATTTGAGAAATGTGAACCAGACCTTCTTTCGCACCCAGTACAGAAACAAACGCACCGAAATCAACGATACGGGTTACTTTACCGGTGTAGATGCGGCCAACTTCAACTTCAGCAGTCAGCGCTTCGATGCGAGCGATGGCGGCTTTAGCAGCAGTACCTTCGGTTGCAGCGATCTTAACAGTACCGTCGTCTTCGATTTCGATGGTAGTGCCAGTCTCTTCAGTCAGCGCACGAATCACAGAACCACCCTTACCGATCACGTCTTTGATCTTGTCTGGGCTGATCTTGATAGTGTGAATACGTGGCGCGTACTCAGAGATGTCATCACGTGCAGCAGGGATAGCCTGATCCATAACAGACAGAATGTGCAGACGTGCACCTTTTGCCTGGTTCAGGGCGATTTGCATGATTTCGCGGGTGATACCTTCGATCTTGATGTCCATCTGCAGGGCAGTTACACCGTCGTCAGTACCGGCTACTTTGAAGTCCATGTCGCCCAGGTGGTCTTCGTCACCCAGGATGTCAGACAGAACCACAAAACGCTCGTCTTCTTTAACCAGACCCATCGCGATACCGGCTACAGACTTCTTGATTGGCACACCGGCATCCATCAGAGCCAGTGAAGAACCACATACAGAAGCCATAGAAGAAGAACCGTTAGATTCGGTGATTTCAGAAACCACACGAACGGTGTATGGGAATTCTTCCTGTGATGGCATTACCGCTGCGATACCGCGCTTGGCCAGACGGCCGTGGCCGATTTCACGGCGCTTAGGAGAACCGATAAAGCCAGTCTCACCTACACAGTATGGAGGGAAGTTGTAGTGGAACAGGAAGTTGTCGCTGCGCTCACCTGTCAGCTCGTCGATAATCTGTGCGTCACGCTGGGTACCCAGAGTAGCAACAACCATTGCTTGAGTTTCACCACGGGTGAACAGTGCGCTGCCGTGAGTACGTGGCAGAACGCCAGTACGAACGTCCAGGGCACGAACCATGTCTTTTTCACGGCCGTCGATACGTGGCTGACCGTCAAGGATACGGCTGCGTACAACGTTTTTCTCAAGCTTGCTCAGAACGTCGAGGATTTCGCGCTCATTCAGCTCTTCGTTTTCACCGATCAGGGTATCAACCACTTCAGACTTGATTACGCCAACTTGCTCGTAGCGCTTCATCTTTTCAGTGATCTGGTAAGCTTCAACAAAACGGGCTTCAGCCAGCTCAGCAACACGGGCTTTCAGCTCAGTGTTCTCTGCCTTGGCTTCCCACTGCCACTTAGGGGTATTCACTTCAGCAGCGAATTCGTTGATGGCGTTGATAACAACTTGCTGTTGATCGTGACCGAAGATCACAGCTTGCAGCATTTGCTCTTCGCTCAGGCGCTCAGCTTCTGATTCAACCATCAGAACCGCGTTCTCAGTACCAGCAACAACCAGGTCCAGACGGCTTTCGGCCAGTTCTTTGATGCTTGGGTTCAGTACCAGTTCGTCGTTGATATAACCAACGCGAGCTGCGCCGATTGGACCATTGAATGGGATACCAGAGATAGCCAGAGCCGCAGAGGTACCGATCATGGCAACGATATCAGGGCTAACGTCTGGGTTTACTGAAACCACAGTCGCGATTACCTGTACTTCGTTAGTGAAGCCATTCGGGAAAAGCGGACGGATAGGACGGTCGATCAGACGTGCGGTCAGGGTTTCGCCTTCTGAAGGACGACCTTCACGCTTGAAGAAACCACCAGGGATCTTACCTGCAGCGTAAGTACGCTCTTGGTAGTTTACAGTCAGAGGGAAGAAGTCCTGACCTTCAACTGCTTCTTTCTTACCAACGACAGAAACGAATACAGAAGTATCGTCCATGCTTACCATCACGGCACCTGTCGCCTGACGAGCCATTACGCCAGTTTCAATAGTGACAGTGTGATTACCGTAAGGGAACGTTTTTACGATAGGATTCACGGAAATTTCCTTATGTTAGGCATCCAGAAAGCCCTTTGCTGCCTGGATGTAGTACATGTTTTGCCTTTCATTACACCGTCGCGACTAGTGAAAACATCTTAGGAAGAAAGCGCGAGCGTGAAGATATTTTCAGTAGCCGCGACCTGCTGGTCGAGTTAATTGACTGTGCTATGAATATAAGGCGTGAACATTATACACGGGTATGCGGGGTAATACAGGAGATGAGTCTCCCGAAAAGAAGAAAGGAGCCAGAAGGCTCCTTTCTTTGGAATGCTGTCTTAGCGACGCAGACCCAGACGCTTGATTAGCTCCAGGTAACGGTCAGCGTTTTTACGCTTCAGGTAGTCCAGCAGCTTACGACGGCGAGAAACCATGCGCAGCAGACCACGACGGCTGTGGTGATCTTGCTTGTGCTCAGCGAAGTGACCTTGCAGGTGGTTGATCTGTGCAGTCAGCAGAGCTACCTGTACTTCTGGTGAACCAGTGTCGTTTTCGCCTTGCGCGTATTCAGCAACGATTTTCGCTTTAGTTTCAGCGTTCAGAGACATAATTTTCTCCAATTGAGGATTGATATATTTGTGCCAGCCAATCTCTGATTCAGCCGACACCCGAGGCGGCGAATTCTACAGAGTTTCCTTATCAAAGGCAACTCTGCAACCCCGCCAAATTGCCGGAATTTTATTCAGATTCCGACAATTTTGTAACAGGACTTAACCTTCGCGGCGTGGTGTTTCTACCACCAGTCGGCGTGGGGCAACCAAGCCATCAGCATCGATTTCGCCAACGCCGATGAACTTGCTTTCATCCCCGGTAGTCACGCGGACAAAACCTTCACGCGGTGCATTCGGTACCTGTACCGGCTGACCTTGCAGGAAGTAACCTGCGACAACCGGAATGAGGTTGCTTTCAGGCAAGTCCTGCACGGCTGTATCCAGAGGCAGCAGCAGAGGGTCAAGCAGTTCACGTGGCTGGATATCCTGCTCACGGGCCTGCTCAAGCAGTGCTTCCAGTTGCTCCAGAGTTACCATGCGAGTAAGCGGGTACTTGGACACACCGATGCGGCGCAGCGCGGTTACGTGCGCACCGCAACCCAGCATTTCGCCCAGGTCATCAACAATGGTACGGATGTAAGTGCCTTTTGAGCAGTGTACTTCCAGCTCAATTTCGTGACCTTCAAAGCGCAGCAGGTCAATCTGGTAAACCGTAATCGGACGTGCTTCACGAGGAACTTCGATACCAGCACGCGCATATTCATACAGAGGTTTACCCTGATACTTCAGCGCAGAGAACATGGAAGGAACCTGCATGGTTTCTCCACGGAACTTTGCAACGCAACGTTCCAGCAGGCCAAGGTTAACCTTCACTTCACGAGTCTGGATAACTTCGCCATCTGCATCTGATGTATCAGTACGTTCACCCAGCTTTGCTACCACGCGGTAACGCTTGTCAGAATCAAGCAGGAACTGGGAGAATTTGGTTGCTTCACCAAAACAGATTGGCAGCATACCTGTCGCCAGAGGATCCAGTGCACCAGTGTGCCCGGCTTTCTCAGCAAAATAGATGCGCTTTACTTTTTGCAGAGCATCGTTGGAAGTGATACCGGTCGGTTTATCAAGCAGCAGGATGCCATTTACAGGGCGGCCTCTGCGACGCATACGACGTGCCATTACTCTTCCTCTTCAGCGTCTTCATCGCCACGGCGGGCTTTGTCGCTTTGTACTGCCTGGGAAACCAGGTTTGAAATACGCATACCTTCAGTCAGTGATTCATCGTATACGAAGTTCAATTCTGGTGTTACACGGAGGCGGATTGCCTTGCCAAGCAGCGAGCGGGCATAACCAGCTGCTTCACGCAGGGCTGCCAGGCTTTCTTTGGCTTTTTCTTCGTCTGTAGTCAGGAAGGTAACGAAGATTTTTGCATAGGACATATCACGGGATACGTCTACACCTGAGATGGTAACCATACCGATACGTGGATCTTTGATTTCACGCTGCAGAATGATCGCCAGCTCTTTATGAATTTGCTGCGACACACGCTGGGTGCGGCTGAATTCTTTTGCCATGAAATGTCTCTCTATCAACAAATGGGGGGCGTTCGCCCCCCATGTAATACGTCAACAATCGCGAGTTGAAGCATTAATCGATGGTACGTTTCACTTCAATGATTTCGTACACTTCGATCTGGTCGCCAGCGCGGACATCGTTGTAGTTCTTCACACCGATACCACATTCGTAACCGTTCTTCACTTCGTTCACGTCATCTTTGAAGCGACGCAGTGATTCCAGCTCACCTTCATAGATAACCACGTTTTCACGCAGTACACGGATTGGGTTGTTACGCTTGATGGTACCTTCAGTAACCATACAGCCAGCAACCGCACCGAACTTAGGTGAACGGAATACGTCACGAACTTCAGCCAGACCGATAATTTCCTGCCTGAACTCAGGAGCCAGCATGCCACTCATAGCCTGCTTAACTTCGTCAATCAGGGCATAGATGACAGAGTAGTAACGCAGTTCGATGTTTTCTGTCTCAATCACCTTACGGGCAGACGCATCGGCACGAACGTTGAAGCCCAGTACGATAGCGTTAGAAGCAGCCGCCAGTACAGCGTCAGTTTCGGTAATACCACCAACACCTGAACCTACGATCTTAACCTTCACTTCGTCTGTAGACAGCTTAGCCAGCGATTCAGCAATCGCTTCAACAGAACCCTGTACGTCAGCTTTCAGTACGATGTTCAGCTCAGCCACTTCACCTTCGCTCATGTTTGAGAACATGTTTTCCAGCTTGGCTTTCTGCTGACGGGCCAGTTTCACGTCACGGAACTTGCCTTGACGGTACAGGGCAACTTCACGGGCTTTACGCTCATCGCGAACAACTGTTGCTTCGTCACCGGCAGACGGTACACCAGACAGACCCAGAACCTCTACAGGGATAGATGGGCCAGCTTCAGTGATTTCTTTACCGTTTTCGTCACGCATTGCACGCACGCGGCCATACTCAAGGCCACACAGTACAATGTCACCCTTCTTCAGGGTACCAGACTGAACCAGTACAGTTGCAACAGGACCACGGCCCTTATCCAGGCGTGATTCAACAACCACACCGCTTGCCATGCCTTCACGAACTGCAGTCAGTTCCAGAACTTCGGCTTGCAGCAGAACAGCGTCCAGCAGATCGTCTACGTTTGTACCCTGCTTGGCAGAAACGTGAACGAAGATATTCTCACCACCCCAGCTTTCATCAATGATGCCGTACTGAGACAGTTCATTCTTCACACGGTCTGGGTCTGCTTCAGGCTTATCGATCTTGTTAACAGCAACGATAACAGGCACTTCTGCCGCTTTCGCGTGCTGAACAGCTTCGATAGTCTGTGGCATTACACCGTCGTCTGCAGCAACAACCAGGATAACGATATCCGTTGCCTTGGCACCACGAGCACGCATAGCGGTAAACGCGGCGTGTCCAGGAGTATCCAGGAAGGTGATCATACCGTTGTTGGTTTCAACATGGTAAGCACCGATGTGCTGGGTAATACCACCCGCTTCGCCTTCTGCTACGTGTTCCTTACGGATGTAGTCCAGCAGCGAGGTTTTACCGTGGTCAACGTGACCCATGATGGTAACAACCGGTGCGCGTGATTCAACTGCCGCATCGTTATCACGATCAGACAGTACTGCTTCTTCCAGTTCGTTTTCACGACGAAGTACCACGTTGTGACCCATTTCCTCTGCAACCAATTGTGCAGTTTCCTGGTCGATAACCTGGTTGATGGTTGCCATGGCACCCATCTTCATCATGGTCTTGATAACTTCAGTGGCTTTAACGGCCATCTTGTTAGCAAGCTCAGCGACAGTCACGGTTTCACCGATCTCTACATCGCGGTTAACTTTCTGGGCTGGTTTCTGGAAAGCGTGTTGCAGAGCCTGAGGGTTAGCGCGCTTGCCACCCTTAGCTTTCGCTTTACCACCACGACGACTGTTACGATCGTCATCGTCTTGAGATTTTTTCTTCTTACGGCGGCGAGGTGCTTCTGCACGGCGTGCCTGCTCGTCTTCAGCTTCACGTGCAAAACGTGAAGTCAGGCTGGAATCCTCTACCTGCGCGTCGTCAGTCGCTTTTTCCTGGTCATTCCAGCGTTCCTGGTTTTTCTCTGCCATTTTGCGTGCCTCTTCTAGCTGGCGCTGACTCTCTTCTTCAGCTTTGCGCTTGGCTTCCTCTTCCCGGCGACGCTTGAGTTCATCAGCTTGTCGTTTCGCTTCCGCCTCAGCAGCCTTACGTGCAGCCTCTTCTTCAGCTTGTTTATCCGGCATAGCTGATTGATTTACAGCTTTTGCCTCTGCTTCGCGCTTCGCTTTCTCTTCTGCGGCACGCTTAGCTTCTGCTTCTCGTTTAGCTGCTTCCTCTGCTTCGCGGCGGGCTTTTTCTTCAGCTTCACGCTTAGCCTGGGCTTCTGCCTCAAGGCGCGCAGCTTCTTCCGCTTCGCGTTTCGCCTGCTCTTCAGCTTCACGCTGTGCGGCTTCTTCCTCGACGCGCTGCTGTTCTTCCAGATCCGCACGTTTTACGTAAGTGCGTTTCTTGCGAACTTCAACCTGAACATCTTTGCTTTTACCGCCAGCACCCGAAATGCTCAGGGTGCTGCGAGTTTTACGCTTAAGGGTCAGGCGAGTAGGAGCGTTACCTGATGCACCCTGGGTGCTTTTCAGGTGGCTGAGCAGCGCTTCTTTTTCTTCCTGCTTCACCAGATCGTCAGCTTTCTTGCTGATACCAGCGTCCTCGAATTGCTTAAGCAGACGATCGATTGGTGTGTCAATTTCTTGCGCCAATGCTTTGACTGTAACCTCTGACATTCGGCTCCTCCCTAGCTGTATTAGGCCTCGTCGCTGAACCAGCAAATGTTGCGTGCAGCCATAATCAGCTCGCCCGCTTTCTCTTCTGTCATACCGGCGATATCAAGCAGGTCGTCGGTACCTTGGTCAGCCAGATCTTCCAGTGTGCTGATGCCTTTCGAAGCCAGGGTATAAGCCAGTTCACGATCCAGGCCTTCCAGATTCAGCAGGTCTTCAGCAGGCTCGGCGCCTTGAATAGATTCTTGCTTGGCCAGCGCAATAGTAGTCAGTGCTTCTTTCGCGCGTTCGCGCAGCACTTCAACGGTCTCTTCGTCCAGACCATCAACCTCTGCCAGTTCAGCAGCAGGAACGTAAGCAACTTCTTCCAGAGTTGTGAAGCCTTCTTCTACCAACGCGGCAGCAAATTCTTCATCAATGTCGAGATGCTTAACAAACAGGTCAATTGACTGAGACGCTTCTTCTTGGTGTTTCTTCTGAAGATCTTCCACGGTCATTACGTTCAGTTCCCAGCCAGTCAGCTGAGACGCCAGACGTACGTTTTGACCGTTACGGCCGATAGCCTGGGCCAGATTGCCCGCTTCAACCGCAATGTCCATCGCATGGGTGTCTTCATCAACAATGATTGAAGCAACATCCGCTGGTGCCATGGCATTGATAACAAATTGAGCTGGGTTATCGTCCCACAGAACGATATCGATACGCTCGCCACCCAGTTCGCCAGAAACTGCCTGAACACGTGCACCACGCATACCTACACAAGCACCAACTGGGTCGATACGCTTGTCGTTGGTCTTAACAGCGATTTTTGCACGGGAACCCGGATCACGGGCTGCACCCATCAGTTCGATAACTTCTTCACCGATCTCTGGTACTTCAATGCGGAACAGTTCCATCAGCATTTCTGACTTGGAACGAGTCAGGAACAGTTGGAAACCGCGCGCTTCTGGGCGTACAGCATACAGCAGACCACGTACGCGGTCACCTGGACGGAAGTTTTCACGTGGCAATTGGTCGTCACGTTGCAGGGCTGCTTCAGCATTGTTACCCAGGTCAACAATAACGACGTCGCGGTTAACTTTCTTAACGATGCCGGTGATCAGCTCACCCTGGTGATCAACAAACTGCTCTACAACCTGAGCACGCTCTGCTTCACGTACTTTTTGTACGATAACCTGCTTGGCAGTTTGTGTCGTAATACGGTCGAAAGTTACAGACTCGATTTCGTCTTCAACGAAGCCTTCAAGCTGAAGTTCTGGATCTTCAAACTGAGCAGCTTCCAGCGTAATTTCGCGGGTCGGAGCCGTCACTTCTTCTACGATCTTCCAGCGGCGGAAAGTATCAAACTCGCCAGTCTTACGGTCGATCGCTACGCGGACGTCGATTTCTGCTTCGTATTTTTTCTTGGTGGCAGTAGCCAGAGCAATTTCCAGAGCTTCAAAAATTCGCTCGCGAGGAACTGCTTTCTCATTGGATACCGCTTCAACGACAGCCAAGATTTCTTTGTTCATGAACGCTCGCCTCATTTAACCTTTAAAAGGATGGAACCAGGTTGGCTTTCTGAATGTTGCTCAGGGCAAATGCTTCTTCAGCGCCATCTACGTTGATCACAATAGTTTCACCGTCTACGGAGGCGATTACGCCCTTCCACTTACGACGGTTCTGCATTGCCATGCGCAACACCAGGGTCACTTCCTGACCAATAAACTTCTGGTAGTGCTCGGCTTTAAACAGAGGTCGGTCTAAACCTGGTGAAGACACTTCCAGGTTGTAGGCCACAGTAATTGGATCTTCTACGTCCATTACTGCACTTACCTGATGACTCACTTCGGCACAGTCGTCGACGGTAATACCGTTTTCGTGGTCAATATAAATGCGCAGGGTTGAATTCTGACCGGCACGGATAAATTCCAACCCTACCAGTTCATACCCCAGAGCACTTACCGCAGGCTCAAGCATTTCGGTAAGTTGTTTTTCTAGTCCAGTCATATTTCCCCCGGAAACAGAGCAATACCAAACGACTTCGTTGTTGAACGAACCGTCTGTTATCAGCCCCCGGAAACAAAAAAAGGGCTCTAAAGCCCAGTTATAATCCGAATATACCCAAACAACCTCAGGTTGCCGGGGTATGGTCTATTTCAGATAACAAAAAACCCCGAAAGTCGGGGTTTAATGTAACTGGACCCTTAGCGCCGTCAAGCGCCCCAGCCGGTTTTACCTGGCTGAGATAGCCAAAAAGGGACAACGACAGAGCCGCTCTCCCTTTTTAGCATCACTCAAGCAAGACGTTAAAGAACATGTTGCTTGAGCGGAGAAAGTGGTTGCGGGAGCCGGATTTGAACCGACGACCTTCGGGTTATGAGCCCGACGAGCTACCAGACTGCTCCATCCCGCGTCCGAAGCGCGCTCATTATACAGCGCGCTTATTGCCTTAACAAGGCGAATTTGGTGCCGAGAGCGGGACTTGAACCCGCACGCCTAAAAAGGCACTACCCCCTCAAGATAGCGTGTCTACCAATTCCACCACCTCGGCAAGATTTTTATCTTAGTTTGGGATGTCGCTATTTGTCGTAGCTGGCACATCACCTTGGGACTCAACCTGCTGTGTTGCTGGTTGGCTAAGATTTTCCCATTCGCTTCCCACTTTTTCTTTGTGGGTGGTCATGTTACCCAGAATCAAGCTGAGAACAAAAAAGACCGTTGCGAAAATTGCTGTCATTCGGGTCAGGAAATTACCTGAGCCTGATGAACCGAACAGGGTTCCAGAAGCACCAGCTCCGAATGATGCGCCCATATCGGCACCTTTACCCTGCTGGACCAGAACCAGGCCAATCACACCAAGCGCGGCCAACAGATATACCACAAGTAGAATTTCGTACATGGCTTCCACCTATGTTCCAAATTGTTGAGCCGGATGGCTTACCCAAACCAGCACTCCTCGTTGGGAGCGGGGTGGATATTAGCGAATGGCGTACCTGCTGACAAGTGGAATTTTTAAAAAAATCGCTTTTTTCAAACCGCTTGCACAGAGCTTGACCAATTCGCTGATTTAATCAGCTATCCGACTCAAATTTCCTTATTACTTAGCAGTTTTGACGCACTGCATCCGCAATTTCTTCTGCGTATGCCTGTACTTTTTCTGCATCCTCGCCTTCAACCATAACGCGAATCAGGGGTTCAGTACCAGATTTACGCAGCAATACTCTGCCGGTATCAGCGAGTTTTTCCTCTACCGCCTCTTTTGCAGCGATAACTGCCGGGGAGGTAACCGGGTCAGTGTCGCCGCTAAAGCGCACATTAACGAGGACCTGAGGGAACAGGGTCATCCCCTGGGCCAGCTCTTTCAAAGACATGCCTGTGCCAACAACACTGGACATGACCTGCAAGCCAGCAACAATCGCATCACCTGTTGTCACCTTATCCAAGAGAATAACGTGGCCAGAATTCTCAGCGCCAATACGCCAGCCGGTTTCCAACAGTTTTTCCATGACATAGCGGTCACCCACTTTGGCGCGAACAAAAGGTATACCCAGGTTCTTAAGTGCCACTTCCATACCCATATTTGTCATAAGGGTACCCACGACACCACCTTTCAGTTCACCACGACGCAAGGCTTCTCGTGCAATAATGTAGGCAATTTGGTCGCCGTCAACTTTGTTGCCGTCTTCGTCAACCATAATCACGCGGTCGCCGTCGCCATCAAAAGCGATGCCCAAGTTGGCATTTTCTTCCAGCACGCGTTTTTGAAGGGCTCTGACGTCTGTCGCACCCACTTCTTCATTGATGTTGACGCCATTAGGCTCACAGCCCATTGCCACGACTTCCGCACCCAGTTCCTTAAACACACTCGGTGCAATGTGGTAAGTCGCACCGTTGGCGCAGTCAACAACAATCTTGAGGCCTTCCAGGCTCATATGGCTTGGGAAAGTGCCTTTGCAAAATTCGATATAACGGCCGGCAGCATCAACGATTCGCTTGGCTTTACCCAGCTCTGCAGATTCCACGCAGGTCAGCGGCTTTTCCAGTTCTGCTTCAATCGCCAGTTCAATGTCATCAGGCAACTTGGTGCCCTGCGAAGAAAAGAACTTAATGCCATTATCATAATAAGGGTTGTGGGATGCAGAAATCACAATCCCCGCTTCTGCTCGGAATGTCTGGGTCAGGTAAGCCACAGCCGGTGTTGGCATCGGGCCGGTAAATGCTGCCTGAAGACCTGCTGCAGAAAGGCCGGCTTCCAGAGCGGACTCGAGCATGTATCCGGAGATACGGGTATCTTTACCAATCAATACTTTCTTGGTGCCGGTTTTAGACAGAACCCGGCCTGCTGCCCAGCCTAACTTAAGAATAAAATCAGGGGTAATCGGAAAGTCGCCAACTTTGCCGCGGACACCATCGGTGCCGAAATATTTGCGTGTCATTTTTTAGTTATCTCCATTAATCAACGCTGCCTGGCGGGTTGCCTCCACAATTCGGAGAACATCACAGGTTTCTGCTGCATCATGAACCCGGATAATCTGGGCCCCTTGCATGGCAGCGATTGTAGCGCAAGCGAGACTACCCGCGAGGCACTCGGATGGCGCCTTGTCCAGCAGTCTGAAAATCATTGATTTCCGGGACATGCCTGCAAGCACGGGAAGCCCGAAACGGTGAAAGGCAGACAATGCAGCCAAGAGCTGGTAATTGTGCTCAAGTGTTTTGCCGAAACCGAATCCGGGATCCAGAATCAAACTCTCTTTTTTTATTCCTGCCAGTTCACAGGCTGCAATACGTTCTTCAAGAAAGCGTCCGACGTCTGTCAGCAGATCATCATATGTCGGGTTGGCCTGCATAGTACGAGGCTGACCCTGCATGTGCATCAGGCATACTGGCACGGAAGCTTTCGCAGCAACATCCAATGCGCCAGGCTCTTGCAGTGCCCGTACGTCATTGATGATATCTGCACCGGCTCCCACGGCATGGCGCATCACTTCCGCTTTACTGGTATCAATAGAGATCCAGCAGTCAAATCGCTGGCGTAGAGCTTCGATAACGGGGATAACCCGGTCGAGCTCTTCCTGCAAAGACACATCGGCAGCACCGGGACGGGTTGACTCGCCGCCAATATCCAGTATTGAGGTGCCCGCCGCCAACATGGCTTCTGCATGTTTGAGCGCGAAATCCAGACGGTTGAACTTGCCGCCATCAGAGAATGAATCCGGGGTAACGTTCAGAATACCCATCACCTTAGGTGTGGTGAGATCGAGTGTTTTTTCCCTGCTGATTAGCTGCATGTTAATTCGTTTAAAAAATTTATCAGGTACAACGAAAAAACCCCGAGTTAACTCGGGGTTTGGCCTTTGATTTGCGTTTAGACTTCCGGCTTGTTCTCCGTTGGTGGATCAAGCGGTTTGTCCTCAGGAGCCTTCTCTTCGGCACCCGTCTTCGCCTCTGCTTTTGCTTCTGGCGAATTTGGCGTGTTATTGCTGCTGCCTGAATCGGAGTCAGAACTCCAGCCAGCAGGCTCACGGACATCGCGGCGTTCCATCAGATCATCAATCTGTTTGGCATCGATGGTCTCGTACTTCATCAACGCATCTTTCATTGCGTGCATGATATCCATGTTGTCAGTAATCAACTTATGGGCGCGCTGGTAGTTGCGGTCGATGATTTCACGGATTTCGCTGTCAATCAGACGGGCAGTATCGTCAGATACGTGTTTAGTCTGGGTAACAGAGCGTCCAAGGAATACCTCTCCCTCGTCTTCTGCGTAAAGCAAAGGACCCAGTTTTTCAGAGAAGCCCCACTGAGTCACCATCTTACGGGCAATATCAGTAGCACGTTCAATATCGTTGGATGCACCGGTTGACACTTTCTCCGCACCGTAAATCACTTCTTCAGCAATACGGCCACCGTAAAGACTGGAGATCATGGATTCCAGATGCTGGCGCGACATACTTACACGGTCCTGCTCAGGCAGGTACATAGTTACACCCAGTGCGCGACCACGAGGAATAATGGATACCTTGTAAACCGGATCATGCTCTGGAACCAGTCGACCAACAACGGCGTGGCCGGCTTCATGATATGCAGTCGCTTCTTTCTGGTCTTCAGACATCACCATTGACTTGCGCTCAGCGCCCATCATGATTTTGTCTTTCGCCAGCTCAAACTCAACCATCGACACGGTGCGCTTGTTACCGCGGGCTGCAAACAATGCAGCTTCGTTTACCAGGTTCGCCAGGTCAGCACCCGAGAAGCCAGGTGTACCACGGGCAATCAATGAAGGCTCAACATCAGATGCCAGTGGCACTTTACGCATGTGAACTTTCAGGATTTGCTCACGACCACGGACATCCGGCAGACCAACAACAACCTGACGGTCGAAACGGCCAGGACGCAGAAGCGCAGGGTCAAGTACATCAGGACGGTTGGTTGCAGCGATGACAATAATACCTTCGTTACCTTCAAAACCATCCATCTCAACCAGCATCTGGTTCAGGGTTTGCTCACGCTCATCGTGACCGCCACCAAGGCCTGCACCACGCTGGCGGCCCACGGCATCAATCTCATCGATAAAGATGATACAAGGTGACGCTTTCTTGGCTTGTTCAAACATATCACGGACACGGGATGCACCCACACCGACGAACATTTCAACAAAGTCTGAACCAGAGATAGTGAAGAACGGTACTTTCGCTTCACCGGCAATCGCTTTAGCCAGCAGCGTTTTACCTGTACCCGGAGGACCAACCATCAGTACACCGGTAGGGATCTTACCGCCCAGCTTTTGGAATCGACTCGGGTCACGAAGGTAATCCACCAGCTCTTTAACGTCTTCCTTCGCTTCGTCACAGCCTGCAACATCCGCAAAGGTCGTCTTAATCTGGTCCTCACTCATCATGCGCGCCTTGCTCTTGCCGAACGACATGGCGCCTTTACCGCCACCGCCCTGCATCTGGCGCATGAAGAATATCCAAACCCCGATAAGAAGGAGCATTGGGAACCAGGAAATAAAGATAGAAGCCAGGATGCTTGGTTCTTCTGGAGGCGTACCCACTACTTTTACGTTGTGGTTGATGAGATCATCCAGCAGTTTCTGATCATTCAGAACTGGCAGATAAGTCACATAGCGCGAGTTATCGCGTTTGGTGACAGTAATTTCGCGTCCATCGAATTTGGCTTCGCTGACCTGATCCTGTCCGATTTCACGGACAAATGTTGTGTAATCTACTTGACGGCCGGCGCTGTCACCTGGCCCGAAGCTCTGAAATACAGACATCAGAACCACAGCGATAACCAGCCACAAAATCAAGTTTTTTGCCATGTCACTCAAGGGGTTAACCTCGCGATAACTGAGTTAATTACGGGTAGGTTACTATACTTTGTAGCCGGTCGCTACAATATAGACCTCACGGGAGCGCGCTCGGGATGAATCGGGTTTCCGAATTTTGACGGCCTTAAACATTCTACGCACTTCTGCGAGATACTGATCAAAGCCCTCTCCCTGGAACACTTTCACGACAAATGCACCATCGGGCGCTAAAACTTCACGGCACATATCTAATGCTAGTTCAACAAGATACATAGCTCTAGGCTGATCTGCAGCCAGATTGCCGCTCATGTTCGGCGCCATATCTGACATAACTACATCCACCATATCCGGCTGGATACGATCAAGCAGTGCATTCAGTACCGCTTCTTCACGAAAATCCCCTTGAAGGAAAGCCACGCCGGGCAGTGAATCCATAGGTAAAATGTCACAGGCAATAACCTGACCATCATTCCCTACCAACTCTGCGGCATACTGGGACCAGCCCCCTGGGGCAGCCCCAAGGTCTACCACTGTCATGCCCGGTTTAATGAGTTTATCTTTTTCCTGGATTTCCTGAATCTTGAAAAAGGCCCGCGAACGGTAACCTTTCTTTTGTGCTTCAAGCACATATTTATCATCGAAATGCTCTTTCAGCCAGCGACCTGAACTGGCGGAATGCTTTTGTTTACTCATGTAGTACCTAATCCCGCAAGTATGTTGCGATTAATGCGGATAGTGTTCATCATTAGATGGCGTTAGAATGGCACGTTTTCAACCCCTATTGAACAGGTAATCGAGTCAATATGAACCTCAGCACCAAACAGAAGCAATATCTTAAAGGACTCGCCCATTCGCTCAAGCCTGTCGTACTGACCGGCTCTAACGGCCTGACCGAAGCGGTTGTGGCTGAAATTGATTCAGCACTGTCTCACCATGAGCTGATCAAAGTGAAGATTGCTTCCGAAGACCGTGACACTAAAAACCTGATTGCCGACGCGATTGTTCGCGAAACCAAGTCAGAAAAAGTGCAGGTAATTGGCAAAACGCTGGTTATCTACCGTCCAAGCGAAGATCGAAAAATCGAACTGCCACGCAAGTAAGCGACTGTTCGACACCCATCAAAAAGGCCGCTTTCGCGGCCTTTTTTGTCACTATTCGTAACAATATTTCTTAGACGTATTCAACTGCGTCTACTTCGAAGGTTTTCAGGCCGCCCGGTGTTTCAATACGGACTTCTTCACCCTCTTCTTTACCAATCAGGCCACGTGCAATCGGTGAGTTAACAGAAATCAGGTTCTGTTTGATATCTGCTTCATCATCACCAACGATACGGTAAGACACTTCCGCATCGGTATCCACATCAATCAGAGAGACAGTAGCACCAAAGATAATCTTTCCGCTGTTAGGCAGTTTGGTAACGTCAATAACCTGAGCAACTGACAGCTTATATTCGATGTCACGGATCATGGCTTCCACCAGGCCCTGCTCTTCACGCGCAGCATGGTACTCCGCATTTTCTTTCAGGTCGCCCAGCTCACGCGCCTCTGCAATCGCCTTAGAAATCAATGGGCGTCGTTTCATCAGGCGCTCTAGTTCTTCACGAAGCAGCTGTTCACCGCGAACAGTCATTGGCACTTTTTCCATAGATACCATTACCTCTTATTCCAAAACCGGATGATTTTGGCAAAAACAAAGCCACGCTGCTTAGCAATGCTACAGCGCGGCAGATTCACTTAATTGTCGTGTCAGTGTAATCAAAGAGCTGGATAAGGTCACCTTGATTTTAAATGGCGAACCCGACATGAAGCACAAATATCGCTAGTTACAACACGTTATCACCCAATCCAGCCCGCAAATTCCAAAAACAAAAAGCGTGATCAAGATCACCTCGATAAACAATGCGTTACGGTGATCACACTATTTCTGAATCTAAAAAAAGATAAATGTTAATAATTGCGATCAATTTATCATAAACGCGCCATGTTATTGGTTTTGCGAATAATTGAGCGTGAAATAAAACATAAAAAACATTGTTCAAAATATATTTTTTGATTGTTTTACTAACGGGGCACCAGTTTGTGGGATTACAAACTTGGCAACGCATCACCTAAAACCAAGATGCGACACGCAAAAAAATAGAAAAGGACACTCGCAATGAACAAAAAACTGATTGCTCTGGCTGTTGCCGGCTTTGCCGCTTCTGCCTCTGTATCTGCTGCAGAAATCTACTCTGACAACAACTCTGCTATCTCTCTGCAGGGCCGTATGGAAGCACGCGCTGAATCTCACGACAGCGATGTAAATGATATTTCTCGTGCACGTCTTGGCGTTATGGGTCAGTCTCAACTGACTGAAGGCCTGTACGGTGTGGGTTACGCAGAATTCGAACTGTCTAACAACAACTATGCAGACAAAAGCAACGACCAAGAAAATAACCTGAAAACCCGTTACGCTTATGCTGGTATCGGTGGCAACTACGGTGAAGTAGGTTTCGGCCGTGCTGACGGTTCTCTGGGCATGATCACTGACTTCACTGACATCATGTCTACTTACGGTGCGGTAGCGTCTGACAAACTGACTGTGGCTGACCGTGTTGACAACAACATGTACTACAAAGGCACTTTCGGCGGCCTGACTGTTAAAGCAAACTACAGTTTTGACAACAACTCGACTGAAAACAGCAACGGTACTTCAAACGTATCTAAAGCTGACAACGCTGGTTACTCTTTGGGTGCTGTGTATAACACTGAAATGGGTCTTGGCTTCGGTCTGGGATATGCCCAAGAACAAGCTAACGATGCTAAAGACAATGACCAGATGATGGCTGCAGTAAACTACACCATTGGTGACCTGTACTTTGCCGGCCTGTACACCAACGGTAACCGCAACCCTGATGCGGTTAATGATACAGCCAATCTTAAACAAGGCCGCCACAACTACGATGGCTATGAACTGGCTGCAGCTTACAACCTGAACCAGTGGGTATTCACCACTACTTACGGTAACGGTTCATTCGACTCAGATACCGCTGTCGAAGCAGTAGGTGTTGATGCAACTTACTTCTTCAACAACAAGTTCCGCGCTTACGCTGGCTACAACTTCAACCTGATGAGCAAATCTGAAGTTAAAGCGGCTACAGATGCAGAAGACTCAGCAATGGTTGGCCTGCGTTACGACTTCTAATAGCCGTTCGCTACCATTGCCTGAAAACGCCTGCCCTGTGCAGGCGTTTTTGTATATAAAGCCTCTCTAAAACACACCAGCCCTATCCCTTCTTACCAAACACCCGTATTTTCAGCACGTTAAGAGCGCCAGTTTATCAGGCACTGATTAATCATTTTTTGTCCAATAAATGCTACAAAACCCATCCAATCCCATGTGATACCTTGCACACATCAAGCAAGCATAGAGAAACAAAACACTTATAAGATTTCCCTCACAAACGATAAAGGAGCAAAACAGGCAATAACTCTCGCCCAAGGATGATTTGATTACATTTACCACTCTCAGGCGGTAAGCACCGGGGTCACACGGTGTAGTAGAAGGGTGAAGGTAGAAACGGAAGTTCACTGCAGTTCATGAAAAATAAACGGATATATAACTCCATAGAGAGGAAAAGCAATGAACAAATCAATTATCGCACTGGCTGTTGCATCTGTAGCCGGACCGGCCTCAGTTTCTGCAGCTGAAATTTACTCTGACGCAAATTCCGCAATTTCAATCAACGGCCGTGTAGAAGCAGTCGCACAGATCCGTGATGGAGAGGTTGACGATCAGTCTCGCGCCCGTATTGGCTTTATGGGACAGTCTCAATTAACACCAGATCTCTACGGTGTCGGTTACTACGAAGCTCAGTTAAACAGTTCAACAAATGCGCCGATTAAAGGTACCTCTAACAGTGCAGAAAACATCGAAACCCGCTACGCATACGCAGGTGTAGGTGGTGATTTCGGCGAGGTAGGTTACGGACGTGCTGACGGTTCATTAGGCATGATCACTGACTTTACCGATATTATGGCGTACGACGGTGCCGCAGCTTCCTCCAAACTTGTTGTTGCTGATCGGGTTGATAACAACCTTTATTACAAAGGTACGTTTAATGATCTGACAGTAAAAGCAAACTATAGTTTTGCCAACTCCACAGTGGTTGCAAATCAGGTTGAAAGCAATGACAACGAAGGCTATTCAATCGGAGCCACTTATAACCTTCCTATCGGCCTTGGTCTAGGTCTGGGATACGCTGAGCAGTCTTATAAAACACTTAAGGATGATACCCAACTAATCGCTGCAATTAACTATACGATTGGGGATTTCTATGTCGCCGGTCTATACACCACAGGAGACAGGCTGAATGACCTTGCTGACTATGATGGATACGAACTGGCGGCAGCCTATAACCTGAACCAGTGGGTATTTACCACCACCTATGGTAACGGTACCGTTGATCCGAAAGGAGCAGGCCCTGATGTGGACGTAGCAGATGTCTGGGCTTTAGATGCAACCTACTTCTTCAATACCAAATTCCGCGCTTACGCGTCATACAACTTTAATATGCTGGACAAAGATGATGTAGGTGACGCAGCGGCAGAAGACTGGGCACATTTGGGTCTACGCTACGACTTCTAAAGTCACTTGTCATGATACTCATACGCCTGCCTTGTGCAGGCGTTTTTGTTTGCGTTTCTGGACGTTATAATAAGCCTCACTTTTTTGTATTGAGGTCTCCATGCGGCTGTTAACTTTTCTTCTTGCCCTTTTGGCAATTCCTGCTTCAGCCGTTCCCATGTCTTCGGTGGAGTCCCTTCTTCCACCGGGCAGCCAACTGTCACTGGTTGTTGATGATCTCGGCACATCAAAGGCAACGGTCAGAAAAAATGCGGACCGGCTTGTTCCTCCAGCCAGCACGCTGAAATTGGCCACCGCACTTGCTGCCACGTTGGCGTTACCTGAAGAATTTCGGTTCAACACCACTCTGGAACTGTCCGGCAACAACGTTATTTTCCGCTTTAGCGGTGACCCAACTCTTACCCGGACAAACCTCGAAACGCTGGTCAGCAACCTCAAGAAGCGCGGAATCAAGCAGATTACGGGCGATATCATTCTCGATACATCTATTTTTTCCGGGTATGAACGCGCGCCCGGTTGGCCGTGGGATATTTTAGGGGTTTGCTACAGCGCACCGTCATCAGCAATAACCGTTGATCACAACTGTGTTCAGGGTGCGATTTACAGTGAAGAAGGTAAACAACTAACCCGGGTACATGTTCCAAGCTTTCAAAACATCACCGTTTCTACAGATGCAGCGGCAGTCACAAAAGAGCAGCAAAAAAGCAGTCACTGTGATCTCGAGTTGTATTACGACAACCAGAACACTTACAGACTGTCGGGTTGCCTGACAAATAGGAAGAAACCTCTCCCACTCAAGTTTGCAGTTATTAACCCAGATAAATTTGCTTCTGGCATTATCCATTCAGCCCTCGAGAAAAATGGCATTCAATTGGCTGGAGCAATAAAAACTGGCAAAGCACCGAGTGGAAGAATTCTGGCAACACATCAGTCAAATCCCCTACCCGCTCTTATCCGGGAAATGGTGAAAGACTCAGATAACCTGATTGCAGATAACCTTCTAAAAACACTGGGAAGTCAGATATTTCACCAGCCGGGCAGCTTTGCCAATGGCAGTGAAGCAGTGAAAAAGGTTCTTGAAGAAAAAGCCGGAATCTTGCTGAAAAACGCTGTTATCGTTGATGGATCGGGTCTGTCCCGTAACAACCGGGTCAGTGCTCACCAACTTTCACAAATCGTCTCTTACATTTACCACCATCCCAAGCTTGGGCTGATGGGCACACTGCCTGTTTCCGGCGTTGATGGCACACTGAAATACAGACAAAGCTTAAGGCAAGAACCTGTTAAAGGACGGGTACAGGCAAAATCCGGGTCACTTTATGGCACTTATAACCTGGCAGGCATCGTAAAAACAGAGGCTGGAAAGGATGTGCTGGTGATCCAGATGGTAAGTGATTATTTCCCGGAAAGGAGAGAGGATGACAGCTTGAAAAATGTGCCATCCCCCATTGAACAGTTCGAGCGCGAGCTTTACCGGGCGGTGATTAATTCAACCCTAACATTGCATTGACGGTGATAAAGTAAATCATCATACCGCTGATATCGACAACCGACGCCAGTACCGGACTGACCAGAACCGCCGGGTCCAATTTACAGGCCCTGGCAATCATTGGCAGAAGGCCACCTATAGTGGTCGATATCACCACCTGAATGACAAGGGCAACACCGATTGCCATTGCAATGCTGTATATCGTCATCCCATCAGGCAGGATCTGGTGCCCGCTAAACAATACCACCCGGCCCATAATTACCACCGACAAGGCCACGGCAATCACCAGTGCGATGCGGAATTCTTTCCACACCACAGCAAGCCATTGCGTCAGGTGTATCTCGCCCATCGCCAGGGCACGCACCACCAACGTTGCAGCCTGCGAACCGGCGTTACCACCCGCTGCCGCGATAACCGGCATGTAGACCGCAAGCAAAACAAGTTGGCTGAGCGTGTCTTCGTAATGGGAAATTATCAGTCCGGAGACAATACCTAAAAGTGCCAGCCCGACAATCCAACCGATACGCTCTCGAACGTGTACCCACACGCCGTTTGTGAGGTAGTTACCGTCCGGTTCCGCTTCGGAGCTTATCAATCCAAGACCGGTTGCCAACTGGCGGGAACGGACGTCATGGTCTTTTTCCATCATCCTGTCGAGCAGGCGGCGCACTTTCGCCAGCGGACAGGTATTAAGGATCGCAATGGCTTCTGACATTGGCATTACCACCAAAAGACGGACTTTTTCGTCGTCATCATAGGTGAGGAATGCACGGCGCATTGCCAGTACGTCTTTTGTTTCAATCTCAGCGTTTTTTTCGTGTGTTTCTACCAGCTGAGCTGGTGAGTTCAATACCGCCATTGCGAACCTCCCGATTGGCAAAGGAAACGGTAAAGACCATCGTCAAAAGACAAACCGTATAAAACTGAGCCACTGGCAGAACCGGCACGAAATACGTACGAGGCTCCTGCAAACAATGAGGTCTCGGCTATCAGTTGACTGACTTACGAATTTTTTGGGGAGATGGGGAGGAAGGATATTTCCACCGCCTGACGGGACTCAGACGGTGTTTTTCATGAACAGACCGTCAGAGCGCCGAAGCTCCCTTACAACTCGGAGGATGGTCGTTATCGTTCATGAAATACTCCAGTTATTAGCCACAGCAGTGTGGCGAGGTCATTGTACGCTACCCAATATTGTAAGCAAGAGGGAATATTCCGGAAGGCTATTGTTTTAATTGCAAACAATCAGGGTGAAAAAAGCCCACCGCTTGGGGTGGGCAAATGAGGTTGTCGTGGCTGGCTGTTATACCGCCAGCCTTATGGTTTTTCTTACAATCAGGCTTGCTCAGCTGCCTTGATACGGGCATGGAGCTCCTGCACCGAAGTAACCACTGACTTATCCAGCGCAGAGTACGCCATGCAGGTTGCGAAAGCTGCATTCAGTGTGGTGGTGTAGTTCACTTTTTCCTGCAGTGCACCGCGACGAAGGACCTTGGAATCCTCAATCGCCTGGCGGCCTTCCGTGGTGTTAACGATATAGGTGTACTCACCGTTCTTGATGCGGTCAAGAATGTGAGGACGGCCTTCGTGAACTTTGTTAACCAAACGAGGATTGATACCAGCTTCACCCAGGATGACTGCGGTGCCGTGTGTCGCATCCAGCTCAACGCCCTGCTTGATCAGCTTGGTCGCCAGGTCAACGACACGTTGTTTGTCGTTATTGCGCACACTCAGCAGTGCACGACCACCTTCACTGTATTCCTTACCGCACGCCAGGTCAGCTTTGGCAAAGGCTTCAGCGAAGGTTTTGCCTACACCCATCACTTCACCGGTAGAGCGCATTTCAGGGCCAAGGATTGGGTCCACACCTGGGAACTTGTTAAATGGCAGAACCACTTCTTTCACAGAATAGTAAGGAGGAATCACTTCCTTGGTCACACCCTGTTCTGCCAGCGACTGGCCAACCATGACGCGGGCAGCCACTTTTGCCAGGGGAACTGCAGTCGCCTTGGAGACAAATGGAACAGTACGGGCTGCACGAGGGTTAACTTCAATCAGGTAGATTTCGTTATCCTTCACCGCAAACTGGGTGTTCATCAGGCCGCGTACGCCCAGTTCAAAGGCCAGCTTTTCCACTTGGGTGCGCATTTCGTCCTGAATTTCCTGGCTCAGGGTGTACGCAGGCAGCGAACATGCTGAGTCACCAGAGTGGACACCAGCCTGCTCGATATGCTCCATAATGCCGCCGATAACTACACGCTCACCGTCACAGATGGCGTCGATATCTACTTCTACCGCATCATCCAGGAAGCGGTCGAGCAGTACAGGGGATTCGTTGGAAACGCTGACTGCCTCGTTGAAGTAGCGGCGCAGGTCCTGCTCGTCATAGACGATTTCCATCGCACGTCCACCCAGCACGTATGAAGGGCGAACTACCAGCGGGTAACCGATTTCACGGGCTTTCTCAATCGCCTGTTCCATGGTTGTCACCGTAGCGTTGGCCGGCTGCTTAAGGCCGAGGCGGTCTACGGCAATCTGGAAACGCTCACGGTCTTCTGCACGGTCAATTGCATCAGGGCTGGTACCGATAATCGGCACACCGGCTGCTTCCAGCGCACGGGCCAGTTTCAGCGGGGTCTGGCCACCGTACTGAACAATCACACCTTTAGGCTTTTCAACACGAACGATGGAAAGCACGTCTTCCAGCGTAACCGGCTCAAAGTAGAGACGGTCGGATGTGTCGTAATCGGTAGATACGGTTTCCGGGTTACAGTTCACCATGATGGTTTCGTAACCGTCTTCGCGAAGGGCCAGTGCCGCATGAACACAGCAGTAGTCGAATTCAATACCCTGGCCAATACGGTTCGGGCCACCACCAAGGATCATGATCTTGTCACGGTCAGATGGTGCAGCTTCACACTCTTCATCGTAGCTTGAGTACATGTATGCAGTATCTGAAGAGAATTCTGCAGCACAGGTATCAACACGCTTGTAGACCGGATGGATACTGTATTGGTCGCGGATGCGGCGCACTTCATTTTCAGACACACCCAGCAGCTGGCTCAGACGCGCATCGGAGAAGCCCTTGCGCTTCAGTTTGCGCAATTTGTCTTCGGTCAGGCCCGCAAAACCACCTTCTTTGACTTCCTGCTCCATCTTCACCAGTTCTTCAATCTGAACCAGGAACCAGCGGTCAATGTTTGTCAGGTTGAAGATACCGTCTACTGACATGCCCGCACGGAACGCATCTGCGATATACCAGATACGCTCGGCTCCGGCTTCTTTAAGCTCATGGCGGATCTTGGTCAGCGCATCATCAGCTTCGAGGTCAACCATTTCGTCAAATCCGGCAGCACCGACTTCCAGGCCGCGCAGGGCTTTTTGCAGGGACTCCTGCTGGTTACGGCCAATTGCCATTACCTCGCCCACTGACTTCATCTGGGTAGTCAGGCGGTCATTGGCACCGGCAAATTTTTCGAAATTGAAGCGTGGGATCTTGGTAACGACATAGTCGATGGTTGGCTCGAATGACGCAGGGGTTGCACCGCCAGTGATGTCATTTTTGAGCTCATCCAGGGTATAACCCACAGCCAGCTTGGCAGCGATTTTTGCAATCGGGAAGCCGGTTGCCTTGGAGGCCAATGCGGATGAACGGGATACACGCGGGTTCATCTCGATGATAACCATGCGGCCATCTTTCGGGTTGATACCAAACTGTACGTTTGAACCGCCGGTTTCCACGCCAATTTCACGCAGTACCGCCAGGGAGGCGTTACGCATCAGTTGGTATTCTTTGTCGGTCAGGGTCTGGGCTGGAGCAACGGTGATAGAGTCACCGGTGTGAATACCCATCGGGTCGAAGTTTTCGATGGAGCAGACGATGATACAGTTGTCGTTCTTGTCACGGACAACTTCCATCTCATACTCTTTCCAGCCGATCAGGGATTCGTCAATCAGCAACTCGTTGGTTGGCGAAAGGTCCAGACCACGGTTACAAATTTCTTCGAACTCTTCTTTGTTATAAGCAATACCGCCACCGGTACCACCCATAGTAAAGGAAGGACGGATAATACATGGGAAGCCGACTTCATCCAGGACGCCGTATGCTTCTTCCATATTGTGGGCAATACCGGCACGTGGACATTCAAGGCCGATACTCTTCATTGCCTTGTCAAAGCGGTGACGGTCTTCTGCCTTATCAATAGCATCAGCCGTTGCGCCGATCATTTCTACGCCAAACTCAGCCAGTACACCGTGGCGCTCGAGATCCAGCGCGCAGTTCAGTGCAGTCTGGCCGCCCATGGTCGGCAGAACGGCATCCGGGCGCTCCTTGGCAATAATATGCTTAACCACTTCCCACTGAATTGGCTCGATGTATGTCGCATCGGCCATTTCCGGGTCAGTCATAATGGTTGCCGGGTTAGAGTTCACCAGAATTACACGGTAACCCTCTTCGCGCAGCGCCTTACAAGCCTGGGCACCCGAGTAGTCAAACTCACACGCCTGGCCGATTACAATCGGGCCGGCGCCAAGAATCAGAATGCTTTTAATGTCTGTACGTTTTGGCATTGCTTGCTACTCCGGATTACGCGCTGTGTTGCTTGATAAGATCGATGAAATGGTCGAACAGTGGTGCCGCATCGTGCGGACCTGGGCTCGCTTCAGGGTGTCCCTGGAAACTGAATGCCGGTTTGTCCATGCGGTGAATACCTTGCAGTGAACCATCAAACAGGGAGTTGTGGGTTGCACGCAGGTTGTCCGGCAGTGTTGCTTCATCTACAGCAAAGCCGTGGTTCTGGCTGGTAATCATCACCACATCGCGGTCGATATCCTTAACCGGGTGGTTCGCACCGTGGTGGCCAAACTTCATCTTCACAGTTTTTGCACCGCTTGCCAGCGCCAGAATCTGGTGGCCAAGACAGATACCGAATACTGGCAGGCCTTTTTCCAGAAATGTTTTGGTCGCTTCGATAGCGTAAGTACATGGCTCTGGGTCACCCGGGCCGTTTGACAGGAAGACACCATCCGGGTTCATCGCCAAAACCTCTTCAGCAGAAGTCTGGGCAGGTACCACAGTCAGGCGACAGCCACGGTCAACCAGCATGCGCAGGATATTGCGCTTGGCACCAAAGTCATAAGCCACAACATGGTATGGCAGTTCTGCATCATCCTTGATTTCAGGCAAACCGTCGGTCAGTGTCCAACTGCCCTGCTTCCAGGTGTAGCTTTCAGCAGTAGTGACTTCTTTCGCCAGATCCATGCCTTTCAGGCCTGGGAATTCCTTCGCTTTCGCCAGCGCCAGGGCTTCATCCAGGTTGTCACCTGCCATGATGCAGCCATTCTGGGCACCTTTTTCGCGCAGCAAACGGGTCAGTTTGCGGGTATCGATATCCGCGATGCCGACAATGTTTTGCGACTTAAGGTAATCAGAAAGGGTTTTGGTATTGCGGAAGTTGCTGGCGATCAGCGGGAGGTCACGAATGACGAGGCCTTGGGCATGAATTTGGGAAGATTCTTCGTCTTCGGTATTAGTACCGGTATTGCCAATGTGAGGATAAGTAAGAGTGACGATTTGCTGAGAATAGGATGGGTCGGTAAGAATTTCCTGATACCCCGTCATCGAGGTATTAAAGACAACTTCGCCGACTGCGATACCATCCGCTCCAATCGACACGCCGTGGAACACTGTCCCATCTTCCAGGACTAACAGCGCAGACTTGCTCAAGACAACCTCCAATTAAAATAAGAATGCATAAAAATTAAATAACAATGCATTCATCTATTCCATCAAACTGTCAAACATCCGTAAAGCAGAATTTTGACAAATTGCGCGCATTCTAGAGATCACATGTTTAACTGTCAATAATGACCACGAAATTTATTGTAATTTACACCTAAAACACCCAATCGATGGCCACAAGCGACCAAAAACACACATTAATTCACCGGAATCAGCAGATATAGCCCCAGTTAACTAAATCTAACACTTATTAACAGACAAAATATGTGAACATTTTGTCAACAGAGAAAGCAACCGATTAGCAGCGCAAGATATCTTTACATTTCACCACTCAAAGACAAATTACATAGCGTAACAGCCAAAACAACACTTAAAACCAAGCAATTCTGACGAAATATCCGCCAATCAAACCACTCGGGACAGGAGGTGATAAAATGCAGATAAAAAAACACCGCCCCGAGGGGCGGTGCATAGCTAATCATTAAAAGTCATGTAACCCGAGCACATCCTGCATGGTATAGAACCCGGAATCTTTCCCTGAAAGCCACACGGCCGCCCTTACTGCACCATTGGCAAAGGTCATTCTGCTGGATGCCTTATGAGTAATCTCAACACGCTCACCAATATCAGCAAACATTGCAGTATGTTCCCCAACGATATCGCCAGCACGAATGGTAGCAAAACCGATTTCACCCTTTGTGCGCTCGCCGGTAATACCCTCACGGGCATAGACGGCAACATCATTAAGATCTTTGCCCATTGCACCGGCAATGGCTTCGCCCATTCCTAGTGCCGTACCGGATGGCGCGTCTACTTTGTGTCTGTGGTGAGCTTCAACGACTTCAATGTCACAGTAGTCGCCCATCACCTTGGCGGCCTTTTCCAGCAACTTGAACACCAGGTTTACACCGACACTGTAGTTAGGTGCCATGACAATTCCGATATCCTCGGCCGCTTTTGAAATCAGGTCTTTCTGCTCTTCAGTAAAACCCGTAGTACCGATGACGATCTTCTTACCGTATTGCTTACATATTTCAATGTTCGCCAGTGTCGCTGCCGGAGCCGTAAAGTCGATGATGACATCAAAATCTTCAACCACTTTTCGGAAATCATACACTACTGCCACGCCCAGGTTACCCACACCAGCAAGTTCACCGGCGTCCGCACCAATCAGGCTGGATTCCGGGCGCTCTGTAGCTGCAGCCAGGGTTGCCCCCTCAATTTGTTGACAGGCTTGAATCAGATTCCTTCCCATGCGTCCTGCCGCGCCGGCAATCGCAATGCGCACCATGTGTGTCCCCTTTTCTCTTGTCTTCGGGTGTCTTTACCCGATGAATATCACAAAAATAACACTCTACCCGCAATGTCAGATATAAGCAAAATCACGGGCAGATAGAAAAACGGAGGCTGTAAGCCCCCGTTTTTAATAACTTATTGCACTTGCCTGATTTGCAGTTCTTTCGGTACTTCGAAGAACATGTTCTCTTCCCGTCCGGACAGCTCTTCAACATCCTCGCCACCAAGGGTCTGGATGCGTGCAATGATTTGGTTCACCAACTCTTCCGGTGCTGACGCTCCGGCAGTGATGCCCACAACATCTTTTCCTTCAAGCCAGTTCGCATCAACATCATCCGCACTGTCTGTCAGGTAAGCAGGTGTACCCAGCTTTTCCGAAAGCTCACGCAGACGGTTGGAGTTAGAACTGTTTTTCGAGCCCACAACCACGACAACATCAGTACGGGCCGCCAGATCGCGGACCGCATCCTGACGGTTTTGTGTTGCATAGCAGATATCGTCTTTTCGCGGGCCCTGAATATCAGGGAATACGCGGCGGAGTTCATCAATAACACCAGCTGTTTCATCGACAGACAATGTGGTCTGACTGACGAAATGTAAGTTGGACGGATCTTTCACCGCCAGCTTGCAGACATCTTCCGGTGTTTCCACCAAATACATGCCCCCTTCTTCGCTGGTGTACTGCCCCATAGTACCGACGACCTCCGGGTGACCAGCATGGCCAATCAGTACGACTTCAAGGTTCTTGCGGCTTGCCCTGGCAACTTCCATATGGACCTTGGTTACCAACGGGCAGGTTGCATCAAACACCGTCAACTCACGGGATTTTGCTTCGTTGCGTACTGCCTGGGAGACGCCATGGGCAGAAAAAATAACGATGTTACCGTCAGGCACTTCATCCAGTTCTTCGACAAAAATGGCACCACGTGCCTTCAGCCCCTCAACCACAAAACGGTTGTGCACTACTTCATGGCGGACAAAGATTGGCGGCTGGTACATTTCAAGGGCACGTTCAACAATGCTGATCGCGCGGTCAACACCGGCACAGAAGCCCCGAGGGTTTGCGAGAACGATTTTCATGCCTTTTCCCCGCTTATTCGACAGACAGGATTTCTACTTCGAAGGTAACACGCTTACCCGCCAGCGGATGGTTAAAATCTACAGTGACTGAGTCTCCGGAGATTTCAGCTATCATTCCCGGAATTTCCTTACCTTCCATATCAGTAAAGGCAACGATTGTACCGACTTCAACCGGGATCTCAGCACCAAACTGACTCAGTTCCATGTACTGGATGTTATCTGGGTTTGACTCACCGAATGAATCCTGGGGGTCGAGGGTAAAGCTGTGAGTGTCACCAGCCTTCAAACCATAGAGGCTGCTTTCGAACTTCTGGCTCAGGCTTCCGTTACCTAAAAATACCTTCGCCGGCTGACCCACTTCACGGGTACTGTCTGCAACTGAACCGTCTTCCAGCTTGAGGAGCATGTGCATCAGCACCTGGCTTTTTTCGTTGATAGTCGTCATGGCTTTACCGCTCAAAAAATAATTACGGGGTCATTATAAAGAAAGCGCTGCCCGTATCAACGGACAGCGCTTAGGGGTTCTTGTCACTGCTTATCAGTTTTTGGCAGTTTTGGAATTTTTATCCTGCAGGAAACCGTCAAGAATGATCAGTGCAGCACCAATACAGATGGCAGTATCAGCCAGGTTAAATGCAGGCCAGTGCTTGTCGCCGATATAGAAGTCGAGAAAGTCGACAACAAACCCATGCACCAGACGATCAAACAGGTTGCCCAATGCACCGCCGATAATCATGGCATAGGCTGCATTAACCCGGATTTCGGCGGCTGGTGTTTTCCGCATCCAATACGCCAAAAGACCAGAGACACCAAGGGCAATAATGCTGAAAAACCAACGCTGCCAACCACTGGCATCACTCAGGAAACTGAATGCTGCGCCGTAATTGTGTACATACAACAGGTTAAAGAAAGGCAGGATCTCAATCCGGTTTGCCCACCCATAACCCATGGTATCCATTACCAGCAACTTGGAGCCGATATCCGCAACGAAGACCAGAAGCGCCAGCCAAAGCCAGCGCAATCCGGACTGTTTCACCGTCAGGTCAGTCATTAGGCAAACTTACGCTCTTCACCTTCGCCTTCAATGTTGCTCACACAGCGGCCACACACTTCTTCGTGACCGGCAATGGTGCCAACATCGGCAACGTGGTGCCAACAACGCTCACACTTCTTGGCTTCAGAAGCTGCTACTTTCACCCACAGGCCAGCCATTTCAGTAGCACGGCTTCCTTCAGGCTGGGTTTCAGCGCTAACCACTTCTGCTTTTGAGGTCAACAGTGCAAAACGCAGCTCATCACCCAGGATAGCCAGCTTCTCGGCCAGAGCAGGAGCAGCGTATAGCGTCACTTCAGCCTGCAGGGAACCACCGATAACCTTGTCGTTACGAGCCTGTTCCAGTTCTTTGTTCACTGCACCACGGACTTTCAACAGCTCTGCCCAGAACGCATTGTTCAGAGCTTCGCCTTCGGCCAGATCAAACAGGCCGTCATACCATACGCCAGTGAACACAAACTTATCGCGTGAGCCTGGCATCTGAGCCCAGATTTCATCAGCAGTGAACGACATGATAGGTGCCATCCAGCGAACCAGTGCTTCTACGATATGGAACAGCGCGCTCTGACAGCTGCGGTGAGCGTGAGAACCGGCTTTCGCGGTGTACTGGCGATCTTTGATGATGTCGAGGTAGAAAGAGCCCATCTCAACAGAACAGAACTGCATCAGGCGTTGGGTTACCTGGTGGAAGTTGCACTCATCAAATGCTTTGATGATCTCTTCCTGGGCAGCAAGTGCCCGGCCAACCGCCCAGCGATCAGCAACTACCATTTCTTCTGCTGGAACCATATCAGTTTCAGGGTTGAAACCGTGCAGGTTCGCCAACAGGAAGCGGGCGGTGTTTCTGATACGGCGGTATGCATCTGCGCTGCGCTTCAGGATTTCGTCAGAAACGGTCATCTCACCGGTATAGTCGGTAGAGGCAACCCAAAGACGCAGGATGTCTGCACCCAGCTTGTTCATTACATCCTGAGGGGAAACTACGTTACCGATAGATTTGGACATCTTACGGCCCTGACCGTCAACGGTGAAACCGTGGGTCAGTACCTGCTTGTACGGAGCATGGTTTTTAATGGCAACAGATGTCATCAGGGAAGACTGGAACCAGCCTCGGTGCTGGTCAGAACCTTCCAGGTACATATCTGCTTCATGGCCGTTGAATTCCGGACGCTGGTTTACGACTGCGTAGTGAGTTGCACCGGAGTCGAACCATACATCCAGAGTATCCAGCACTTTTTCGTACTGGTCTGCGTCGTCACCCAGAACTTCTGCAATATCGAGATCCCACCAAGCCTGGATACCGGCTTCTTCAACACGCAGGGCAACCTTTTCGATCAGCTCAACGGTGTTAGGATGCAGTTCAGAGGTTTCTTTGTGAACGAACAGCGCAATTGGCACACCCCAGGTACGCTGACGGGAAATACACCAGTCAGGGCGGCCTTCAACCATGGCTTCAATACGGTTCTGGCCCCACTCAGGGATCCACTGTACTTTCTTGATTTCTTCCAGTGCTTTGGCACGCAGACCCGCTTTCTCCATAGAGATAAACCACTGCGGTGTAGCACGGAAGATGATTGGAGTCTTGTGACGCCAGCAGTGCGGGTAGCTATGCTCGTAGGCGTGATGGTGCAGCAGGGCACCGCGCTCTTTAAGCACTTCCACAACACTGTCGTTTGCTTTGAACACGTGCTGGCCGGCAAACAACTCGGTATCAGGCAGGTAAACACCGTTGCTGCCAACAGGGTTTGCTACTTCCAGACCGTACTTCTGGCCAACAGCGAAGTCTTCCTGACCATGGCCAGGTGCGGTATGAACCACACCGGTACCTGAATCAGTGGTCACGTGATCACCGAGGATTACCGGTACGTCAAAGCTGTAAAACGGGTGGTTGAAACGCAGCAGTTCCAGCGCAGTACCTTTGCAGAAGCCCAGGTTGTGGTACTTCTCAACACCGGCACGGCTCAGGGTTTCTGTTGCCAGCTCAGCAGCCAGAATCAGACGCTGAGGGGTTTCACCTTCAACCTGTACCAGAACATATTCCAGATCCGGGGACACCGCCAGACCGCGGTTGGCAGGCAGGGTCCAAGGCGTGGTTGTCCAGATAACAATAGACAGGTCACCCTCACCAACATGGCCTTCCACCAGACTGAATTTATCCAGTACGGCAGTTTCATCTACAGCCTTGAATTTCACATCAATAGCCGGTGATTTTTTGTCGTAGTACTCCACCTCAGCTTCTGCCAGTGCAGAGCCACAGTCAGTACACCAGTGTACAGGCTTGAAACCTTTATGCAGGTGGCCGTTACCGGCAATCTTACCCAGAGCACGGATAATGTTGGCTTCAGTATCAAAGTTCATGGTCAGGTAAGGCTTGTCCCACTC